>JBBQPM010000124.1:0-20102 GCA_038217425.1 Gemmatales bacterium
GTATTTGAAGTTACTGCAACGCACTGCAAACTTCCAGCGATGTAGTATTAGGCGCTGCACGCAAATAATCGCTCGATTGACAGCATTCTGACAGAGCCCGCAGCACAAGCAAGGTTCGAATTACGGCCTTGCGTGCTCCCCAGCGCTAATTGACGCGCGGCTATTTCGTGCACCTACCGGGAGGCAATCATTTCGCTTCAGGCCAGCGGATCCTGGTCCGCTGGAGTTCGCCGTCCTCTTCGAAAACCAAAAGTCCCGATACCCCCGGCCAACCCTCGAGTAGCTTGGCGCCCTGCTGCAATCCCTGCACGCAGACGGCGGTCGCCAGGCCGTCGGCCAACGTCCCGCGGGCGGCGAGGATCGACACGCTGCGCCGACCCAAGAGTCCCACGCCGGTCTTGGGATCGACAATGTGCGAGTAGCGTTTTCCGTCAATGGTCACGAATTGCTCCGCATCGCCGGACGTCGACACCGCGGCATGACTGAGCGACAGGTACGCTTCCGCCTTGGCCCCCGGCTCCTTCAAATTGCCGATGGCGACTTTCCAACCGGCAGAGCCTGGCGGCGGATCGAGCGTAGCGACGTCGCCTCCCGCGGCCACCAGCGCCCGCGACAATCCCAGCCCGCGCAGCACTTCCAGCGCCGCGTCTGCCGCGTAGCCCTTGGCGATGCCGCCGAGATCGATCAGGATGCCGGCCTGTGTGAGGCGAACCGTCATTTTTGCAGGGTCGAGTTGAATGGCGCGGAAGTCGCAGAGCTTGACCGCCTTGGCGAGATCCTGGGGGCTGGGCATTTCGCGCGTCCGCCGTGCCCGCCGCCACAACCGCACCGCGGGGCCGACGGTAACGTCGAACGCGCCGCCGGTCTTGGTCGAGATCTCCTGCGCCTGCTGCAGCACCTTGAATAGATCGTCGCTGACGGGGACCGCCGGGCCGCCTGCTTGTCGGCACAATTTCATCAGCTCGCTGTCGTCCTTGTAATCGCTCAGGATCTGATCGAGCCCGGCAATGCGCGCGAACGCCTGCTTGGCGGCCTGGTCGGCGCGGGCCTGGTCGGGAGCGTAAAGAATGATGCGGAAGAGCGTCCCCATATGACGTTCTTCGTATTCGAAGCGTTGAAAGGCGTCGTCGGCGCGAATAGTGCGGTTGACGAGAAACGCCGCTACGAAGACGCAGGTCAGGCTGACGAGCCAGGTTTTGAGGATAGATTGGGGCATGTGACTATGTACTCAATGGAGCCCGACGCGCCAGCAAGGGAGTGCACACGCTTGCAATCGTGTTTTCCTGGCTGGCGCGTCGGGCTCGGGCATTGTTGCGAGTCCCCTACAACCCGCGGGATCGTTAAATCTTGCCCAGTTTCGGGCCTGATTTGCCGAAACCAGCGGTTTTCTCTTCAAGTTATATGAAGCTGTTGACTTAAAATGGTGGAGACTGCTTGCGTGGAGGTGCGAAGTGAGGTGGAGCGTGCGACAAACTATCGGAATTCTCTTGGCGGGCCTGGTCCTGACCGGTTGTGCTCAGCGGCGCCAAAACACCGTCGTGGTGCCGCAGCAGCCGACGCCGTCGCCGTTCGCCGCGAATCCACCGGTGGGTGCGGTCATGGTACCGCCGGGACAGCCGCAGCCGTTTCCGATTGCGACGCAACCCCAGCCGAGCTTTCAGCCGCAGCCGCCGCCGAGCTTTCAGCCGCAACCCCAACCAGGCTTTCAACCGCAACCGCCGCCGAGCTTTCAGCCGCAACCGCCGCCGAGTTTTCAGCCGATGGCGCCCCCCAGTTTTCCCGCGCCGCCGCCTTCAGCGCCGCCGGGCCCGACGGGATCGCTGCCGGGTCCCGGTTCGGTGGAGCAGACGAACTACACGTGGAAGCCGGCGACAGGTTACGTCCCGCCGCCGTTGGCGATTTTGTCGCCGCCGCCGCCGTTGCCGAGTTCGCCGGCGCCCTGGACCACGCCGACGCCTCCGCCCGTAGTCACGCTCGCGCCGCCGACGAATTCCCCCGCGCCTTCGCCTTCGCCAGTTCCAGCGCCGGCGCTCGCTCCGCAGCTGGACGCGCAGGTGTTGCTGCTGCCGCCGCAACCCGTCGACGCGACGCCGAGCTTTTATCCCGAATCGACGAACAGCACGTCGTCGAAGGATCCGCCGGCGTCGATCCCGAAGTTCTCGACCGTACGAAAAAACATCGAGTCCGGCCTCAAGCCGCTGGGAGCCGAGGGCTTCGATTGGCTCAAAGCCAACGGCTACAAGACCGTGCTCTACCTGCGCCTGCGCGGCGAGAACACGGACGAAGAACGCAAGCTCGTCGAAGATCGCCTGATGACGTTCAAGAGCATCGAAGTCAATCCGCAGCTCCTGGAGAAAGACTCGGCCGAGGAGTTCTTCCGGACCGTGCAGGATGCCAACTATCTGCCGATGTACGTGTATGGCCGGGAAGAAGCGCTCACCGGCGGCATGTGGTATCTGGCGTTTCGGCTGCTCGACAACGAAAGCGACGACGTGGCCCGCGTCCGCGCCGGCCCGCTGGGTTTGCGTGCCGGCGCGGGGACGCCGGACCTGATGATCCAGGCAATCCGCAAGGCGATGGCGGGAGAATGGTGATCCGCACGGTTCCGACTCATATAAAATGAGGGCGACTCTCCGGACCGCCAGGAACTCTGCATGTTTGCCGAACCCGCCACGACCCGTTTCGATCTCAAGTTTCGCCTGTTCGGCATCCCCGTCCGTGTGCATCCGCTCTTCTGGGTCTTCTCGGCCCTCTTCTCGATGCAGTGGCTCAGAGTTCCCGTCTACGGCTGGCGTTTTTTCGGGCTGTCGATCTTCGCGATGTTCTTTTCCGTGCTCTTCCACGAGATGGGCCACGCGGTCGCCATGCGGACGTTTCGGCTCCCCGCGAAGATCGTGCTCTTGATGATGGGGGGCCTGGCAATCAGTCCGTACCAGGCGCGGCATCGCTGGCAGCGGATCGCGATCGCGCTGGCGGGGCCAATGGTCTGCATCATCTTCATTTACTTGCCGCTCTTGCTCGGCGCCGATTGGATCGCGAGCCGGACCGCGCCGCTGGAGTATGGCCGCTACATCACGCAACTCACGCGCACACTGATCTTCTTCAACGGGCTGTGGAGCTTCATGAATCTTCTCCCCATCTTTCCGCTCGACGGGGGCCAGGTCACGAAGGAAGTCTGCACCGGATTGTCGCCGCGTCGCGGGCTGGGCATCACGTTCGGCCTGAGTTTCTTCTTCGCCGCCTGCGTCGTCGTCCTCGCGGTCCTCGTGCTGCGCGACAGCGAGGCAAAAATCGAGTACGACCGAATCTTCGGCGCGTACCGTCCCGATGCGATGTTCCTCGCTTTTCTCTTCGGGCTGCTCGCCCTGCAGAATTGGAACCTGTTGCGACAATTCGAGACCAGTCCTCAGCAGTGGGAATGAGCGGACATGCAAAACCTGACCCTGGATCAGGCGTTTGGGCTCGCCCAACAACACCATCAAGCCAACCAACTCGACCAGGCGGAGGCGATCTATCGGCTCATGCTGCAGGCCGTCCCCGAACAATCCGACGCGCTGCACTACCTCGGCCTGGCTCTCTTTCAGAAAGGCCAGCACGAAGCCGGCCTCGCAATGATGCGGCGCGGGCTCGCCCTGCAACCCGGTTCGTTCACCTTCGCGGGCAACCTCGGCGCCACGCTCGCGCAGGTCGGCAGCTGGCCCGAAGCGATCGGCTATCTCGAAACCGTCGTTCGCCTGCGCCCCGACTTTCTCGAGGGCCAGGTCAACTACGCCAGCGCCCTCATGAACCTCGCCCGCTACCCCGAGGCGATCGATCGCCTCCTGCTCATTCAGCAGTCGGCGCCCGAGAACGTTTCCGTCCTCTTTCAGCTCGGCCTCGCCCATCATTTGCTGGGCCGCGAAACCGTGGCCATGAGCTACTACCAGCACTTGCTGACGCTCGACCCCCACCACGCCGACGCCTGGCTCAAGCTGGGCAATGCTCTCTCGGTCCAGGGGAAGCCGGAAGAAGCGATCGCCGCGTATCGCCGGGCTCAGGAGATTCGCCCCGATTTCCCCGAAGCGCTCGACTTTCTCGTGCACGAACGCCTCAGCTTGTGCGAGTGGGACGGACTCACCGAGCAATGGGCCCGGCTCCTGGGCATCATCGAATCCCGACCCACGTCGCTGTGGGTTCGGCCGTTCTCGCTCTTGCCGCTGCCGTCGTCGCCCGAAGCCCAGCTGCTGGCCGCTCGCTATTGGGCCGCGAACGAGTGCGGCGTTCCTCTGAAAGAAGCGCAGCATCGCCCCTACATGCATCGTCCGAGGCAGCGAGATCGCATTCGCATCGGCTACGCCTCGTGCGACTTCTTTCGGCACGCCACGTCGTACCTGATGGCCGAGCTTCTGGAACTGCACGACCGCAGCCGATTTGAGATCTATGTCTATTCGTGGAGCCGGGACGACCAGAGCGAGATCCGCCAACGCGTCATCGAGGCGAGCGATCACTTCGTCGAGGTGAAACATCTCCACTACGCGCAGATCGCCGAGCGGATCCACGCGGACGAAATCGATTTGCTCATCGACCTCAAGGGCTACACCACCGACCCGCGGTCGGAGATCTTCGCGCTCCGGCCGGCGCCGGTGCAGGCGCAATGGCTCGGCTACCCCGGCACAATGGGCTGCTCGTTCATCGATTATTTGATCGCCGACCCTTACGTCGTGCCGTCGGAACTGGAGCGGTTCTACGACGAAAAGATCGTGCGTCTGCCGAACTGCTACCAGTGCAACGACCGTAAACGTCCGATCCGCGAACCGGGGCCGACGCGCGCGGAGGCGGGGCTCCCCAAAACCGGCCTCGTGCTCTGCTGCTTCAATCAGCTCTACAAGATCCTGCCGGACGTCTTCGCCCTGTGGATGCGCGTTCTTCAAGCTCTGCCCGGAAGCGTCCTTTGGCTGCTGGGTCAGAAGTCGAAAGCCGTGCAGAATCTGCAGCGCGAGGCGGCGCGGCTCGGAGTCGATCCGGCCCGGCTGATATTCGCCAACAAGATCCCGCTCGCCGACCATCTGGCACGCTACCGCCTTGCCGATTTCGCCATCGATACGTTCCCTTACACATCGCACACCACGGCCAGCGATGCGCTATGGGCAGGTTGCCCGCTGGCGACGTGCGTCGGGCAGACGTTCGCGTCGCGGGTCGCCGGGAGTGTTCTCACAAATGCGGGCGTGCCGGAACTGATCGCGCCTTCGCTCGCGGAGTACGAGGGGTTGATCCTGCGACTGGCGCGCGACGAACCGCGCCGCCGGGAGCTGCGTCAACGTCTGTCGGCGACGCGTTCGGCATGTCCGCTGTTCGACGCGCCGCGCTTCACGCGCGACCTGGAGTCGGCGTTCCTACGGATGGTGTATCCCCGTTGAAAGCCCAGGGATGGCTATCCCTGGGACCGCCCCCCAGGGATAGCCATCCCTGGGCTTTCGGGCGTGCGCCCGTAAGATTCTGGGGAGCCTGTTAATGCTCCCCGCCCCTTGCGGTTTCACGGATGAGGGAGCCGGCCTTTCTCCCGGCCCCGGCATTATGGAGCGTTCATGAACACCAATCTGGCCGCCGCCAAACGTTCCCCAGGCGACCTCTTCGCCCCCATCGCCCGCGATCTCGAACTGGCCGAACGCATCTTCCAGGAAAAAATCCAACGCCGCGAGCCCGGCGTCTCCCGGCTGCTGCATTACCTGAACCACTACCGCGGCAAACGGTTGCGTCCCGCGTTACTTCTGCTCACCGCCCAGGCGTGCGGCTCCGTCACCCGCGCCCACCACGTCCTCGCCGCCGTCGTCGAGATGATCCACACCGCCACGCTCGTCCACGACGACGTCCTCGATTCCGCCAGCGTCCGCCGGCATGTCCGCACCGTCAACGCCGAGTGGGGCAATCAGGCGAGCATCCTTCTGGGGGACTTTCTGTTCACGCATGCGTTCCATCTCTCCAGCACCCTCGACGACGTGCGCGCCTGTCGAATCATCGGCGAAACCACCAATCGCCTCTGTGCCGGCGAACTCCATCAGGTCTGCGAGAAGGGGAACCTCAACCTCGGCGAGGACGACTACCTCGACATGATCCAGGGCAAGACGGCAGAGTTGACCGCCTGTTCCGCACGGCTCGGCGCCATGTACGCGGGGGCCGATACGGAGGTCATCGAGAATCTGACGCGTTACGGCACGTACCTGGGCCTGGCGTTTCAGATCGCGGACGACGTGCTGGACTTGGTCGGCGAGGAACGCAGCACCGGCAAATCGCTCGGCACCGATCTCGAGCAGCAGAAGCTGACGTTGCCGCTCATTCACTTCTTCAGCCAGGCGAGCGTCGCCGACGCCGAGCAGATGCGTCGGTTGCTGCGTACCGAGGGGACGAAGCGAGCGCAATTTGTGCGAATACTGGAAGAGGCGGGGTCGATCGGGTATGCTAGACGCCGAGCCCACGAATATGCGTCGCTCGCCGGCGCCCAGCTGCAATGTCTGCCGCCCTCCGAGGCGCGGACGATTCTCGAGCATCTGGCCGAGCGCGTGGTGCAGCGCGATTGTTGACGCTGCGAAATTAAGACAAGCCACAGAGGACACAGAGAAATACGGAGAGGTTGCTTTCGATTGCTCTGTGTCCTCTGTGCACTCTGTGGCCCATTTCCCGCATTGGAGCCGATGGTTTATGAAGCTTCGCATTCTCTCGATTTTCGCCGCACTCCTCGCCGGCATCGCCCACGCCCAGGTTCCCCTCGACAAAATGCAGGCGACGTTCACCACGTCGCCGGGCCTGGAGACCAAGCTCTGGGGCGGCGAGCCCGGCTTCGTCAACCCGACGTGCATGGATATCGATCACCTGGGCCGAGTCTGGATCGTCGAATCGGTCAACTACCGCACCATCCTCCGCAAGCAGCCGCTGCGCGACCCCAAGGGGGATCGCATCCTGATCCTCGAAGGCGCGGGCAAGATGGACAAGGTCAGCGTCTTCTACCAGGCCCCCGAGATCCACAGCCCGCTTGGCATCGCCGTCCTGCCCTACGCCGACGGCAAAGGCGTGAAGGTCTATGTCGCTCAGACGCCGAACATCTGGGTCTTCGTAGATAAGGACGGCGATAACAATGCCGACGGCCCGCCGACCGTCTTGCTCACCGGCTTCAAGGGCCTCGACCACGATCACGGCGTCCACGGTTTGCTCATCGGGCCCGATAACAAGCTCTACTTCACCGTCGGCGATCAGGGCGTGAGCAAACTCAAGTCGTCCGACGGCAAGGGCCCCGAGTACAACACCAACACCACCGACTGTCGGGCCGCCACCGTCTGGCGCTGCGATCTCGACGGCAAGAATCTCCAGCTCCTCGCCCACAACTTTCGCAACAACTACGAGCCCGCTGTCGACAGCTTCGGCACCGTCTTCCTCTCCGACAACGACGACGACGGCCAACAGCAGACCCGCATCTGCTACGTCATGAAAGGGGGCGATTACGGGTATCATCGGACGCCGAAAACGTCGCACTGGAACGAGGAACATCCCGGCATCGTCCACAAGATCCTCCGCACCTACTTCGGCTCGCCGACCGGCATCTGCGTGTACGAGGGGCAGCTGCTCCTGTCCCGATATCGAGGCAGTTTACTGCACACCGACGCCGGCCCGCGCCATCTGCGAAGCTACATGCTCAAGGCCAAGGGCGCTGCGTATTCGGTCGAGCAAGAGAACCTAATTCAAAGCACCGACACGTGGTTTCGACCGTCGGACGTGTGCGTCGCCCCGGACGGTTCGGTGTTTGTCGCCGACTGGTACGATCCGGGCGTCGGCGGACACAACATGGGCGACATCAAGATGGGCCGAATCTATCGTCTGGCGCCTCCGGGAATCGGTTCGTCCGTGCCCAAGATCGAACTGGACTCCGACTCCGGCATCATCACGGCGCTGGCGTCGGGCAACCTCGCGGTCCGGGCGCTGGCGATGGCCAAGATCCAGGAAATGGGTTTCGAGAAAGCCTACGCCGGCGTGCTCCATCCCGCTCTGAAGCAGGATAAGGACCGCCTGCTGCGCGCCCGTGCCTTATGGCAACTCGCCCGCTTCGGGAATTTCAAACACGTCCATCAAGCCCTGTCCGATGCTGACCCCGACTTCCGCGTGCTCGCCCTGCGGATCACGTCCGACTTCTTCCAGCAGTCGCCGATCGACCTGCCGGAAGAATACCAGAAAAATATCGTAGACGACCCGTCGGCTGCGGTTCGCCGCGAGGCGCTGCTGCTGCTGCAAAAAGTCGATCCCGTCAAGGCGGGGCCGATGATCCACGCGCTCGCCGCCAAGTACGACGGCATCGATCGCTTCTATCTCTCCGCCATCGGCATCGCCGTCGGCCATCACGATCCGCAGCGGCGGGAGATTTTGCTCGCCGACTTCGAGAAACATCATCCCGGCTGGAATCAAGCCATCGCTGGCATGTTGTGGGAATTGCGGCCGCCCAACGTGGGGAAACTGCTCGAGAAACGCCTCGGCGACGCGTCGCTGCCATCGGCGCAGCGGTCGCAGATCGTCGATATCCTCGCGCTGTCGCTCGACGCCAAGGGAGCTCTACTGCTGGTGAAGGCGCTGGCGATCGAGAAAGACGCCACGGTTCGCGGCCAGATCGTCTTCGAACTGCGTCAAAATCTGGGAGGCCGGTGGAAGGATTTGCGCGGCGCTCCCGAACTGATCGGCACCGTGTCGTCGCTGATGAATCGCAACGAGGATAAGGCCGACGGGCTGGCGCTCATCGCGGCTGCGGAGTTGAAAGCGTTCGCCCCGAAGGTGATTGCCATCGTGCAGGACGAAAAGGCGCCCGCTCAATTACGTGTTGCCGCGGTTCAGGCGCTGGCCGCGTTCAAGACGCCCGAGACGCAAGGCGTGCTCGGCGCCATCCTCGCGAATTACAAGAGCCAACCCGAAACGCTCGTGCTCGAAGCCCTGCAAACGCTCGGTAAGCTCGGCACCGACGGCTCCACGAATATCCTGCGGACGATCGTGCTCAACAACGAACCAAGTCGATTATTTCGGCAGACCGCCGTCGCGGGATTGGCCAGCAGCAAGACGGGAAGTGAAATGCTCCTCAAGGATTACGAGGCCAAGCTCATCGCCGGCGATCTGACCGCGGACCTCTCACGGCTCTTGCGCAACAGCCAATTCCCGGCGACAAAGACCAAGGCGACGGCGGTGCTCCCGGCCCCCCCGAAGTTCGATCCCAAGAATCTGCCAAGCATTCCGGCACTGCTGACGCGCAAAGGCAACGTCGAGAAGGGCCGACTGGTGATGCAGGCGTCGCTCAAGAACAACGCGGCTTGCCTCAAGTGCCATGCCGTCCTCGGCGAGGGGGGTAAGGTCGGGCCCGATCTCTCCGTGATCGGCTCGAAGGTCAGCAAGGAGAATCTCCTGGAGTCGATTCTGTATCCGAGCCGGGCGATTGCCGACCAGTACATGACGTATCTGATCGAGACGAAGGATGGCCGAACGATCGTGTCGGTGATTGCGGAGGAGACGCCGACGAAGATCGTGGTGCTCGACGTCAACGCGAACCAGTTCGTGATCGAGACGAAGAACCTCGAGGGGAAGACGAAGACGGGCAAGTCGATCATGCCCGAGGATCTCACGACGTATCTTTCGGAGGATGAGTTGATCGATCTCGTCGAGTACATGTATAGCTTGAAGCAGTCGGCGCTCACGCCGGTGGGTTCCACAAAGAAGTAGTCCGCGTGAAAGCCCAGGGATGGCTATCCCTGGGGAACCCTGATGACGCGCCGGTCGGATGCAGGCCGCGGGAGTCTTCCCCAGGGATAGCCATCCCTGGGCTTTCTCTAGAATGACCCTTTCCCCGCGAAAGAGGTCATTCCATGCCGCTTGATAAAGTCGAGACGCAAGTCGATTTTCCCGCCCAAGAAGCCCGCATCCTCCAATTCTGGGACGATATCCACGCCTTCGAGAAACGTCGGCAGCTCAACGCCGGCAAGCCGAAGTGGTCGTTCCTCGACGGGCCCATCACCGCCAACAATCCGATGGGCGTCCACCACGCCTGGGGCCGCACGTACAAGGACGCGTTCAACCGCTACTTCGCGATGACCGGGCACGAACTCCGCTACCAGAACGGCTTCGATTGCCAGGGGCTGTGGGTCGAAGTGGAAGTCGAGAAATCGCTCGATCTGAAGACCAAGCGCGACATCGAGACACTCGTCCCCGGCGACCGTTTCGCGTCTATCGATAAATTCGTAGAAGAGTGCAAGGCTCGCGTCAACAAGTTCGCCCGTCGGCAGACCGAGCAATCGATCCGCCTGGGCTACTGGATGGACTGGGACCGCACCGACGCCGACTGGGCCAAGCCCGCAGGCGAGCGCAAGTCGTACTTCACGATGGCTGAGGAGAACAACTACACGATCTGGGCATTCCTCAAGAAGTGCTTCGACCGCGAACTCGTCTACAAGTCGTTCGACGCGATGCCCTGGTGCGGCCGCTGCGGCACCGGCATCAGCCAAATGGAGATGAACGAGGGCTACCAGATGGTCGCCCATCGCAGCGTCTTCGTGAAGTTCCCCCTCAAGGATCAGCCCGGCGAAAACCTGCTGATCTGGACGACGACGCCCTGGACGCTATCGAGTAACGTCGGCGCCGCCGTCAATCCGACGCTGACGTACCTGCAAATCAAACACAAGGACGAGATCTACTACCTCGCCAAGGGCGCCTTCACCGCGGCCCGGCTCGAGGACCAGTTCAAACGCAAGGAATGGGTCGACGGCGTCCCCAAACTCAAGTCGCTCGAGCAGATCTTCAAGGAGAAAGGGGGCTACGAGATCGTCGGCGAAGTCTCCGGCAAAGATCTCGTCGGTCGGCCGTACAAGGGCCCGTTCGACGAAGTCCCGGCCCAGCAGAGTCCCTTTGGGTATCCCGATGAGATCGCGCGTGTCGCCCGACGCCTGCAATGGGGCCCCGCGACGTCGGCCAGCGAAATCCACCGCGTCGTCGCCTGGGAAGCGGTCGGCGAAGCGGAAGGGACCGGCATCGTCCACATCGCGCCCGGTTGCGGCAAGGAAGACTTCGCGCTCGGCAAAATCGAAGGCCTCGTGCCGGTTGCGCCGCTCGACGAAGAAGGGACGTTCCTCCCCGGCTTCGGCGAACTTTCCGGCAAGTCGGCGCTCAAGGAAGAGACCACGACCTTCATTCTCGACACGCTCCAGAAGAAGGGCATCCTACTCGCCGTCGAGAAGTATCCGCACAGCTATCCGCACTGCTGGCGCTGCAAGACGGAACTGCTCTTCCGCCTCGTCGACGAGTGGTTCATCGACATGAAGTGGCGCGAGGAGATCATGGACGTCGTCGGCGACGTCACGTTCCTGCCCGAATCGATCAACGGCAAAGCCCGCGAGAACGATTGGCTGAAGAACATGGGCGACTGGATGATCTCGAAGAAGCGCTACTGGGGCCTCGCCCTGCCGATCTGGGTCGATGAAGCGACCGGCGATTTCGAAGTCCTCGGCTCGTACGAAGAACTGAAGGAGCGGGCCGTCGAGGGTTGGGCGGAGTTCGAGGGACATTCGCCGCATCGGCCCTGGATCGACCTGATCAAGATCCGCAATCCCAAGAACGGCAACCTCATGTCGCGCATCAGCGACGTCGGCAACCCCTGGCTCGATGCCGGCATCGTGCCGTACTCGACGATGAAGTACAACACCGACCCGGCCGAGTGGGAGAAGTGGTTCCCGGCCGACTTCATCACCGAATGCTTTCCGGGGCAGTTTCGCAACTGGTTCTACGCCCTGCTCGCCATGAGCACGATGATGACCGGACGTGCGCCGTTCAAGGTGCTGCTGGGGCATGCGTTGGTGCGCGACGAACAGGGCGAGGAGATGCACAAGTCGCGTGGCAACGCGATCCCGTTCGAGGGCGCCGCGAGCGACGGATACGAGATCAAGGGGAAGGACGGCAAGACGACGAAGTATCCGCCGATGAGCGCGGACCTGATGCGCTGGATGTATTGCCGCAACAATCCGTCGTCGAACATCAACTTCGGCCCCGGCCCCGCGGAGGAGATTCGCAGCAAAGTCATCATGAAGCTGTGGAACACGTACGCGTTCTTCTGCAACTACGCCCGCCTCGACGGCTTCGACCCGGCCGCCGCGCCGGTGCCGCTCCAGGATCGTCCCGACATCGATCGCTGGATCTTGTCGGACTTGCAGGAGCTGATCCGCACCGCTCGGGCGGCGTTCGAGGCCTTCAGCCTGATGGCGTTCTGCTTGAAAGCGGAGGAGTTCATCGACGACAAGCTGAGCAACTGGTACGTGCGCCGCAACCGTCGGCGATTCTGGAAGAGCGAGCAGGGCGCGGACAAATTGGCCGCGTATCAGACGCTTTACACGGTGCTCGTGACGCTGACGAAGTTGTGCGCCCCGGTGGTGCCGTTCTTCTCGGAATCGATCTACCAGAATCTGGTCGTGAAGACTGCCAAGGGCGCTGTCCCCGAGAGCGTCCATCACTGCGACTACCCGGTCGTGGACGAGTCGATGGTTGACGCTCAGTTGTCGCAAGATATGGAAGATCTCTTGCGAATTGTCTCGCTTGGTTCGGCAGCGAGAAACACGCTCAAGATCAAGAATCGCCAGCCGCTCGCCGAACTTGTAATTCGCCCAGGTAGCGATGCCGATCGGCGAGCAGTCAACCGCTTTCCGGATCAGATTGAGGACGAACTTAACCTCAAAAAAGTACGACTGCATTCCGACTCGACGCCGTTGTTGACGTTCGAGTTGAAATTGAATCCGAAGGCGGCGGGCCCCAAACTCGGGGCTCGTCTCGGGGCCGTCGCCTCTGCACTTGCAAAACACGCCACCGCCGTCGAAATGTTGCAAGGCGGTAAGTCGGTGACGCTCGATGTGGGCGAGCCGGTGACGATCGATCCGGGCGATGTCTGGATCACGCCGAAGATCGAAAAGGGCTTCGCGGGGCTCGCTGATAAGGGGACGCAACTCCTTTTGGACGCTCGCATCACGCCGGAGTTGGCCCGCGAAGGCATGGCCCGCGAAGTCATTCGCCACGTGCAGAGCAGCCGTAAGGAGGCGGAACTTCAGCCAGAAGACCGCATCGTGCTGCATCTGCAAACAAGCGACGCCGAGTTGACGCAAGCGATCGACGAGCACTGGGCGTACATTGCCGCCGAGACGTTGGCGGTCGAGCGGACGGCGACGACCGGCTTTCACGCGGAGGTGAAAATCGACGGCAAGCCGCTCGCGATCGATCTAAGTAAGAAGGGATAAATCGATGTCTACGCGTTTCACCCTGCTTCGCTTCGCTAGCACGCTCGCTTGCGTATTACTTACGCTACCCGTGTGGGCTCAGGATCCTGCGAAGGACGCCGAAGCCGCCGCGCAACTCTTCCACGTCCGCACGGCAATGGTCCCGATGCGCGACGGCGTGAAACTTCACACCACCGTCTACATCCCGAAAAATCAGTCGGGGCCGCTGCCGTTCGTCATGATGCGGACGCCCTACGGTATCGACGTCCGCGGTCCGCGAGCTCTCTCGGCTTATTTCAAAGACATGGCGGACGAAGGCTACTTTTTCGTCTTCCAGGACATTCGCGGCCGATTCAAGTCTGAGGGCGAGTTCGTCATGGCACGCCCGCCCCGCGATGCCAAGAATCCCAAGGCGATCGACGAGAGCACCGATACCAACGACACCATCGATTGGCTGCTCGAAAACATCCCCAAGAACAACGGACGCGTCGGCATTCTCGGCATCAGCTATCCCGGTTGGCTCGCGGTGATGGCGCTGCTCGATCCGCACCCGGCACTCAAGGCGACGTCGCCGCAGGCTTCGCCGGCCGACCAGTTTATCGGCGACGACTTCCATCATAACGGCGCCTTTCGCCTCAGCTACGCCTTCGAATATGTCGCCATGATGGAGACGAACAAAGAGAACACGATGTTCGCATTCGATCGCTATGACACCTACGAGTGGTACCTCCGCCTCGGCGCCCTCTCGAACGTCAACGCCAAGATCTTCAAGCAGAAGATGCCGACCTGGAACGACTTCGTAAGCCATCCCAACTACGACGACTTCTGGCAGAAGCAAGCATTCGCTCGGTACCTGAACCGCATCACGGTGCCGACGCTGCATGTGGCCGGGTGGTTCGATCAGGAGGATTTCTACGGTCCGCTCAAGATCTACGAGATGCTCGAACGGCACGACAAGAATAACCTCAACTTCCTCGTCGTCGGGCCCTGGAATCATGGCGGCTGGCAGAAGGGACCGGGCGATAGGCTGGGCCGGGTCTCGTTCGCCAGCGACACCGGCGCGTATTTCAGGGCCAAGGTGCAAGCGCCGTTCTTCGCGTACTATCTCAAGGACAAAGGGACTCTGAAACAACCCGAGGCGCTCCTGTTTCAGACCGGCGCCAATCGCTGGGCGAGCCACGATCGTTGGCCGGCAAAGACCGCGCAGAAGCAGTCGCTCTACTTCCATGCTGAGGGTAAGCTCGCGTTCGCGCCGCCGACGGATACCAAGGAGGCGTTCGACGGCTACATCTCCGATCCCGCCAAGCCAGTGCCGTATCGTCCCCGGCCCGTGACGCCGACGTATCCGGGGCCCGAATGGCAAGTCTGGATGGTCGAGGACCAACGCTTCACGCAGCATCGGCCCGACGTCCTCACGTACGAAACCGAACCGCTGGAACACGACGTGACGCTCGGCGGTTCGATCACCGCGCGGATCTTTGGCGCCACCACCGGCACCGATTGCGACTGGATCGTCCGCGTCATCGACGTCCATCCCGAAAAAATCGAGAAGGAACCGGGCATGGGGGGCTTCCAGATGCTCGTGAGCGGCGAAGTCCTGCGCAGCCGATTCCGCAAGAGCTTCGAGAAGCCCGAGCCCGTGAAGCCGAACGAAGTGAACGAATACGCGCTCAATCTGCACTGGTCGCATCACTGCTTTCGCAAGGGGCACAAGATCATGGTGCAGGTGCAGAGCACGTGGTTTCCGCTGATCGATCGCAATCCGCAGAAGTACGTCGCCAACATTTTCGAGGCGACCGACGCCGACTTCCAGGTCGCCCGGCAACAAATCTATCGTTCGCCAATGCATGCGTCGCGCCTCGAGTTTCAAGTGATTCCTCCTTCCAAGTAGAAAGTCCCTCATGCAAATTCTTCCCGCGATCGACCTCCGCGGCGGCCAGTGCGTCAGGCTTCGTCAAGGCGATTACAACCAGGAGACCGTCTTCGGCTCCGATCCCGGCGCGATGGCCCGGCGCTGGGTCGACGAGGGCGCCGAGTATCTGCATCTGGTCGATCTCGACGGCGCCAAGGAAGGTCGGCCTGTCAACGAAGCGAGCATCCGCGCCATCGTAAAAGCGTGCGGCGCCGTGCCCTGCGAACTGGGCGGCGGCATCCGTAATGAAGATCATTTACGACAAGTCCTGGACTGGGGCGTGACCCGCGTCGTCGTCGGCACCAAGGCGATCACCTCGCCCGAATGGCTCGAAGCGGTCGCGCAAAAGTTCCCCGGCCAAATCGTGCTCGGCATCGACGCCAAGTCGGGACGCGTGGCGACGGAAGGCTGGCTCGAAGTCTCCGCCGTCGGCGCGGTGGAACTCGCGAAACGCTTCGAGCATCTGCCGCTGGCCGCGCTGGTTTACACCGACATCAGCCGCGACGGCATGATGCAGGGGGCGAACATCGCCGCGATGGCGGAGATGGTCGCCGCCGTCAAGACGCCGATCATCGCATCGGGCGGGGTGACGAACATGGACGATATCCGCCAGCTCGCGGCCGTGCCGATGGCGGGTTGCATCGTGGGCCGGGCGCTGTACGAGGGCTCGCTTACCTTGCGTGAAATTTTGCTGGCGATTCGGAGTGGGAACGGTTAAGGTGCATGAATCCTTAACCCTTTGCCTCGAGCGAAGCGGTCCAACTTCGCTCACCTCATCTCCAGGAGAATCGCATGTCGACTTACAAGGTGGACGACATCCGCACCATTGCGCTGGTGGGGCACGAAGTTTCGGGGAAGACGTCCCTGGCCGATGCCCTGCTTTTCAAAGCGAAGGCCCACGACCGACGCGGTTGCGTCGACGAAGGAACCAGCGTCTCGGATTTCGACGACGAGGAAAAGCGCCATAAGTACTCAATCGACTCCAGCGTGATGCATCTGGAACATCACGGCAAACGAGTCTACTTGCTCGACGCGCCCGGCAAACCCGACTTCGTGGGCCAGGCGCTGGGTACGCTCAAAGCCGTCGAGACCGCGGCGATCGTCATCAACGCCGCCGCGGGCATTCAGGTCAACACCCGGCGGATGTTTCACGAAGCCGGCAAACGCGACCTCGCTCGCATGCTCGTCCTCAATCGCCTGGACGGCGATAACCTGCACATCCCCGAACTCGTCAAAACCATCCGCGAAACCTTCGGCAAAGCCTGCGTGCTCTACAACGCGCCGATCAAGCCGGGCCACGACTTTCACGGCGTCGTCAGCGTGCTCAATCCTCCCGCGCACCCGCCCGGCGGCTGCCCCATTGATTTGGCAGCCGAGCGTTCGCTGCTCATCGATGCGATCGTCGAAAGCGACGAGGCGCTCATGGAAAAGTACCTCGCCGACGGCGACGTCTCCTCGGCGGAACTCGCCGCCGCAATTCCCAAGGCGCTCGCCGCCGGGACGCTCATTCCGATCTTTTGCACCTGTACCAAGAAAGACAAGGACATCGGCGTTCAGGATTTCCTCGAGGCGATCGTCAAATACGCCCCCAGCCCCAAGACCGGCGTGCAGCGGACCGGCACGAAGAAAGTCGGCGACAAGAACGCCGAGTTCCCCGTGCGTCCCGACGAAGCCGGCGAGTTCGTCGGCCAGGTTTTCAAGACCCTCGCCGATAAGTTCGTCGGTACCATGAGCTTCATTCGCGTCTTCTCCGGCAAGCTGTCAATCGATCAGCCGATTATCTCGCAAAAGACCGGCCGCGGGCACAAGGCGAGCGCCCTCTTGATCGTGCAGGGCAAAACTTCCAAAACCGTCCACGACGTCATCCCGGGGGACATCATCGCCGTCACCAAGGTCGAAGACCTCCATATCGGCGATTCGCTGAGCACCACCAATCACGGCGTCACGATGCCCAGGGCGACGTATCCGCTGCCGATGTTCGGCCTCGCCGTCGAACCCAAGGCGCGCGGCGACGAACAGAAAATCTCCGGAAGCCTGCAAAAGATGGCGGACGAGGATCCGACGTTCAGGGTCACGCGCGACGCCCAGACCAAAGAGATGGTCATCACCGGGATGAGCCAGCTCCATCTCGACGTCGTGCAGCATCGGCTCAAGCATCGCTTCGACCTCGAAATCATCACGCACGAGCCGAAGATCGCGTACCGGGAAACGATCCTGGGCCACGGCGAAGGAACGCACAAGCACAAGAAACAATCGGGCGGTCGCGGGCAGTTCGCGGAGGTGCATCTGCGCGTGTACGCGTTGCCGCGCGAGATCCACAGTGCCGAGGCGTTCTTCCGCGACTTCGCCAATAAGTCTCGCTTCGAAAAGATCCGCGTCGATCACTGCCATTACGATCCGGATTTCAACTTCGGTTTCATCGACCACGTCGTCGGCGGCACCGTTCCCAATCAGTTCATCCCGGCCGTGGAAAAGGGTTGTAAAGAGCTGCTCGAGCGCGGCGCCCTGGCGGGGTTTCGCATCCAGGACGTCGCGGTCGAGGTGTACTTCGGCAAGGACCATCCCGTCGACAGTTCGGAAGCCGCGTTCAAGACGGCGAGCCGTATCGCCTTCAAGAACGGCTTCCTCGCCGCCCATCCGGCGCTTCTGGAACCGATTGCCAATATCGAGGTGACGGTACCATCGAAGTACACCGGCGCCATTCTCGGCGATCTCAACACCAAGCGCGCCCGCATCGAAAACCAGGACAGCCTGCCGGGCGACCTGGCCGTGATCAGCGGCAAGGCGCCGGTTTCGGAGATGATGCGGTACGCTGCCCAGCTCGGCAGCATCACGCAGGGGACGGGTTCGTATCACATGGAGTTCAGCCACTACGACGCCGTCCCCGGCAACGTGCAGCAGCAGATCGTGAGCAAGGCGAAAGTGCATCACGACGAGGACGAATAGTCAAATCCAGATCCGAAGCGGCTGCCGCGTCGCCAGTCGCTTCGGTTCTTACAGCTTCCGGCAAATCATGCACTCGAATCAGCCCGGCGTGCGGTGATTTGAATGACGATGCCCGAGACGTTGTCGCCGAACCCGTCGGGTTCCAGCGGGTTGGGCAGATGTTGCAAGGCGTCGGCGGACTCGGCCAGGATGTCCGCGAAGGCCTGGGGTGTGGCGGCGGGAAACCGCCGCCTCAGTTCCAACACCTCGTCCGGATGCAGGAACACGCCCTCTTCCACCAAACCATCCGAACACAAAATCACCAGATCGTCGGGCAAGAGCGGCCAGGTGGAAAACGTCGGCTGACAGGCGTCCTCGAGAATCTCGAGCTTGCCGCTCGAGTTGCGCCGACAGCCCCCCACGCACTGTACCAGCGCCTTGCCCACATGGCCCACGTCCTGCACGAATTCCGGCGCCTCGCCCTGTCGCAAGAGACTCGTCGCGAAGTCCCCGTCAACGGTGAGTTGCTCAATGTGGTCGCCCGTCAGCAGGTACGCCCGGCTATCTCCCAGGTTAGCCAGGTGGAGCCAACGGTCCTCGATCCAGCAGGTCGTGAGCGTCGTCCCCATGAGGTCGGCGCCCTGCAAAAGCTGGGCCTGGTAACCTTTCTCCAGCGCCCAGTTGAGGAGCTTGTGCGCCCCTTTGCGGGCCAGTTGCTTCATGATCGTTTCGAATTGGCTCGCGTCCGCCGACTCGGGGAACTCATTCTCCAGAACGATCGTGGTGATAAGGCTGGCGAGTTCCCCTTGCCCGACCACGCATTGCGAGATGCCGTCGGCGACGGCGGCAAGCAAACGGGGCGGCTCGGCAAAGTTCCGGGAAAAAACCTGATCCTCGTTCCGCTTCCCCTGCGCCGACTTGCAGCGCCCCGTGCGCGTGTGCATGCCGACTTCCCAGGCGACCGGGCCGGCGCCTTCGCGCCGCGTGCGCGCCAGTTCCAGCACGTGCGCCAACTCGGCCGCGAACGCGCGGGGCGAGTCGGGCCGCGCGCTAGGATTGACCGCCAGGCCTTGGCTCAAGAGCCGCCAAACGCGTTCCGGGACTTGCGGATGGTAAGTGCGCACGGGCGGAAACTCGTGCCCGAAACGCTCAAGTCCCTGCCCGGCGAATCCCGCGGGGAGCAGACCCGCTTGCCAGTAGTAGCAGAACGCTGCCAGGTGAAAGACGTCGCTGCGGGGCCCGGCACGATGGCCCATGCCGATCTCCGGGGCCATGAATTGCGGATTGCAGACGATGTCGTCGGGGAGTTGGCCGGAGCCGAACGCGTGCAAGTCCTGGTTGGTGATTTGCAGTTTGCCGGTGAAACCTCGCTCCAGGGCGGCGGGATCGAAGTTGGCCCAGACGAGATCGTGCCGGTGTAATTCTTCGAGGAGCTCGGCGAGTTCATGCGTCAGTTGAGTCATCGCCGCCAAGTTCTCGATGGGGTCGAGCCACCCCGCCCCGGACCAGGGGGCGAAATCCGCGCCGGCACTCTCCGCCAGGATCCACAGACCGCGTGCCGATGGGGCGAGCCGAATCTTGGGCAGCGCGGCCAACTCCAGCGATTGGCGATTTTCCAGGCGGTCTTGCCAGTTTCCGAGGCGTTCGCCGGGGATCCAGTGGACGCGCCAGAAATGATTTACGACGCGGAGCGTGAGGGACGCGTCGGGATCCGAGAGGAGTTGCCATTGTTCGGGGGAAAGCGCGATCCCGGGCACGGCGACGGGGCAAAGATCGGGGGCGCCGGGCGGAGGGGGGCTGGTCGCCAGGTCGGCATTGCAGTGATCGCAAAACTCCGGGTCGCGGGAATTTTTGCCGCACACCGGACACAGAACGCCCATGCTGGATCTCGATTTAGCTCGCGCAGGAAACGGATGCGTCATCATAGCCGAGCCGGCCGAAAAAGCCAAGCTGAGGCTACCCCGGGGCGCGCCAATGGTTTCCGGCACTCGTCCCGGCATAATCGGCGAGCCAGGTCG
>JBBQPM010000125.1:0-19847 GCA_038217425.1 Gemmatales bacterium
TCCGCTTCACGCTGCGCGGTCTGAAATTCCCCGTCGCCGCCGAGCGCGTTCGCGTCCCGCCTCGGCGCAAACAATTCCCAAACCCGAAGTGACTCCTTGCAAATTTCAGCCGAGAGCAATCGTCGTGCCGAACAGGATTGAGTCAGCCCCGATAATCCCGAGCGGGATCTGGAGGAAAAACGCGGCGATTACGCGGAGGCCCGCATCCCGGAATACTGGATCGTTAACCTCCAGACCGCGACGATCTCCGTACTCCGGCTGCAAGACGACGCCTATACCGACCATGGGATCTTCGCGCGCGGCTCGACGGCAACCTCGGCGCTGCTGCCGGGGTTCCAGATCGACGTCAATGCGGTCTTCGATGCAGATTAGACTCTCGATGGACACGCCAATTCTGCAGCTCGCTCGACGGTCAGTCGCGCCGACGGGCGAGCTTTCTCTAGGCTCTCCCAAATCTCTAGCGCCAGTGCGATTCGCTGCTCGTTCAGGCGATCGATTCCCAGCTCTTTCATCGTGGCCGTTACCATATCGACTCCGTCGTAGAAACTCAGCCCGCCCCTCCGAATAGTACTACGCGAGCAGAGGGAGAATAGAAATGCGAATCGGTACTCACGTCTCAACCACGAGCACGCCTTCTTCGCTTTCGCTCAAATGGCCGAGGATCGAACGTGTCTGCAGGTCGATGACGCACGAGGTGCCGGCGAAGGTGGTGCCGCGCTCGACGCCCACGCGGTTGGCGAGGACCACCGTCACCGGTTGGCCCAGCACTGGCGTAAGCCGACCGGCCCAGTAGTTCATGAGTTCGAGGCTACGCTCTTCGGGCGATGACAGGTTCAAGACGTCCGAGTTCAGCCAACAGTTGCACAGGATGACCAGGTTCGCCTGGAGTTCCTGCGTGCTCGGCTTCTCACGCGGTTTGAGCGGCGGGCCGTAGAGATGCGAGGCGAACTCGTACCAGTAGGGCGGCGCGATGAAGTCCTTGGGGTTGAGATCCATGCAGATACCGAAGCCGCACTTGCCCAGGCCCGGAACGTCCTTGCACGCGAACCGGCCTCCCTCCTTCGCCCACGTTTTGTCCGTGAAATACAGGAAATTCTTGCGGTGGACGTGAACGACTCGGCCGGCGGGATCGACCAGCATCATGGCGTTGAACGGGCCGGCCGGGTCGCTCTCGGCGAACCCGGCGGCGACGTGGCTTTGATATTGTCGGGCGAGCTTTTGGCACAACTCGAGCGTCGTGCCGTGGTCGGCGAACTCCAGGAACGGCGTGATTTCTTCGAGGCCCGTGAAGCAATAGCCGCTAAGGGCCATCTCGGGCAGCACGATCAAGTCGAATTTCTGAGAACCGGTCTGCTGCAGCAACCGCTCGGCCTGGGCCGCGTTGTCCGCGACCTGGCCGAACTGGACGTCCCATTGCACGCAAGCGAAGCGCATGAGCGTTACTTCCCGAAGTCGTAAACGGTCGGTTTCTCGAACCTTTTTTCGAGGTTCTTGTAACTGGGGTCGGCGAGGAGACGCTGCAGCGCCGGGGCGTCGTCGAGCACGACGCACATGCCATATTGATAGTCGGTCACCGCGCCGGCGGCGGCATTGGCGCTGGGTTTGCCGAACCAGAGGTTGCGCACGCCGTCGATCTTGGCCAGTGTTTTGCCCGCGTCATCGAGCGCTTTTTTGGCGGCCTTTTCGTCGCCGCCGTCCTTGAGTTTGAAGATCACCGAATGCACCAGCGCGGTCTTGGTCGCGGCCGGCGCCTTCTTGAGTTCGGTCTGTAGCTCGGCGATCTTGGCTTCCTGGCTCTTGAGCTTCTTGTTGAGTTCGAGGATCTTGGCGTCGTCGCCCTTGTCGTCCTTCTTCGCCGAACCGAGCTGTTTTTGCAGCATCTGAATCTTGTTATTCAGGTCGCGAATCTTGGCGTCGTCGCCCTTATCGTCTTTCTTTTCTCGGCTCAACTGAGCCTGCAATTGCTTGATCTTGGCGTCGCGTTCGCGGACGTCGCCTTGCAGGTCGTTGATGCGCTTTTGCAGCTGGGCGTCGTTGCCTTTCTTGGCCTGTGCGATCAAGGGGGCGCGGTCGCTCGGGCTGAGGAGGCAGGCGAGGCCAGCGGTTAGCGCGAAGAGACACAGCGAGAGTTTCATGGCAGCGGATCCTGAAGCGGTTGAAGGATGCGGGATGCACACATCGTAACCGATTCGGGACGTGCCGCCAGCGAAAAATCGGATTCGCTCAATCGTTCTCTGGCATGCGGCGAAGATTGCGCGAGCCAATGCGGGCGAGGAAGCGGATCTTCTGCTGGGGCGTCAATTCGCTCGTGTAGCGGTCGCGGGCGGCCTTGATCCAGCGGATCTTCTTGCTCTGGTAGTTCGTGACCACACGAACGAGCACGGGGCCGGCATGCGACAGGGCGCCGCGAATGTGGGCGTCGAGGTTGTCGTTGTTCAGGATTTCGTGGTAGTGGACACCGAACCCGCGGGCGAGGGCGCCGTAATCCAGTCGAGTGAGGATGGTCGCCGTCGTGCGCTGGTAGGCGGGGATCTGCAACTCTTGCATGTAGTGGTAGGCCTGGTCGTCGAGGATGAAGAACTTGACGGGGAGACCTTCGCGTGAAGCGGTCGAGATCTCCATCGCGGACATGAGGAAGCAACCGTCGCCGGTGACGGTGACGACTTGCCTGCCGGGAAGAACTTTCTGGGCGCCGAGGGCTGCGGGGATCGACCAGCCCATCGACTGATTGTCGGTTGGGTTGTGGAAGAGCCTCGGGCCGTTCACATGGAACATTTCGCTCGCCCAGTATTGCGACACGGTGACGTCGATGAAGGCGAGGGCGTCGGGGCAGGTGGTTTGCCGAAGCGTACGGAGGAAGTGGACGGGATCGACGCCGCAGCCGTGAATCACTTCGCTGTTGATGCGGTCCTCGTCACATTTGCGCAGTCGGATCTGCTCGTGTAGATGGCGATCGGTTGGCCGGGTCAGGTTCCCTTCGCATTCGAGGATGCGGCTGAAAAAGACGCCGGCGTCGCTGTGGACGCAGTGTGTGGTCCGCATGTTTTTGCCGAGAACGTCGGCGTTGATGTCGACGTGGATGAGGTTCTTGTTTTGCGGGATCGAGTAGAAGCCGGTCGAAACTTCGCTGTACTTGACGCCGATGGCGAGCACGAGATCGACGCGTTTGAACGTCTCCTCCGCGGTGCGCGTCGCCTGCGGACCGTAGCCCCAGCCTACGGCAAGCGGATGATTCTCCGGCATCGCCCCCTTGCCCGACATGCTGGTGGCGACAGGGGCCTGCAGGATCTCCGCGAGGCGCATCAGCGAACCGGAGTAGTTCATACAGCCCAGGCCGGCGTAGATGCCGATCTTTTGCTTCCGATCGGAAAGGAGGCTGATGGCGGTCTGGATCGCCTGATCGTTGGCAGGGACGGTGTCGGGCGCGGAGGGGGGGCTATTGTAGTGATGGGCCTCGATGAAGAAGTTGTACGGTACCACGACGCCGACAGGGCCTGGCTCGCCGCTGCGGGCGCACTGGAACGCGGCTCGGACGGCATTGGGGATATCGGCGGCATGGGTCACTGTGATGACCCGCTTGGTCACGGGCGCCAGGAGCGCAGCGTTGTCCAGGCAGTGGACCTGGAAGGCCCGCGCGCGGGGCCCGGCGGCGATGTCGCCCACGATGCAGACGATGGGAATGCTGTCAAGCAGCGCTTCCCCCAGGCCGGTGAGGGCGTTGGTGAGACCGGGGCCGGGGACGATGGCCAGAACGCCTGGCCTGCCGGTGGCGCGGGCGGCGCCGTCGGCCATCGCGGAGGCGCTGAACTCGTGCGTCACCAGCAGATACTCGAGATGCTTGGCCTTGAACGTGTCCCAGAGTTCGTTTTCCTGGGCGCCAGGGATGCCGAAGACGACGTCGGTTCCTTCCTGGATCAGGGTTTCGACGAGCGCCTCGGCTCCGGACATGCGGCCACGGACCCAACCGGGGGGCGCGCGCAAAATGCCCGCGTCAACGGCGGCGACCGGCCAAACCGCCGCGGCGCCCGCAACGCCCGCCAACTTCAGTGCGTCCCGACGATTCATGTCGATGCTCATACGTCGTCCTTTTCGTGGCAGCCATTCCTTGGGTTCTCTACTCATCGTCGTTCGCCCGCAAGCCGTCCAGTCAATCCGCGCCAGGGCCGGGCCGAATGTGGCGCGCCCTCCGTGTGCTCGGCTCTGCCTTTACGTTCGCTACAATCGGTACGTCAAACTTTGCGGCCCGGGAAATTTGGCGAAATGGGGGATTGCAGGCGCGGCAGGGCGACGCCCCGGCTTATAATGAACGTCTGGCTCCGACCCCGGAATCGCTCTTGGGTACGCGTCGTGATGTCATCGTTTTTTCACTCCGTTCTCCTTGCTCTGGCTCTGCTGGGCCCGGCTGCGCTTACTGCCCAGGAAAAGAAGCCCAAAGCGACGGAAACGACCGCGCATTGCGTGCTCGTGGGTACGTATCAGAATGGGTCGCTGGCACTCTCCGCAAAGTTCGACTTCGTGACCTACAAAGCTCGCACGCCGATTTACCTGGGACTGAAGGACGCGAACCTCTCGTGGGACGAAAAAGCCCCGCCCCGACTCGACGGCGGCTTCGCTGACTTGCACGCCGACGCCGACGGTAGCTTCTATGCGATCGTCGATAAGGCCGGGACGCACAAACTGACGATGGACTTGATCGTGCCGGTGACCGTCGGCCAGGAGCGGAGCTTCGAGTTCGGCTTGCCGCGTTCGACGAGTACGCAAGTTATCTTGAACCTGCCGGCCGGAGTCAAAAAGATCCGCTGGAACGATCGCGACGAAAGCGGGCCCGGCGGGCGCTGGGAGATCCGCTGGCTGACTGGGGAGAAGAGCCTGAAGGTCTCCTGGCGCGAACCGGGAGTTGCAGTCGGGCCGGCGCTTCTGAAGGCCGACGTCGACGTCAAGGTTCATCTCGACAAGAATCAAACCGACATTCAGGCGGTCTTTCATCTCGGACTGCTGCAGGGTCAGACGAAAGAATGGCTTCTTTGGTTGCCGACGCAAACCCGGCTCAAGTCGACGCTGCCGGCCGACTGGGTCTGGATCGCCCCCGAAGGCAGGCCCGGGCCTTACGTGATTCGTCACACGAAAGAAGGCGGAGCGGAGTCGCTTATCGTGGCAGTGGAAACGCTGATTCCGCGCACGCCGGCGCAGCCGAAGATCGCCCTCGGGCCCTTCTTGGTGCAAGGCGCCACGCAGAGCAAGGGACTTATTCACGTCATGGGGCCGGTCGATGGCCTGCAAGGCCTTCGGCCGTTCTTCAAGCCGATCGGCGAACTCTATCAACAACCGAGCAAGGTCACGGATCCGAAGACCGCGGGTTTCGAAAGCCTGGCCCACTTCTACTTCTCGGGCAATCCGCTGGCCAAGAAGGGACTCCCCCCGACCAGCATCCTCCTGGAAGTCGAGCTGAAGCCGGAACGTTCGGTCATCGAAACCAGCGTGCAGCACGACCTCAAATTTCGTCAGGAGGGTTCGGTCCGCTATTGGGATTTGGAGTCGCGATTTCTCGCCAAGACGCCGGCGTTATTGGATGCGATCGACGTGCAGGTGCCGGCGTTCTTTTTGTGGCACACGCAGGTGGCGTCGGCGTTTCCGCCGCAACTGCCGCTCTGGCTCGCGCTGTATCCATTCGACGTCGTCGTGCCCGAGCAACTCAGCGACGACGGCGGGCCGCTTCCCAAGCTCGCGGGCAATCGCCTGTCGCTGCGCATGAAGCGGACGGGGACCGGCGAATGGGAAGGCCGGTTGCAGGCCCGCTATCCCGCGCCGCCCGGTCGACAGCGCCTGCGCCTCGAATTGCCTCGGCCCGCGGGGGGTTCCGATCGCGGCGCCAAGGTCGCCGTGCAGATGCCCCCCGATCTCGAACTCCTCATCGCCAACCGCGGGCTCGACGAACCCGTCGGCGATAAACAGACCCTGTCGTTCGAGCAGACGCCCGCCACGCTCGAACTCGCCTGGAGGCCTTATGTTCCGGAGATGTCGGTGACGTCGAAAGTCATCGTCGACGTCAAGAAAGAGCAAGTCTGGATCACGCAGCACTTCGAAATCGCCCGTCCCACCAAGGGCCCGAAGTCGGTCCTCACCCTGGGACGCCTCGGCGTCGATTTTCCCAATCAGGCGCGCAATCGCAAACTGCTGCAGGGCGAACTCGGCAAGAACGACGATCTCGCCGGCAAGAAGACGCTCTGGATCAAGCCCGTGAGCGATCCCGCCGGGAGCCTGGACTTCGCCGTCAAGTTTGGCATCGCTTTGCCCACGACGGGCGAACTCGTCACGACTCGGTTGGCGATCCCGCTGGTTTGGCCCCAGGGAGTTACCTGGAAGGAAGCGACCGTATTCATTTACACCGAACCGGGCATGGCGCCGAGGATCGTGCGGGAAGCCGGGCAGGGGGACGTATGGCTCAAGCGCGCCTCCGTGAAGGACGAACTTTCCCCCGAAAACGTCGTCCCGTCCGCGGTGCTCGTCGGCGCCGGCCGAGATTTGCCGCTTGTCGTCGAAGTCGAGAAACCCGTCGGCGCCAAGATTCCGCCGCTGCTCTGCGATCGGACGGTGGTGCAGGTCCACGTCGACGACGAGGGAAATCAAAACTACCGCGTTCGCATCGGCATCCGCAAGATCGCCGCCAATCACGTCGACATCGAGTTGCCGGTGCCGTGGGCGCAGGCGACGCTCGAAGTCAAAGACGTCGGCAAGATCACCAATTTCAAGATTATCGATGCGAGCCGAAATCTGGCGCAGATCCCGCTCGATCAGGTCGGCAGTCAAGGAGCGACGCTGGAGATTCGCTATCAAATTCCGGCCGGGACAGTGGAGGGGCGTCTATTTTGGCAGACGACGTTCAAGCCGCCGGAATTTTCGAAGGAGGTCTTCCTGGGTAAGGTCCGCTGGCTGATTTCGCTTCACGAGGCAAAGACGCCGATTGTGTTCGGTCCGGTGCAGGTCGATTTCCGCTGGGCGCTGAAGCGTGGTTTACTAGGCCCGGAGCCGCCGAGGATTGACGACTTGGACGGCGATTGGGACCTGGAAGAGGCGCCGTCGTTGGTGTTTTGGCGGACGCAGATGGAGCCGCAGCGGGTGATTCATTTGGGTTGGCAGCCGTGGATTCTGCTCTGTTCGGGGACGGTGCTGCTCCTGGGTTTGGCGCTCATGCTGCTGTCGGATGCACGACTTTGGTTCTGGGGACTGATGGCAGCGCTGACGGCGGGACTATGTGCCGCGGCGTGGTCGAGTCCGTACGTGCTGGCGCCCTTCCTGTGGGGCAGCCAGGCTGGCCTCGGCGTGCTACTGCTCATCGCCGGCATTCATTGGCTGCTCCAGGAACGCTACCGTCGGCAGCTCGTTTTCCTGCCCGGCTTCTCGCGCAAGACGCCCGGTTCAACGTTGTCGCGCCCCAAGAAACCGCGCGAGGCGTCGACCGTCGACTCGCCCATGCAGCGCGAGGGGTAGTCCATGTCCATGCGGCTTCTGCTGGCGATACTCCTCGGCGCTGGATCGCTCTCCGCGCAGAGCGTCGTCTCCACGGTCGTTCCCAAGAGCGACGCGGCGGCGGAGACGAAACGGCTCACTGCGCTCGGCTGGAAAGCGATGCCTGCCGACAGGCTGCAAGCGCTCGTGGGAGACGCTCAGGGGCGCGCGCTCGGCGCGAAGTCCATCGTCCGACTTGTGCAAGCGCATTACGCCTGCGAATTGCAAGGAACGGCGCTCGTAAACGGTTCCGCCTCCTGGCTGCTACAACCGGAGCGCGGCAACGCCGGGCTGTTGCCGCTCGCGCAATGGAACCTGGCTCTCAAAAATCCCGCGTGGGACGGCGCTGCGGACGTCCCGGTCTTGTTGGGTCAACTCGACGGCAAAGACCTCGGCCTCTGGGTCGACGGCGGCGCCGAGAAACGGCTCGGGTTCGGCTGGAGCCTGCGCGGCATCCCCGGCCCGCAGGCGACGCGTTTCGTCTTCCAGACCCCGGCGCCTCTGGCGCTCTCCCTCGACATTCGCATGCCTTCGGAGTTTCAACTCGTCGTCTTGAGCGGCGGCATGCTCGCGGGCCCCATTCCCATCGCGCAGTCGACCGATCAACTTTGGCAACTGCGCGCGACCGCCCGAGGCCAGTTCGAGTTTCTCGTCCGCAAAATAAGTAACGACGCCGCCCCCGCAACGCTCCTGGCCGTCATCGACAGCGAACAGACGCTGACGCCCGATCATTTGCAGACCGATTTCGACGTGCAGGTCGACATCCTGCATCATCCGGTCCGCGAGTTGACGCTTCAGCTCGAGCGCGGCATGAGGGCGCTCGACGTCTCGGTCCGGCTGGCGGACCTCAAGACGTGGACGTTTCTCGAGGAAACGAAAGAGACGCCGCCGAGCGTGACCGTGTCGTTTCTCAAACCGATGCAAGGAACGCTGGGCCTCAGACTGCGAGCGCAACTGCCGTTTACAGGGGATGCGGTCAGCGCGCCGCGGCTGCGCGTCGAGGGGGCGGTCTTGCGCAGCGAGGGCCTGAAGCTCTTGCTTCCTGCCGACCTCCCGCTCCTATTCTGGGACGCCGGCGATCTTCGGCTCATGGACGCGTCGGCTGACAAGCTCGGCAATCAGACGCTCACGCTGGTCGATCCCGCTCCCCAGGCAGAAAGCAAACGGCCTCGATTGCTCCTCAAGTCGCAAGGCCTGGAGTTAGCCACCACGCAGACGACGCGCTGGCAGCTTCGGCCCCACGAGACAACGCTTGCGTCCGAGATCCAGTATGAACTCGCGCGCGGCTCGATGTTTCAGCTCAAGCTCCTGTTGCGGTTGCCGAAAACGGGGACGTGGCGCGTCGCCTCGGTGAAGTCGCTGCCCGATGGCGTGACGCTGCCGTGGGGCCTCGTCGAGAACCTGCTCGTCGTGGACGTCAAGAAGGGGGTGAACCCGCGTTCGGACTTCAAACTGCTGGTCAATCTCGAATGCCCCTGGCAATTCGCCGACGAGGCGCCGAGATTTTACGAACTGCCGGAACTCGAACCCGAAGGCGTGCAACAACGGAAGACATCGCTTGCGGTGCACGTCCATCCGCTATTCGGCGCCGGGCTCGTTCCCAACAGCGCAAATTCGGCTCCGACCGACCCGGGAACGGAAGGCCCGGCCACGCTGTTTTTTGAGTATCGCAATCAACGGTTGACGGGGACGCTGCGGGTGGTGCCGCACTCGGCGCAGTACGGGGTGCGCCTGCAAGAAAAGGCCAAGCTCACGCGTCAGGGATGCCAGGTCCGCGCGTCGATCACGGTGGAGCCGACTCTCGGTTCGCCGACGTTCGTCGATCTGTGGGTGAGCGGGGTGGGGCTGACGTCGCCCCGGATCGTCGACGCCAAGGGAGTGACGCCGCGCGGCGTCGAACGGCAGTTCAGGCTGGAAATCCCGCCGGCACTGGCGGCGCTGGCGTTTGCCGATCCGCTCGGGCAAGCTGCGTATCACGCGCTGGCGCCGACCGGTCAAGCCTGGCGAATCGTCTTTCAGGAACCGCTGACCAAGCCCGCAGTCGTCGACCTCGAATTTACCCACGTGCCGCTCGCTCAGCGCGTGCCAATGCCCATGCGTTCCTGGCTCTTCGCACTGCAGCCTCCGGGACTTCAGAGTATTTGTCCGCCGACGGGCGTCGTCGAACGCAGTACCGAACAAACCTGGCAAGTCCCGCTGGTCACTTTCCCCCGTGCCGAGCGCTTTCACGGCGAACTCCTCGTACAGACCGAGGGAATGACGCTGCGGGACCTGCGCTGGCAAGGATTGGAATCGCCCGCGGCCATCGCCAAGGAAGCGCCGACCGCCGTGCGACTCTTGCGGTTCGGCTCCTGGTCGCTCAGCGAAAACCCATTCGTTCTCGCCGCCACCCGTCTGGAACCGGTCGCCGCCGCCGATTCGGCGACGCTCGATCTGGTGCGCCTCGCCAGCTTCCTCGACGTGCAGGGCCGAGTTTTTCATCACCTCTCCGCCTCGCTCTGGAATTGGAAGCAGAGCGACGTCGCGTTCACGTTCTCGGGCGATCTGGGCAGAGTACTCGGGGTGCGCCGTAACGGCGTCTGGATCGACCAGTGGGCCGTGAGCGCGGACGCCGACAAACAGCGGTTGAGCATTCCGCTGGTCTTCGATCAACCCGTACAACAACTCGAGATCGTCTACATGCCGAAGGAGCGCCTGACGTTCGGCCTGTTCGGCGCGCAGGCCGCCGCACTGATGCCGGAACTCCCCGCACGGCCCATACAGGTGCAGTATCGCTGGTTCCTCGCCCCCGGCCTGATGCCCCTCTATCAAGAACGCTTCGGCTCGATCTATCAACACGCCCCCGGCATGCAAATATGGCGCGAAGCCTGGAACGCCGGCATCGGCTTCGTCGATCTCTTCCGCGACGAGCCCCCCACGGAATTCCTCGAACGGCAAAACAATCTCATGCTGAGCGCCGAAGCGACGTTGCGGGCTCAGATCAAGTCCGAGCAGACCCTCGGCGACTGGTTTCAGCAGCTCATCTTCCAGGGCCTCAAGGAGAAAACTCCGCTCGTACTCGACCGTCAGGCGCTGCGGCAACTCGGCTGGACCCCCGGGCGACTCGTGCGTCTCCCTGCGGACAATCAGCCGTTCTGGGAGAGCCTGGGCTTCAAACTGGTGACGACGCCCGGCGGCCCGCTGCTCACGTCGAAATCGCGCGAAAAAGGCTGGAAGTCCGCGCTGGCCGGCGATCCGTTCTTCCCGCATCGGCTGAGCGACATGGTACTCGAAGCGGCGCAGTCCGGACAGGACCGCACCGGTCAGTTTTGCGCGGTCGACTACTGGCTTCGCAACGAGACCGAAGGCGCCGACCTGCTCAGCCAACTGCCGCCGTTTCTCGAAGACATCGTCGGCGAAGGCTGGACCGAATGGCAGCCGGGGCCCGGCGAATCCCAGCCCGCACGTCTGCATCTGGTCTCCGTGCTCCACTTGCGTTGGCTGTCGCTGGGCCTCGCGGGTATGATTTTCCTCTCTGGCTGGCGCATGCGCCGCTACGATCCTGCCTGGCAATTCCGCATCCTCGCGCTCCTCGTCCTGGCCAACGCCGCGATTCTCAGCCTTGTGCCCCTGAGCCTGCGCGAGTTCTGCACCTGGCCCCTGGCGGCCTGCATCGGGCTGCTCGTCCTCTGGTATTTCTTCGTGCGGTGGAATCCCCCTGTGACGCCGAGCGTGCGCCCCAGCCGGTCCACGCATAAGATCGCCAAGCAGGCGCTCGCCGGGCTGGCGCTCGTCGGCTCGGCGCTAGTCATTGCCCAGGAACCGCAGGCGGTATTCAACGTCGCTTACTTCCCGGCTGTCCGCCAGGAACCGGCGCAGGCTTTCGTCGATCCCGACTTTTTGGCCCACCTCGAGAAAGCCGCCGCGGCGCCGCCGGCGCAGTTGCGGGACGTCGTTTTTTTGAAAGCGGACTATCAAGGCGTGTGGAAGGGAACGTTCGCCGAATGGACCGCGAACTTCGAGTTTCACGTCTTTCAAGACGAAGCGCTCGTGCAACTGCCGCTCGTGGGCGTGGAACTGCAAGACGCCACGCTGCTCGACAAGGTCCGGGTGCTGCCGACGGTGATTCCCGGCAAAGACTTCGCGGGCTATCAATTTCCGGTGCAGGGCCGGGGGCCGCACCATCTCCGCTGCGTGTTCCTGGTCGAGCCAAAGTCGACGGGGGATTTTCAAGAATTGCGCTGTCAGATTCCGAGCGTGGCGCAGACGACCGTGGCCGGCAAGTTTCCAGCCGCCTGGCAAAACTTGCACGTGCATGCCGCGCTGGGCGAAGCGTCGATCCGCACCGTCGGCAAGACGCTCAAGGAAGTCAGTGCCGAGGTCGGTAAGGAAAGTACCCTGCACCTGCGTTGGCGTTCGGAAGCTCCCTCGGTCAAGTCTTCCGTCGACGTGCGCGAGCTGTACTTCGCCGACGTCCGCGTGGGGCAGGCGAGCCTCTACGCGATGCTCGGGTGTCAAACCAACAAGGCGAGTCTGCCGCACCTGGAACTGAATCTGGGCGACAAGACCGAAGTCCGCAGCGTGCAACTACTCGTCGACAAGACGTCCGTTCCCCTTTCGACGTGGCGCATGGTCAGCGGCGCCGTGCGTCGGCTGCGCATCGATCTCCCCGACGGAACTTCGGGCAAATTTCAGCTCCTGGTCGAGATGTCGGTTCGGCTCGCGGAGGCGGGCAAGGTCGATCTACGGCTGCCGCAGCCGGTGTTCGTCAATCTGCAGAAGAGCATGCTCGCGGTGCGCAGCGAGGCGCCGGAGACGTCGCTGGCGCTGACCGATTTGTCCAGCACGCAAGAGGATCCGAAGAAATTCCTGGATGAAATTCCCGAGGTATGGCGCAAGCTCTTCGCGGCGCCGAAGTCGGCTTACAGTTTCGGACGCAAGTCGGCGCAGGCGGGGATCAAGCTGGAGTTGCCCGCAACTCTGCCCGCGTTGTCGCTGGAAATGCGTTACTCCGTCGCCCCCGCCGCGATCGACCTGGCGGGCGTGGTCTCTTGGACCGCCGCCGACAAGGTCGGCCTGCTTCAGCTCGAAGTTCCAACGACGGTGCTGCTCACCGACGTTCGCGCCGTCGGCGATTCGCCCACCGTCCATCACTGGGCACGGCACAAGAATCTCGTGCAAATTTGGCTGCAAAAGTCGGCGAGCCAGGGAGCCGTCGAACTCCTGGGCTGGCTCAAACCGATCCCCGGGAAGGACTATCGCTTTGCCGCGCCGGTCGTGTCGGCGCCCGGAAGTCGCCTGGCGGGCGTCAAGCTCTCCGTCCGCGCCGGCGCCGATCTGCAGCTTCTGCCCGAGACCCGGAAAAACAAGAATGTCAAGATCCTCGACAGCGATCTCAGGCGCCGGGACGTCGAACTGGGGGTGCTGAAGACGTGGGACTTCAGTTTCGAGCGCGAGAAACGCTTACCCGAAGTGCAGATGCTGACGCGCGTCGACTGGCACGAAGGCCGCGCGAGCTGGCAGACGCGTGCGGTGGCGTACCATCCGCTGGGGCAATTCGCAGGCATGAAACTCATTATACGAAACTTCCCATATCGGCTGAAAGCGCCGACGGGCGAACATCTCCTCGTCAAAGGTTACCAGCGTCAGGGGGACGACCACATCTGGACGCTGGACGTAAAGCCTCAAGTGGGCGCCAACCAACTCGCGTTTCGGCTCGGCGGGCGCTGGCCGAAGGGGACGCCTGCGCCGCTGGCGCTGCCGATCGTTGTGACGCAGGGGACGAAGAACGCCCCCGCCTGGTTCACGCTCGAAGGCGCCGCCTGGACTTCCGAAGATCGCGTGGAAAGCGTTTCGAATCATCCTGCGCTCCGCACCGAAGCGTGGGCGGGCGTGGCTCCCCCTGCCAGCGCGATCTGGCAAGCGCGGGACACCGGCGTTTTGAGCGTGCAACCGCTGACACGTCTCGCCGTCTCTCCCGTGCAGATCGCGCAGGCCAAGACCTGGACGTTGCTGGGACAGCCCGGCGAATGGGCGCACGTCATCGAATGGCAACTCCTGGCCAAGGAGAGTCCCGAGATCTCGATTCGGCTGCCGCCTGGCGCGATCTTGGCAAAGCTGATGCTCGACGATCAACCAACGGCGCCGATCTTGACGGGAGACGACGTGATTGGGGTGTCGATTCCGGAGACGCCGACGTGTCGCCTGCGTCTGTTTTGGCGCTATCCGCGGGGCGCCGAGTCGCTGCTCGCGCCGCGTCTGGAAACGCCAACGCTGATCGGCATCGCCGCGCCGCCGGCGCAGGGCGTCTTCCTTCGGCCCGCGGGTCTTGAACTCGCGGGAGGCAAGTCGATGAGCGCCGTTCAGTCGCTCCTCGCCGATGTGCAGGCGGCGCAGGCGCGGCTTGCCTGGCTCGCTGCGGAGGAAGGCGCGAATACGCCCGCGGCCCGCGAGGTCTACGCTCTCGGCGCCCGCGCCCTGCGTTTTGCCGAATATCGACAAGCGTTCGGTTCCAACGCCCAGGAGGTTCTCAAGGCCAGGAAAGCGTGGAGCGAAATCGAGCCCCCCAGAGGTGAGACGAGCCCCGCGGAAGCCAGGCAGACGCTTCGGCTGCGAGCCCTGGGGAGCCCGGCATACTGGTCGTCCGCCGACCCGGCTCCGGGCATTGTGCCGGAGCGCGAGAGCGCCGTCCCCGTGATCGCGCCGATTTACCGTGAGTCAGCGGCCTTGATTCTGGCGTGCCTGGTGATCCTGTCGTTTCTCCCCACCGGTCTGCGCTGGCTCGTCGCCACCTGGCCTGAGCAGATGGTCCTCGCTGCGCTGATGGCCGCGGCGATGGGCGGCGTCACGTTAATGGCGGGCATTGCCGTAGCGCTCGCCCTCGTCGGCCGAGCCTGGCTGCTCCTGCGCGGCATCGAGAATCTTTGGACGCGCTGGCGCAGCCCTCCCGAACCATGATTACGCGCCGGACGCTTGCGAAGCCGACGACTTCCCTATAAACTTCCAGTCGACGTTCGAATTACTCCCTTTATAAGGTGCTCTCATGATTCGCTTCTTTCTCGCCGTCCTCCTCGGAGGCGTCGGCCTGTTCGCAGTCGGGTTCGGCATGTGGGGGTTCCTCCCGCTTTACGTCGAAGCCAAATTTCATCCCTTCAAGAACCTCGAGAAACTCGAGAAATTTGAAACCGTCAAGGAGGCGCTCAAGGACGTCGAGACCGGCGTCTACCATTATCCGTTCATGTACGAGTCGAAAGACTTCTGGACCGATGAAGCCAAGCAAGCCGCCTTCCAAGAAAAGTCCAAAAGCGGACCGCTCATGCAAGTCTTCGTCCAGCGCCAGGGCGTCGACGGGAAGGATCCCATGACCATGGTCCCGGGAGCGATTCACTGCCTGATCGCGGCGTTCCTGATGGGCTTCCTGGTGAAGTCGGCAGGGCTGGACAACTTCTTTTCGCGCTGGGGATTCGTCGCCGTCGCCGGGCTGCTCCTGGCCGTCTGGGCGCCGGGCAACGCGTACGCCTGGATGCATATGCCGCAGGAATACGTCCAGTTCGACGCCGCCTACACCTTCGCGGCCTGGCTGGTCGCCGGGTTCTTCCTGGCGATGGGCACCGGCGTCAACAGCGAGGAAGAGCCGTAAGGTATTACCGATAGCATATCCGAGCCGGAAGCGTCAGCGACGATCTTGCGAAAATCGTCGCTGACGCTTCCGGCTCGGAAATGCGAAGATTCACGGCGTAATCGTCGCACCGGGGAGTAAGGCCTGCAAGCGATGCTTCCCTTCGGCCGACAGCTTCGCTCGGCCCAGATGAAGCTTCCGCAGTCGCGTCAAACTGCCGAGCGTCTCAATCGAGGCGTCGGTCACTTTCGGCGAATCGAGCGTGACCTGCTCCAGTCCCGTCATGCCGCGCAGGTGTTTCACGCCGTCATCGTCGAAGACGCCGTTCACCAGCATCAAGAGCCGCAGTTTCGGCAGCTTCGCGATCAGTTCCAGCGCCATATTACTCGCGGCCTTGTCATAAATATCAAGTTCGTACAGTTCCTTCATTTCTCCCAAGAACGGCAGCGCCGCCGGAGTCGTCGTGGGACCATGCACATGAAACTGTTGCAAATTGACGAGTCCCGCGAGGTGTGTGATGCCCGCGTCGGTGACGTTGGTGTGCACGATTTCGAGCCGCTTGAGACTCGTAAGTTTGCCGATGGCCGCGAGTCCCTCGTCGCTGGCCGGCGAGGAATGCAGGTTGATCGATTCGAGCTGTTTCATGCCTTGCAGATGCTTGAAGCCGGAGCCGGTGATCTTCGAGGCGCAGACGGTCATGCGTTTCATTTTGGTGAGGCCCGCGAGGTGCTCGAAGCCGCGATCGTCGGCTGCGGTCAGGCAGACGTTGAGGCGTTCGAGGTTCTTCAGATTCTTGAGATGGACGAAGCCGTCGCTGGTGATCGCGGTGCCGGAGAGTTCCAGGCGACGGAGCATGTCTTGATCGGCGAGTAATTTCAGCGTGTCGTTGGTGACGCGGTCGGTCAGCTTCTTCGGCTCGGTTTTTTTGTGCCCGTCAGTGCGTTCGTTGAGATCGATCTCGACGATGCGGCCGAAGACTTGCAGGTCGCTGTCGCCGACGATCTCGCGGAGCCACATCGGCGCGGTGACTTCGATCGTTGCCTTGCCACCGAGGCGTTTGATCTCCGCGAGCAGCGGCTTGTCGCGCTGATGTTTCGCGGCGACAGAGATGACTCCGAGTTCTTGAATTTTGTTGCGGACTTTGAGATCGCTTACGGCTTTGGATCGTAACGCGATATCTCGAGCACCTGGCAAATCAAGTTCTCTCTCGACCATCCACTTCGTCAGAGAACGCAGCCAGTCCGCATCGGGATGCGGCTTCAGCGCCGGCACATTCAGATACCGCGTCACGGGGATCGCCTTGCCGGGATGGCCGCGGAATCCTTTGACGCCGACCTTCGCATGGAAGACGCCGGGCGGCGTGCCGGTCGTGCAGAAGATCTCGTCGTGATTGAGCCCGCCGAACGCGATGTTGCTCACGACCTTCGCGGGGACCGGCAGATGCGCGAGCACCTTGCCTTCGGGACTCAGCACCGTGATTCGGCCGTTGCCGGTCTCCGGGCGATGGAAGTCGGCGACCCAGAGATTGCCCGCCGCGTCGAACGCGCACCCGTCGCCGCCGGAGCCGCCCAGGTCGTAGAACTCGGTCGCCTTGCCCAGGAGGGCGTCGTCGCCGGGGAGATCGTAGACGAGGATCTTCTTCGACTGCGATTCGATGACGTAGAGCTTCTTGCTCGCGGGATCGACTTCGATGCCGTTGGGAAACGCCAGGCCGCCGCCGATGCGATCGACTCGGCCATCGGGCCGCAGCCGATACAGATTGCCGACCGGCGTCTTGAGCGAGGAACCCTCGGGATCGGTCCAGTAAACGTTGCCGCGGGCGTCGACGGTGAGATCGTTGAGCCCGCGCAGGGTCTGCGTCTCGACGTGTTCCGCGAGGACGCCGAGCTTGCCGTCGGGGGCGAGATCGAGGATCGCCTTGTGCTTGTTGTCGGCGATCAGCATATGGCCGTTGGCCAAGAGAACGGTGCCGGCGGGGTTGATCTCGAGATACTTGTGGACGTCCTTCTTTGCATCGACGCGCCACAGGGCGCCGGAGCAGAAGAAGACTTCGCCGTTACGCCAGGTCGGCCCCTCGGAGTAGCCGGGCGCCTCGGCGTAGTGTTCAAACTTGACGTTCGCGAGTTTCTTGGCGAGTTCGCCCTCTTGAGCGGAGCATGGGAAAGTGATCGCGAGCAAGGTCAGAGCCAGGAATCGCGGCATAGCGGTCTCCTCGTAGGGCAAGCGGCTCGCTTGCCTTCAGACGCAAGTTGGCAAGCGAGCCGCCTGCCCTACGAGAATCAGTTTATGAATCACCGTGCTGACCGCAGCTCGCCGAGCATGACTTTCAGTTCCTTCCAGAAACCGCTGAGGGCCTTCATCGCCTCTTCGGGATCGGGCCTGCGGTCGGGGTGCAGTTCCAGCGCGTACTTGCGGTAGAGCCTGCCCACGCCCATCTCCAAAGCTTCGATCAAATCCTCCGTCCGATCCGCGGGCTGCATATCCTCCGACAGAAAAAGCCCGCGCTGCTTGCAAAGCCAGACGGCCTCGGCGTGGATGTCGGGCTCCCACTTGAGAACCCAATCGCTGAGCGCGAGGGTCTTGAGATAATCGTTCGGCGCCTCTTTGACGAGAAGTCCTTCGTAGGGTCCGCTGCTCAGGCGATTTTCCGTGGCTCCGAACATGCGTCCGCCTCGCGTCAAGCCATGCCAGACAAGAGTGTCTGGCCTACCGGCGAAAAACCGCCTCGGCGTCAAGCCATGCCAGACAAGAGTGTCTGGTCTACCGGCGAAAAACCGCCTCGGTTAAGCCATGCCAGACAAGAGTGTCTGGCCCGGCGAAAAACCGCCTCGGGGGCTACTTGGCCGTCAGCTTGACGGGAACGTCGATCTGCTCCTTGTCGTCGGGCACCTCCACAGGCAGCCTCGCCACCAGCGCGAACGGGCCCTTTTCCGCGACCAGCACGTAGGGCCCGGGGGCGACCTTCTCGAAGACGTAGACGCCTCCCTCGCCGGAGCTGACCTCCTTTGGCTCGACTTTCGGATCCTTGGCATGAAACAGCGTCAGCTTCGTCCCCTTCTGCGCCAGGTAGCCATGCACCACGACTCCCTTAACCTTGACAGCCGTCAGTTTCTCCTTCTTCTTCACGACCACCACCACGGGGACGTAGATCGGCACGGTTTCCGATTTGGCCGACACGACGCCCGCGGCCGTCGTCACCTGGGCGGACAGCACGAACTGATCCTTCGTCTCCGAGGGAATCAGGATCTCCTTGGTCGCCACGTACGCCTGTTTGGAGTCACTCCAAACGGCCGGAGTGGTCTTGGTTTTGGCCGGGATCTTGTCATCGCCTTCGAGCTCGCCCACGAATAAGAGCACACTCACCACAGGGGCTTTCCCCTCGCGCGGCGCCGTGGTCACGTGCGGCACGATCTTGCTCCCCGCCTCGATCTGTTTGGGCAAATTCGCGATGCGAATCGTCTCGGCCGGCGTCGGGTCGATCAGAACGTCCGCGAACAGCGACTTGCCGCTGTCGCCGTAGGTCAGCACGCCATGGGGATTGAGCGGATTGCCATCGAACAACGGCGGAATCGCTTCGCCCGCCTTCGGCGCCTCATCGACCCACGTTTTGATCCCGTTCTCATCCTTGACTTGCAGACGAAACTTGCGAGGGCCGAAAACTCCCTTGGTCTTCGCCTTCACGACCCAATCCTGCACTTTGGTGCGGACCAACAGATTCCCCTCGTCGCTGATGCGGTACTGGAGGATTTGCTGGCGTAGGCCTTCGAGCGGCGTGACCACGAACTCGCTTTCGCCCGACTTGTTGAAGCCCAGGTCGAGCTTGCCGGACGCGAACGACGGGCCGTCCACTTGCAGCGCCACGTCCAGAAAATCCTGGCCCGGCGTGTAGCGCGTCACCAGCATGCGAGCCCGGTATTCTTCCGACGACAGGTTCGGCGTGTCGACTTCCCCCCTGAACGGGCTGTCGAACTGGAACACGCGTTGGTAACCGTCGGCGTGGATCGCGACGCGCCCGGCGGCCGGCACGCCGTCCTCGAACACGAGATTTTCCGCCGTCAGCGTCACCTTGTTGTTGACGCGGTCGAGTTCTTGCAGGAACGCTCCCGACTTCGACGGGACCAACCCCGGAATCGATAGCGAATCGAGCACTAATTCGACCGGGCAGGGAGGATCGAGCGGTTCCTCGGCCGTGACCTCGACGGAGAGTTTATTCTTACGGAACCTCAGGGAGGATATCTTTAGGTAGCTCTGCGGATTGCGAATGACGATCGGGACTTCCTGCTTTTGCGAGCCGCCGGGGAATTCGATCGATGCAAGGATTTTGAAGGGCGTTCCCTCGAGCTTGGGCCAACTCGCGTCGTCCTTCGGCGGCGTCTTCATTTTATCGAAGACAACGGGCGCCATGTCGCCTTCGCTCCCCTGCTTGGCGAGCTGTTTTACGGTTCCCGCGGCGATCTCTTCGGTCCGTCCGCCGGCGTAAACCTGGAAGAGCCGAAAACGAATGTCCTTCACCGGACCCGGATTCGGGTTTTTGAGATAGAAGTAGACCGGCTTGGTAACGTTGGGCCGAAACGACAGGTTGCTGAGGGCGGCTTCCTTATCGGCCTTGTCGTAGGCCACATAGCCTAGCGGCGATTGGTACTTCTCCGCGCCCAACTGGGCCCAAGCGGGGAATGCGAGCGACAAAAGCGTGAATGTGCTAAGCATGCGCATGATCGAACTCCACGGAGACGGGGCCCTATCC
>JBBQPM010000126.1:0-19768 GCA_038217425.1 Gemmatales bacterium
AGGCCGTCTCCTGTAGCCCAGGCCGTGAGGCCTGGGTACGTCGATGTCTGTAGACGGCCCTGTAAGGGCCGCTCGACAGACACGTGCGGTCGAGCGGCCCCTTCAGGGCCGATCCAGGGATTACATCTTACCCAGGCCTCATGGCCTGGGCTATAAGAGTCGGCCCTTCAGGCCAAAATACAGGACGCCCCATTTCGAGCCACGAACCTCGACGCAGTCAAAAATCAGCCTCGCCGATTGTGAAGAGTGGTGCTGGCCGATTAGGCTGCGTGCACATTACATCTCGGCCGATTGGCGAATTTTCAAAATTCCTCGGGCGAGGCGTCCGGTTTGCGGTCGAAACGCGATTAGATTCGTGAACGGAGGGCCAAATGGGACAGGAATACAACTCTCCGCTCTTTCCTTAAATAAACTGGTTGCGCGGCTTACGCAGCCTTGCAATCGTCAATTTGTGCGGGATCTTGACGTCCACGCATTTCAACCAAATGGGAGACACGCCATGTCCTTGGAGGAAGAACTCACAGTGAAACGCCGCTCTTTCCGGTCGCGCCACGAAATCGAGCAGATCATCCTACGCATGCACCGGGGCGAGCGCGTCGGCAGCACGTCGGGCTATTCGGAATTCACCAATCGCTTTTACCGGGCCCACCGCCTTATCGGGGGCAAGCGCGAACCGCTCGACATTCTCATGCGCAAAGACCAGGGATTCGAGGAGTATGCCACCCCGTTCGAACGGCAGCGCAGCGTGCTCGTCCATCCCGCCAAGCGGTTTACTCCTATCGTCGATGAACGAATGACCGTCGTCGGCCATTTCGGTTCCGTCGGCGGCGGACACTTCACCGATCTGATAGTGCCCCTGGCCGCCGTGCAACACCGGCCGGGCGAATCCAAGGCGTACTATGTGAGCGATGTCGGCGAACTATTGCGGGATGAAATCCGTGTTTTCGTCCACGACCGCGATACGGCGCCGCCGTCCGGCTGGGCGGTCATCAACGTGCTCACAACCGAGCACAGGAACGAGGTCGTAACGGGGATCAACGGCGAGGTTCTCGACGTCGTCGTTTCCAATACCGGTTTCCTGGAATCGGTCTCCTACTCGCCGGCGGACTTCTTGTCGATGGGAAGGCTTTTGGTCGCGCTGAGCGCCAAAGTCGGCGGCAAAATGGTGCGGACGCTCATGCGCAAGTCGATCGCCCTGCGTTCGGCCAAGGTCCTTGATGAGCCGACGCTGAAATTGGCGAAGGAGGTCGAAGAGAAGATCGCCAAGGATCTCACTAAACGCGAAGCGTCGATGATTTTCAAGGGGATCCAAATGGGCCGCGGCTACGATCCGCGCATGGGCATTCCCCAAGAGCACTTTACGGCAATGGTTGAGGCCGCCAAGGAAGCCGGCGTCATCGCCATCTTCCGCTCTAACAAGAAGGCCGCCATCGAACTGATCCGCAAGGGAGCGCACGGCAAGCCGATGTGGGCCAAGTTCAAGACCAGCGCCGAGACCGGCGTCCTGACTGCTTCGAACTTTGGCGAGGTCGCCGCCGCGAATATGAACGGACACTTTGTCGTCGCAGCCGAAGATGTCGCCAACGGCGTCGCCCGCAAGACCACCACGGTCGGCGGCAAAACCGTCACCGAGTTCGTGAAATTGAAGACACACCCCCATTGGAAGGTGCAACCGGGACAAGTCGTCGCCAAGGACGGCCATCCCATCGTCGGCGATTATGACTTGCTCGGCGTCGCTCCGATCAAGTCACCAGGTCGAAACATTTCGTCCGTCCCCGACGACATCGCCTATGGCGACTGGACCGGCCCGGACGTGAGGAAGTATCTCGCCGCCGTCAACAAGAAAGGCCGACTCGACGAACCGCGTGTGCTGCACGGCGCCCAGGACCAGTACGGCGGCAACCCCAAATACATGGGCCTGACCGACGACACCGCCTACGCCGTCTTCCCCGATGGCCGCAGCTTCGTGATGGAGGGCCGCAGCGCCCAGCAAGCCTTCTACGACGCCATGGGCCGCCAGGCGAAGTCGCCGGGCGCTCCCAAGGGCGTCCCGGGATGGAAGCCGACGGTCGTGAAGTGAGCGGCATCGCGAAGATACCGGCAAGACCTTGGATTTGGCCCCGGCGCCGCCAGCAATTCACGTAGGTACAAGCCATGTTCCGCTCGATCTTCTCCTGCCGAGAGCGGCTGCGTTCGTCCATCACGGCGGAGTAGGGTCCACTTCGCAGGCGATGTTGGCGGGCATTCCGCAAGTCGTGATGCCGCTCGCCCACGATCAATTCGACAATGCCGACCGCATCAAGCGACTGAAGCTCGGCGACTGGATTCCGGTTCGTCGATTTTCAGGCTCGACCCTTTCGGTCACGTTGAAGCATCTGATCGCTTCCTCTGAAGTCGCCGCTTCCTGTCGTGATGCGGCACGACGCCTTGCTCCACGGGACGGGCTTCGACGTTCGGCGATTGCCGTCGAGGAGCGGATAGGGCGTTAGCCATACGCCAAGTGAGGCCGATTTGGATTGGAAAAAAGCTCATATCCATCCAAAAAGTCGCCGCGAGATTCAGAGGAATCTCGCGGCTTTTTCATGTCACCGCTCGTTTTCAGATTCCTACCCAAGCCGATCTTTGGTCGCCTTGCGATTCATGATCGTGGCGTAATCCTTGCGGGCCTTGGCGAGCATCGTTTCGACTTCTTTCTTCGTTTTCACCACGTCGGTGACGATCGTCTTGATCTTCTCGGCGTCGCTCTTGATGGTCGGGTCCTTCAGGAGTTCCTTGGGAATCTTCGCTTGCCCTTCCTGCAACGTCTTGAGCATTTGGCCGACAAGGGAGAGCAGCGAACTGCTTTCGTTCGTGACGTTGTTAAACTGCGTCGTCGCGCTGTTTTGCTTGATCTCGAGATCGGCCTCGCCCAGTTCCATCTTTTCAGCGGCGGTGGTAATGACGCCCTGGGCGGAATGGGTGAACTTTTGCTTGGATGAATTGATGTTCGACTGAATTTCCGTGATTCGCAGGACGAGGTTATTCGACATCGACAAAGCCGAATCGAGCGTGCGACCGCCGTTGACGACCAATTGCTTGGCGTCGGTCAGCGTGGCGACGATGTCCTTGATCAGTTCCTTCGATTCCCTCAGCAGGTCGCCGGTTTCCGCCGCCAAGGCCGTCGCCTTGCTGAAGAGAGCGTCGTGTTTCTTGGCGTCTTCGGGAAGAACGCCCATGTTCTTGGCGTCCGCCGCCGGGCCGCGCTCCTGCTTGATGAAGGGAGCGTCCTTGTCGTAGCGAGTCTGAATTTTGTCGCCCAGGTCCATGGATTGCTGGACCAGCGTCTCCATTCCCTTGAGGAAGGTTTTGGCCATCTCCATGTCTTTCTTCTTGGAGACGGCGACATCCAGATTCGTGTTGAGCTTTTCGATGTTCGCGTTGTTGGTCTTGATGCGGGCGATAAAGGCCTGGGTTTCCTTGTGTCCCGCGGTGATGAATTCGAGCAGTTTTTGGCGACGGTCCACGTACGTTTTGATTTTCTGCTGATACTGCGGATCGTTGCCGGCATCGTCGCGTTTTTTCTTGAATTCGTCGAAGATCTTTTCAAGGCCCTCCTTGTACTTCTTTCGTTTCTTTTCCATTTCGTCGATCATCTCGACGGTGCCTTTTTTGCTTTCAGCGTTTTTGATGCCGGAGGTTTTACCCTTGCCAACCTTGAGCGCGCTTTCGAGAGCCTCGAGGGTCTCGAAGGCCTTTTCAAAATGTTCCTTCTTTTTGATCTGGTCGGCAGAGCGCGGGCAATTGAGGACGTAAGCCTCGAGAGCTTTGCCGACGCCCGAGCCTTTGCAGGACTTGTCGCGATGATCTTCCCAGTACTTCTTGGTCATTTCCACTGCCATGAAGCTTTCCTTTCAAAAAAGCGACGCCAAACGCACTACATATTCAGAAGTGAATCTTAAGCGGGAATCTTTCACGCGTTCCCTGTTTTCACAAGATTTCAACCTGCTTCGACTCCATCCACATGAGTTTGCTGTCCGCCGTCCCCTCACTCTTCGGACCATTAGCTGACGATCTTCAATTATAAGATAAGTTACCAGTCGAACGTGTCGAGGATGAAGGCGAATTTTCCGGGGCCCTCTGGATGCCACGGCGACTCGTCCATCATCCTACAATGGCGAAATGCCGAACGCAACGTGGGCGACATTTTTCGAATTGCGTTCGGAAGAAATGAACGCAATCGCTGCAAAGCTTGGCGATTGGCCAAGGCGAGCGGCTGACGTGAGTCGGCCGGTATAGCATCCCATTCGAAGATCCGATCGCAACCGCTCAAGCACAGGTACCGGCCGACTCACGTCGGCCGCTCGCCTAAATCGAAGGGCAGCGAGTATCAACCGTGGCCACGAGGTCTCAAGGCCGCCGAGAATCTAAAAAAGCCAGGTTCGCCTCCCTCTCGTTCCGCGAAGAGGTTCTCCCGACGCTCGACAGTGGAATCACATGGCCCCTTCGCTGTAGACTGTCGGTTATTCGGCGTTGCACGCTGAAAACCCTCGCATGCCGCGTGAAAGGCGATAAGATACCCTTCCTGATCATCGTTGATCGAAGAGTCGTGAATGCCGTCGACGACCAAAGGTCTCTCGGACGCACCTGACTGAACCGCGAAGTTTCGCCCGCATCGCCGAGATACCGCTCATGCAATTTCAAGTTTCAGCGCACCTGGAATACGTCGTCAAGTTTCCGTCCACCTTGATTCTCAACATTCACGCCCAGAAAAATTTCGGGCAGACGATTCTCAAGGAAAGTTTTACGGTCGAGCCGAGCGTAAAATCGGAAGAGTTCGTTCTGGACAACGGCGCGAACCGGTACATGCGGCTGGAGACCGGCGACGAGAAGCGGCTCGTCGTCGAATATGCAGCTACCGTCGAATGTGCGTTCGACGTCATTTCCGCGGGCGAGATGGACCTCACGACCATTGGCGAACTCGATCCGACCGCGATCCCCTTTCTCTTCCCCAGCCGATACTGCCAGTCCGATCGCCTGGGCCGACTGGCGTGGGATTTGTTCGGCAAGATCCGGAAGCCTTACGACAAGGTCAATGCCATCGTCGACTGGGTCCACGACAACGTCGAATATGTCCGGGGCAGCACCAATTCGGCGACGTCGGCCTATGATACGGTCACGCAACGAACGGGCGTCTGTCGCGATTTCGCGCACCTGGGGATCGCGCTGTGTCGGGCGCTCAATATTCCCGCGAGGTATGTCTCGGCTTACGCCTACCAGCTCGATCCCCCCGATTTTCACGCGATTTTCGAGTGCTATCTTGGCGGCCGCTGGATCGTTTTCGACGCCACGCGTTTGGCGCCCCTCAATGGCCTGGTCCGCATCGGCGTCGGTCGGGATGCCTCCGACGCCGCGGTGGCCAGCATCTTCGGGCAGGTGGAAGGCACGGTCATGAAAGTCGATTGCCAGCTTGTCCCCGATCAGACCTTCACACCGCTGGCGCGAAAGCATCTTCTTCGCCGGGGGATTTCACTGGAATCAAATCATGCCGCGGCACCGGATTGAACACGGAACGATTTACACCTACCGCCGTCCGGTCGTGTTCGGCCAGCATCGGCTCGTCCTGCGGCCGCGCGAAGGGCACGACCTGATCGTCGAACGCATGACGCTCTCGATCACTCCGGCACATCGCATGGTCTGGGCGCGCGATGTGTACAACAACTCGGTGGTGATCGTCGATTTTGTCGAACAGGCCGACCGCCTCGAGGTGCGAAGCACGGTGATCGTGCGACGCTCACCCCCTTTTCCGCGACAAGACCCGTGGGAGCCGTGGCGGATTCCGACGCCCGTGGTGTACGATTCGCTGGAATTGCCGGTCGTCTCCGCGTATCAGTCGTTTTCCTACGCCGCCGACGCCGGCGCCGTCCGCAACTGGCTCCGGCAATTTTCCGAGATCGGCGCCGCAACCGACGCGGAGACGATGCTCAACACGCTGTGCTCGACCATCCATCGGACCATTCGCTATCGCCGCCGCGAGGCCAAAGGCGTGCAGACGCCGTCGCAAACATTGCAATTCGGCACCGGTTCGTGCCGCGACATGGCCACCTTGATGATGGACGCGGCCCGCTCGCTGGGTCTGGCCGCGCGGTTCGTCAGCGGCTACCTCGATTGTCCTGCCGCCGAAGCGGGCTGCGCCACCATTCACGCCTGGACCGAAGTCTACCTCCCCATCCTCGGCTGGCGCGGTTTCGATCCGTCGCTCGCCGAAGAAACCTCCCTCAAACACATCGCCGTCGGCGTCAGCCACCACCCGCGCGGCGTCATGCCGATCTGCGGAACGTTCACCGGCGCCGCTGCCGACTACATCGGAATGACTGCCCCCGTCAAAATCGAACGCTTCGCGGATACCCCGGAAATCTCTCTTTCGTCTCACCTTCCCGACGAACGTCTCAATCCCGGGATTAAAGTAGTCGGTTGATGGCCCACGTTTGCACTGCGACCACGACCGGCAGACCGATGATAACCAGCGCGGTCGCAAGCTGCAGCCCGCCGCGCACCTTTTGCACCAGCGCATCGTCCGCCGTTAGCTCTAATTCTTCCTTCACCTTCAGCAAGTCGATGCCTCCCTGCTGTGCCCCTTCTTCGCGAAATCGTGCCAGGGTGAACTTTCGGACGTGCTCCAGTAAGTGCGTTCGAATCCTCCGCCGAAGCCAGCCTCCTTGCTCGGCGTCACCCATTACATTTCGGACCGCGCGGCTCAGAAGTGCTTCCGCCTGCGCGAATGGCAGCCTTTCCAGCCCTCGAGCAATCCGTCCAGACGCTTCTCCCTCAGCGCCGCCTGCCATTCGCTCGAAGATCAGGCGAACGAACGACCGGCCCAAACGAAGCGTGCCCAGTCCATGCGCCACGGCCGACATCACGGCCCGCTTGGCGCCCAGGACGCAGCCGGCTGTCACCGATTCGCCAAGGGCGAGGGCGGCGGCGAGCACACCGTAGAACCAAGGATGCTCGCGCAGGAAGTAGCACGACAGTCCAGCCAGTACAACCCCGCCCAAGGTCGCCAGGCAAAGCGTTCCCACGAAGGATCGAAACGCGACCCAGGCCAGACTTGTCAGATGCTTCCCCAGGGACAGGGTATCGACATTCACGCATTGTTCCTCCGAAACTTTACGGACATGACCGTTTGCTTCCCGCACAAAAGTCGATCGAGTGGGCAACGTCGAGAACGAGTATACCGCGCCGTGTCCCCACGCCAAGAGTTTCCGGCGCAGCAGCGGTGACTTTCTCCGAGAGCCAAGGGCCGACCCCGGTTCGGCAGAAGATCCCGTAGGGCAAGCGGCCTCGCTTGCCCGTCCCTCCAAAAGGCAAGCGAGGCCGGTTGCCCTACGGGGAGGGCCTCAACAGTAAGAAAGGACGACCGTCATGAAGTACATACTCCTCATCTACGCCCCCGAGAACGCCTGTATTGGCTCTGGGAGGTGAAGTCGATGGACGAAGCGATCGAGTGGGTCAAACGTTGTCCCAAGCCGATGATGGAGGATAGCGACATTCGCCCGATCTTCGAAGCCGCCGACTTTGGCGCAGAGTTTACGCCTGAATTACGGGCTCAAGAAGATCGCCTGCGTGCCGAGATCGAAGCCAGGGCGTTACCGGTCAACGCCGGGTCAATAGCTCAGCCGGCACTTCGGCCAAGGACTCGAAGGCCGGCTTGGCGAAATAGTACCCTTGTACGAGTTCCACGCCGAGGCCGCGCACGACGGCGAGTTCCTCGTACGTCTCGATCCCCTCGGCAATCGGCTCGATCGACAGATCGCGACACACCTGGATGATGCCTTTGACGATGGCTTGCCGATTTCGATCGGTATCGATGTTGCGAAGGAGTTTCATGTCGAGTTTGACGAGATCGGTCTTGAACTCGCTGAGCAGTCCAAGGCCCGCGTAGCCGGCGCCGAAATCGTCGATCGCCGTCCAGAATCCCTGTTCGCGGTAGTAATCGACGATTTCTCGCAGGTAAGCGGCATCGACCTCTTCGCTCTCGGTGATCTCGAAGATAATCCGGCTGGGCGGGAAATGGTAAAGCTGCGCCGCCTCCAGGGTGGCGCGGATGCAGTTTTCCGGCTGATAAATTGCGTTCGGCAGAAAGTTGATGCTGAGAAAGGAATTGACGCCCAGCCGCGACGCCAGGCGGATCGCCGTCGCCCGGCACGACTGGTCGAACCGATAGCGATTCTCATCGTTGACCCGCCCGAGGATGCTTCCGGCGGATTCCCCCTTGAGTCCGCGGACCAGCGCCTCCTGCGCGAAGACGTTGCCAGTGGCGATATTCATGATCGGCTGGAAGGCCATGGTGAAGCCGAAATCCAATCCCTCGCCGTTCATGCAATGGGCACAGGAGAGCGGTTCGTAGTTTTTGACGGGTTTCATGGCACGGGCCCCTTAGTACTACAGCGCTATCTTCTCCCCTCTCCCTCCGGGAGAGGGGAGGGGGTGAGGGGGAAATGGCTTAACTCAAAAACACGGCTATTCCCCCTCACCCCCAACCCCTCTCCCGGAGGGAGAGGGGAGTAAATGCTTCCTGTATTTGAAGTGACTGCAACACCCAGCTAGTCTCTAGCGATGTAGTATTAGATTCGATCCGAAGCGCATCGGCACTGTCATCATTTTAGACATGTCCGCCGGATAAACTGAGCGAATCGGGGCCGGTCGTCATTCGCTCGAAAACGGCTCCAGTCGCTGCACGAAATCCGTGAAACTGGTCGCCACGAGATAGACGTCCTCGAAGCCCGCCGGTTTCTCGGGCAGCGTGCCCTCGCGACGCAAGTCGAGGTAAAGATGGATTTCCGGAGCGAGATTCGGCCACTGGAAGAATTGCTCGTCGGTCCACGAAGACCTGCCGTAGTGGTCGCGTACGAAAACGTGGCCCGCGTACGGTTCCGCCAAGAATAAAAAGAACATCCGACCGAGCGGCTCGTTGCCCAGCGCAATCACATCGGGCGCCCCTTCGATCAACTCCGTCGAATCGCCGATCTCGTCATCTTGAAAGCCGTAGAAGCAATCGATGCACACGGACGTGCCGAAGGGCGTCGGTTCGAGCATCTCGCACGCAGCGATACCGCGCACCCCGCCGAGTTTGACGAGGAATGTGCGAAAATCCTTCGGCAGTTCGAGTTCGAAGCGTTGCTCGAACTCTGCGACCAATTCCTCGGAGGGAGGCGTGCTCCCCTCGGGCAGCGCGAAGCCGAGGCTTGCCATCTTGTTCGTGAAGAAATCTTCCATTTGTCCTCCGGAAGACAGTCTGTTCGGAAGCTCATCAGGCATCAGCCAAGCCAGGCTGATGCCTGATGAGCAAGTCGAATCGCCTCACGGAACAGTCAATCGAACCACTCCCGGCAACAGGCAAATGGACTCGTCCAGATGCCCGCTCATCCACACCGCAACCTCCAGTGGAGCCGAATCGCCCACTTTTCGCTGCACCGTTGCCTCGAAGGTCACTTTGCCTACGTATATCCAGAAAGTGTCAATTCCCGTCAGCATTTTCTTGACGCCCTTTGGATATTGAAACTCTGCGGGCACCGACTCGCCGGCAACTTTGAGCGTCATTCTTGTTCGAGCCGCCTCGAAATCCACATTCTCGACGTGGTTGGCGTAGATCTGCAGCCGTTTGTCGAGTTCGAGCGTTACCGTGACCCGCTGTTTGCCGGCATCGTCGGGAGCAGTAGCGGTAGCGCGAACCTTCACGTAGTGGGATGCCCTACTGGTTTCCGGGGCGACGTACCCTTGGGCGTAGAGTCTCGAAGCCGACGCGCCGGCGAGGCATAGAAGAAACATCCCTGTTCGAAGAATTGGCACTTGAGCACTTCCTTTCTTTTGTCGATTCTTCGTTCACGGCCCTTTCGAAGAGACAATCATCACTTGCGAAAGCTCGGTAAGCTTGATTGTGGGATCGAGCGGACGCACCACGCCGTTCTCCACGATTCCCGCTACAGCCAGTGGCCGTCTTCTTCGTTTGGCGAGAAGTTGCTCGGCCGGCGCCATCGGGGCATCGTCCGGAAAATGCGGAATCGGCTTTTGCGGTTCCGATGCAATTCTCTCGTCTTCAGCCCGCCGCCACGGACTGCGGTCGTCAACTTGTGGCGTGATCATGCCAAAATCTCCCGCACGATGTGTGCCGGTTCCACGCCCGTCAGCCGCTGGTCCAATCCCTGGTAGCGAATGGCAAAGCGTTGGTGATCGAAGCCCAGAAGATGCAAGATCGTCGCGTGGAAGTCGCGGACGTGGACGGGGTTCTCGATGATGTTGTAGGAGAAGTCGTCGGTCGCCCCATAGATGGTGCCGGACTTGACGCCGCCGCCGGCGAGCCACATCGTGAAGCAGCGCGGATGATGGTCGCGGCCGTAGTTCTCCGCCGTCAAGCCGCCTTGCGAATAGATCGTTCGGCCAAATTCGCCGCCCCAGATGATCAGCGTGTCGTCGAACATCCCCTTGTTCTTCAGGTCGTGGATCAGGCCGTAACAGGCGCGGTCGATATCCCGGCACTGGCTCGGCAAACGCCCGGCGACGTTGGCGTGCGTGTCCCAGTTGTTGAGGTAAATCTGCACGAACCGAACGCCTCGCTCCACCATGCGGCGCGCCAGGAGGACCGTGTTCGCGAAAGTGCCGGGGTTGCGGGCGTCTTCGCCGTAGAGGCGGTACGTCGATTCGGGCTCGCCGGCGATGTGCGTCAAATCGGGGACGCTGTTCTGCATGCGGAACGCGAGTTCGTACTGCTGGATGCGCGTGTGCGTCTCGGCGTCGCCGACCTGGCGGTAATTCATCTCGTTCAAAGCACGTAGGCCGTCGAGCGTACGTCGCCTTACCTCGGGAGATACGCCGGGCGGATTGTTGATGAAGAGGATGGGATCGCCGGCCGTGCGGAAGGAAGTGCCGGCATGTTCGCCCGAGAGGAAGCCGGACGACCAGAGCCGTGCGGAGATCGCCTGCACCTGTTCGGTATTGCTGGGCCGAGCGACGAGCACGACGAACGTCGGCAGATTCTCGTTGAGCGAGCCGAGGCCGTACGACACCCAGGAACCGAGGCACGGTCGGCCGCTTTGTTGGTTGCCGGTCTGCATGTAGCAGATGGCGGGTTCGTGGTTGATCGCTTCGGTTTGCATGCTGCGGATGAAGCACATGTCATCGACGCAGGTCGAAAGGTTCGGCAGCAGCTCCGACATCCACATACCCGATTGGCCATGGCGGGCGAATTTGAACTTGGAGGGGGCGATCGGAAAACGCGCCTGGCCCGACGTCATGGTGGTGAGGCGTTGGCCGCCGCGGACGGAGTCGGGGAGATCCCGATCGAACCAATTCTTCATGGCCGGCTTGTAATCGAAGAGATCCATCTGCGGCGGCCCGCCGACCATGTGCAGGTAGATGACGTTCTTGGTTTTGCTGGGGAAGTGATTCATCGGCGCCCGCCGAGCTTCTTGGGCGCCGGCGGCCTGGCCGAGCAGCGAGGCGAGGGCGGCGGTGCCCAGGGCGTTGGCGCCACGGGTGAGAAATTGACGACGCGTTTCGGATCGGATCCAGTCATGCAGCGGATTCATCGCGAGAATCTCCCTTGGTTCCACTCAATATAACCGGTCTGCCGGTCCGTTTCGAGGAGCGAGAGGTGAAATGGAGTGGACCGCAGCCGCTTCACCTCTCGACTCGGCTCGCAAAATTACTTACCCTTCGTCGTGGTGCGGATGCGGGCGAGCGCCTTGTCGGCCGCGATGTAGAGCGTCGTGCCGTCGTCGCCGAAGGCGCAGTTCGCGGTCGGCACGCCGGTGTCGAGGATGCCGAGCAGCTTCCCTTCCGGCGTAAAGATAAACACGCCCCCCGGGCCCGTCGCGAAAACGTTCCCCTTGACGTCGACCTTCATGCCGTCGGGCAGGCCGGGCTTCTTGCCGACCATCGCCGTCGCGTCGTAGAAGACCTTGCCTTCGCCAAGCGTGCCGTCGCCGTTCACCGCGAACTTCTTCCAGATGGCGAGCTTCGGATCGGAGTTGGCGACGTAGAGCCATTTCTCATCGGGCGACAGCGTGATGCCGTTGGGCCGGGTCATGTCCTTGTGCAGCAGCGTCAGTTTGCCGTTGGGTTTGAGCAGGTAGACGCCGCAGAAGGCGAGTTCGCGGGCCGGGTCTTCGAAGTGCTTCACCATGCCGTAGGGCGGGTCCGTGAAATAGAGGTCGCCATTGGAGTGATACACGAGATCGTTGGGGCTGTTGAGCTTCTTGCCTTCGAAGTGATCGACGAGCACCTTTTTGTTCTTGAAGTCCTTATCGAGCCGGGTGACTCGGCGGTCGCCGTGCTCGCAGAGGGTGAGGTGCCCCTTGGCGTCGAGGATGAGGCCGTTGGAGCCCGGCTCGTCGGTCGGTTCGGTGCCGGGGCGAGGCGTTTTGCCGGTGTAGCCGGCGGGCTTGATGAAGTCGCGGGTGAGGCCCTTGCCCTCTTCCCACTTGTGAATCGCGTTGTTGGGGATGTCCGAAAAGAGCACGAACTTGCCGTTGGGGACCCAGACCGGCCCCTCGACCCACTTGAAGCCCTGGGCCAACTTCTCGATCTTCGCATCCTTCGGAATGAGCGCGTCGAGCGCCGGATCTCGGCGATCGATGGAACCGAACGTTTCCTGGGCCAGGGCGAGCCCGGGCAGCGCAAGAAAACACAGGAGAGACGCACGCAACATGACAAAATTCCTTTCGATGAGTGGTAGACGGATCGCCCCATTGTACGCGGGCGCCAGGCGGGTCGCAACAACCTGCCGGCAGATCGCGCGCAATCGCTACCAGCGTCCGAAAATCTTACCGGATCGAAACAAATCCCCTCAAGTCCGCATCGTCCCGCCTGTGAGGCGGGTTAATATAGACGTGGAGAACGCATCATCCTAAGGGAGTCTTCCATGGGTCAACGGCGAACACTTACCGGCGCCCGCATGCTCATCACTGGCGCTTCGCAAGGCATCGGCAAAGCCCTCGCGCTCGAGGCGGCCAAGCAGGGCGTCAAAGTCCTCGCGGCGGCGCGCAATCTCGAACTGCTCCACGAACTACAAGCCGAGGCCAAAACGCAGAACTTGCACATCGACGTCGTGCAGGCCGACATCACTTCGCCCGAGGATCGCCAAAAAATGGTCGACGCCGCCAGGACGACGTTCGGCGGACTCGATGTGCTCGTCAACAACGCTGGCATCGGCGCCACCGGGCATTTCGCGGACGTCAGCTTCGAGCATCTACGCTCGATTTTCGAGGTCAACTTCTTTGCCCTCGCCGAGACGATCCGCGTCTTCTTGCCGACGCTGAAACAAGGTACGACGCCCGCCATCGTCAATATCTCCTCGATCGCCGGCAAGCGCGGCATCCCCGCGCGGAGCCATTACGCTTCGAGCAAGTTCGCCGTCCAGGGGCTCAGCGAAGCCCTGCGTGCGGAACTCGCCAAGGACAACGTCGACGTGCTAGTCGTCTGTCCCGGTCTGACGCAGACGAACTTTTCCAAGAACATGATCGAGCAAAAAGCCAAGGTGCAGCTCGACCACATGCGCGGCATGAGTTCGGAAGAAGTGGCCCAGGCGACGTTGAAAGCCATCGCCCGCGGCACGAATGAGATCACGCTGACGTTTCAGGGAAAATTGATGCTGTGGGTCTCGAAGTGGTTCCCGTGGTTCGTCGACTGGGTGAGCAAACGCAAGGTCCGCGGGCTGTTCGAAAAGGAACGCGCGGAACGCCAAGCGCTGCAGAAGGTTTCCTGAAAGCCCAGGGATGGCTATCCCTGGGGAAGCGCCAGGGATCAGCATCCCATTCCACGCAGTCATTCGGGGCTTTCCCAGGGATAGCCATCCCTGGGCTTTCGCCGAAACGCGTCACTTCGCAAACGGCAGCTTCCCCTCGCCGCGCGGCTTCGTCCCGCCGTAGCCGCTCGTCTTCTCGTACACGCGCACGTAGTCGACGACCATCTCCGCAGGAAACACGGTACTTGCATCGGGATTGCCGAGAAACCGACCGCCGACCGCGACGTTCATCACCAGAAAGAACGGCTGATCGAACGGCGCCGGCCAGGGATTGAGATCGGCTTCCTTGGCTGGGTTCTCGCCCTTGCCCTTCGCCGACTTCGTCGTGCTCCACCAGAACGACTGCGTCTGATAGTGCTTGCCATCGACGAAGAAGCGAATCTCCCCCGGCTCCCATTCGACCGCATAGGTGTGAAACTCCGCGATAGTGCCGCCATTGGGGAAGACGTACTCCTTGCCCGAATGGGCGTTGGCGGGCCAACGTGAGCCATAGTGGAGCGTCCCGAGGACTTTCGTCGGCTCCTGGCCGCGAGCTTCCATGACGTCGATCTCGCCCGACGCCGCCCAACCGCCGTACTTCTCGCCCTGCGGCAACATCCACAGCGCGGGCCAAACGCCCTGGCCGGTCGGCAGCTTGGCGCGAAACTCGAACTTGCCGTACTTCTGGTTGAAGAGCGGGCTGCCGTCGCGTTTGCGCGTCTTCATGCGGGCCGAGGTGTAGCCCGCGCCCTGGTACGATTCCTTGATGGCCCGGATGTGCAGCTTGCCGTCTTTGAGGAACGCGTTCTCCGGTTCGCGCGTGTAGTACTGAAGTTCATTGTTGCCCCAGCCGCTGATCCACTGGTTCGCGTCGTAGCTATAGAAGCCGTTGCCAAGATCGAAGTCCCACTTGGCCTTGTCGATCTTTTCGCCGTCGAACTCGTCCTGCCAGGTGAGCCGCCAAACGGGCTCGCCGGCGTGGAGAGGCGTGATAAATAAGGCGGCGAGGAGAATGCTGAGGTGTCGCATAATTGGTGCTCTAAAGACAAGCCACAGAGGGCACAGAGGACACAGAGATAAAAGGCGAGGGGAGGGGTAAGCGGTGCGCTTCTTCTCGTATTCCTCTGAGTTCTCTGTGACCTCTGTGGCTAATTCGCTTTCGTCGAACTTCCGTTCCATTCCGGACGTTCCCAATATAGAATACGCAGACCCACCCCGCCCGCCCCGAAACCTCACAGGAATCTCGGCATGAAACCCGCCTTCTCGATTGGCCACGGCCCGCTTTCTCGGCGAACTTTCCTCCGCGGCGCCGGCGTCGCCATGGCGCTCCCCTTCCTCGATGCTATGCAGCCCGCCTTCGGCAACGGCTCCGCCGCGCCGCCAGTGCCGCGCCGCATGCTCGCCATCGAAACGAATATGGGGATTCTGCCGCAGTTCTTCTTCCCCGAACGCGCCGGCCGCGATTACGCCCTCACGCCGTACTTACAGAAACTCGCCCACGTCAAAGACAAGATGACTGTCTTCTCCGGCGTCAGCCATCCCGGCGTGACCGGCGCCCACTCCGCGGAAAAATGCTTCCTCACCGGAACGCCCCACCCCGAGCGCGGCGGCTTCCGCAACTGGATCTCGCTCGATCAATTTGCCGCCGAACGCATCGGCAATCGCACCCGCTATCCCTCGCTCGTCCTGGCCATGAGCAGCGAGAACAACCAGACGCTCAGCTTCACCCGCAGCGGCGCCGCCATCTCCGCCGAGCGCAGTCCGAATCGACTCTTTCAGAGATTATTCGTACAAGGTCGGCCCGACGAAGTAGCCGCCAACGTCGAGGCGATTCGCCAGGGACGCAGCATGCTCGACTTCGTCGGCGACCAGTCGCGCCGCCTTAATCGCTCGCTCTCCGTCGCCGACCAGCAGCGTATGGAGCAATACTTCACGGCGGTCCGCGAACTCGAACAACGCCTGGAGAGTTCCGAGAGCTGGGAACATCGCCCCAAGCCAACGGTCTCCGCCCAGGCGCCGGTCGACATCAACGACTCGGCCGAGTTCGTCCGCAAGACGCAGCTGATGTTCGACGTCATCAAGCTCGCCTTCGAGACCGATTCGACCCGGCTCATCTCGCTCTTCATCGACACCGTCGTCATTCACAACATCACGCACCACGGCAACCGCCCCGACGTGCTGGCCGAGCTGCGTGCGAAGGAAGAGGCGCAGTTCGAGGTGCTCGGCAACTTCCTGCGCTCGCTCAACGACACGCGCGAACAGGGGCAGCCGATTCTGGACCGGACGATGGTTCTGTACGGCACCTGCATGGGGAGCGCGAACTCGCATGCGAACACGAACCTGCCGGCCTTGATTGCCGGCGGCGGCTTCCGGCATGGTCAACACCTGGCGTTCGATACGCAGAACAACTACCCGCTGACGAATCTGTTCGTCTCGATGCTGCAGCGCCTGGGCCTGGACGTCGGCGAATTTTCGACGGGCCGATCGACCATGCGCGGCCTGGAAATGGCGTAGGTAGAAGCCACAGAGGACTCAGAGGACACTGAGTAAGAGCAAGCGGAGATGCGTGGCCTTTTTCTCAATTCCTCTGTGTTCTCCGTGACCTCTATGGCTTGCATTTTTCGTAAGGACACCATGAGCCAATGAACGCACTACCCTCTCGACAAATAATCCTTCTTCTCGCTCTGTGGCTGCTTTTCGCGTCTGACTCTCTGCACGCGAATCCCAAGTTCCTCGAAACGCACTGCTTCAGCTGCCACGACGCCAACCTCAAGAAAGGCGGTCTCGACCTCACCGCGCTCAAACTTGATCTGGCGAACGCGGAGAACTTCGCCCGCTGGGTCAAGGTGCACGACCGCATCGAATCGGGCGAGATGCCCCCCAAGAAGAAGCCGCCGGTCGCGGAGACAAAGGCGGCGCTTAGCGGGCTAGCCGAGATGCTCGTCAAGGCGGAGGTCGCGAAGTTCGCGGGGGGTCGAACCGGCATTCGTCGGCTCACGCGGGCCGAGTATGAAAACACGATGCGCGACCTGTTTCAGCTCCCCGGCATCAACCTCCAGGGCGAACTCCCCGCCGACGGCTCCGCGCACGGATTCGACAATAACAGCGACGCTCTCGACATCTCCCACGTCAATCTCACCAAGTATATCGAGGCCGCCGACCGCACGCTCGATATGGCCATCGCCACCCGGCCCGAGCCCCCGAAGGTGCTCACGCAAAAGATCTCGCTCGCCAACTCCGGCGGGTTCGTCGCCCACGTCATCATGCACGGCGACGGCGTCCTCCTCAAAAACAAACAGCCCGATCCCGACTTCCCCCCGGCCGGCGCTCACATCCATCTCGACGAAGGCGCCCATGCCCGAATGGGGAGCTTCCGCAACGGCAGCAGCGTCGGCCTCTTTCGCCATGAAGATGAATCGTTCAGCCCGTACTTCATCGAGTTCTGCGCGATATATCCGGGCAAGTACCGCATGAAGCTCTCGCTCTGGAGCTTCAAATGGGACAAGGGCAACGTCCTCCCCGCGCGCGGCACCGAAGCGGCTCGACTCTCCATCGTGCAGCTCGGCGGCGACGGCCGCGGCGGCGGACACCCCAGCACCGTTCTCGGCTACTTCGACGCTCCGTCGCTGCAAGAAAAGGTTCACGACTTCACCACCTGGATGAACCCGCGCGAGATCATCGGCTTCAACGCCGCGTCCCTCGCACAAGGAGGACAGACGCGCGGCAAACTCCATGCGCTGGGCTTCACCGGCCCCGGCATCGCCTGCGACTTCTTCGAGGTCGAAGGCCCGATCCACGACGTTTGGCCGCCCCCCAGCCATCGGCTCCTCTTCGGCGATTTGCCGCTCGTCGAGTTCAAGCAGGCCGACGATCCCAAGATGAAGTTCCCGAAACGCAAGCTCGTGCGCCAGGAGATTGGCGCCGCTCGCAATCGCCCCGAACCGACCGTCGGCCAATTCACCGTGAAGAGCGAACAGCCCCTCGTTGACGCCGATCGCCTGCTCGCGAAGTTCCTGCCGAAGGCGTTTCGCCGGCCCGTGGAGGCAGAGTTGCGACAGCGGTATGTCGCGAAAGTCGAGGAGCGTCTCAAGGCCGGCGACTCGTTCGAACTGGCGATGCGCTGGGTCTACCGCGCCGCCCTGTGCTCGCCCGATTTCCTCTACCACATCGAACCCGCGGGCAAGCTCGACGACCACGGCCTCGCCAATCGGCTGTCGTACTTCTACTGGAACTCGATGCCCGATGAAAAGCTGATTCAACTCGCCGACGCCGGCAAGCTGCGCGGCTCCCTCAAGTCCGAAACGGATCGGCTTCTCGCGGATCCCAAATCCCAACGGTTCATTGAGGACTTCGTGGGGCAGTGGCTCAAGCTGCGTCAGATCGCCGCCACCGATCCCGACCGCAAGCTCTACCCGGAGTTTAGCCCCTACCTGCAAGATTCCACCGTCGCCGAGACGCGGGCCTACTTCCGCGAATTGATCGACAAGGATCTCGATGCGAGCCATCTGATCAAGTCGAACTTCGCGATGCTCAACGAGAAGCTCGCGGTCCACTATGGCATCCCGGGCGTGAGCGGTTCGCAGATGCGCCGCGTCGAACTGCCGGCGGATTCCCCGCGCGGCGGGTTCCTGACGCACGCCTCGATCTTGCGTATCACCGCCAACGGCACGACGACGTCGCCGGTCCCGCGCGGCGCCTTTGTGATGGCGCGGCTGTTAGGCCAAACGCCCGAGCCGCCGCCGCCAAACGTCCCTGCCATCGAACCCGACGTCCGCGGCGCCAAGTCGATCCGCGATCAGCTCGAGAAGCACCGCGCCGACGCCGCCTGCGCCTCGTGCCATGCCAAGATGGATCCCCCCGGTTTCGCGCTCGAATCGTTCGACGTCATCGGCGGCTTCCGCACCCGCTACCGCTCGATCGGCGTCGGCGACAACGCCCCGCGCGGCTCCATCGACCCGTTCATCGGCATCAGCTTCCGCCTCGGACCCAACGTCGACCCGAGCGGCGAACTCCCCGACGGCCGAAAGTTCAAAGACATCACCGAGTTCCAGGAGCTGATCGCCGTCGACCGCGGCAAGTTGCTGAAGAATCTGGCGCAGCAGTTCACGATCTACGCGACTGGCCGCAACGTCGCCTTCAGCGACCGCGCCGCGATCTCCGCCATCGTGGACGGCACGCAAAAGAAGGGGGGCGGCGTACGCACGCTCCTGCACGAACTGATCCAGAGTGAAGTTTTTCAAACGCGGTAGCCGCGAATTCGTTTAGCGCTCGCAAGATCCCCTGCGAGCGCTAAACGAATTGACGCCGGAGTGATGTGATGTTCCATTTCGTCCGATTCATAACGATATTCAGCATTTTCGTCGCCGCGCCGCTGCATGCCCAGGAAAAGGTCAAGCACCAAGTCCTCGGCCTCTTCATGCCCGAACGGGAACTCGACTTGCGCGACACCATGGAAAAGCTGGAAAACATCAAGCTCGTGAGCATCGACTACAAAAATGCCGAGGCGGTCTTCGAATACGACGTCAAAAAGGCCTTTGGCAGCGCCAAGCCGCAGCAAGTCGTCGAACGCTTCGACAACGTGATGCGACAGGCCTCGTTCGGCACGTTCGGCATCAAGCCGCTGCGGACCATGCCGCTGGAAAAACTGAAGTGGATCGAGATTCCGGTGGCCGGGCTCGATTGCAAGGCGTGTTCGCTCGTAGCGTACGAGAGCATCTTCAAACTCGAAGGCGTGGAGCAAGCGACCGCGAGTTTCCGGGCAGGGCTGGTGACGGCGCTGATCGATCCCGAAAAGACCGACCGCGCCAAACTCGAGGCCGCCCTCAAGAAAAAGGGCGTTACCCTTCGTTAGAGCGGTTCTCCTGGTTGGTCAGCGCCACTTTTCCCATTAGGTAAGGCTGATTTCAGACCTCGCAAGTAGCGTGATTCCTAGTAGGGCGTTCTTGAATTCGGCCTGTAAGGTCGACTCCTATAGCCCAGGCCGGAGGCCTGGGTAAGAATTAGAGCCTAGAT
>JBBQPM010000127.1:0-19628 GCA_038217425.1 Gemmatales bacterium
GTGTCCCCACCGGGGCATCTCTACACGCCCCCCCCACGAGCGGGTCAATCGGACGAACAAAATCCTGGACGATTCCCGTGGGGCACGTTTGTAACGTGCCGGGAGAGGAAACGTCCGGCGACATAAATCTAATGCCCGTAGGTTGCAAACGCGGCACGTTACAAACGTGCCCCACGAACGAGCGCGTCAATCGAACGAATAAAATCCTGGACGATTCCCGTGGGGCACGTTTGTAACGTGCCGTGAGAGGAAACGTCCGGCGACATAAATCTAATGCCCGTAGGTCGCAAACGCGGCACGTTACAAACGTGCCCCACGAACGAGCGCGTCAATCGACGTACACGAACTCGTTGAGGCACAAGAGCACCTGGCACACCTCCACCATCGCCCGGTCGGTCGACGCCTGGCTCTGCACGAACGCGGCCATCCGTGCCAGATCCGCCTCGCTCGGCGAACGGCCCAGGGCCAGGCGGTACGCTTCGCGGATGCCAGCCTCGATCGTCGACTGCTTGGCGCGCAGGGCGAGCTTCTCGGCGCGGGTGCGGACGAAACCGGAGTTCATGAACGCCAGCGCCTGCGTGGGCACGGTCGTGATCGAGCGTTCGCCGATGCTCTGGATCGGTTCGGGGGCGTCGAACATCTGCATCATCGGCACCATCTTGCTGCGCTTGACGGTGAGATAGATGCTGCGACGCGGATTCTCCGGATCGAGCGACCCGGGGCCAAACGCGCGCGGATCGAGCGTGCCGCTGACCGCGAGCAAGGCGTCGCGGATCGTCTCGGCCTCCAGACGCTTGGGCGCCTGCCGCCACCAGAGCTTGTTCTGCGGATCGAGCTTCATGCCAGTGGGGAGCAAGTCGCCCGCTTGCTGGTACGCGGAGCTTTGTACGATCTTCTTGTGGATTCCCTTGAGCTTCCAGCCGTCCTGTACCAGTTCATGGGCAAGCCATTCGAGCAGTTCGGGATGAGTCGGCGCGTCTCCCTGGATGCCGAAATCGTTGGGCGTAGCGACGATGCCGCGTCCCATGTGATGTTGCCAGAGGCGATTGACGAGGACGCGCGCCAGGAGATTGCCGGCGCCCACCTTCGTGTCGGTGAGCCAGTGCGCCAGCGCGACGCGCGGCTCCTTCGACGGTTCGAGCCAGGTTTTCTCTTTCTGCTCCGCGTTCATCATTACCTGCAGAAACCCGGGCGTGGCGATGCCGTTCTTGCGCTCCACTTCGCCGCGAATCAGGAAGTGGACGTCGCCCCCCTTGCCCGAGCTGGCGGAGAAGATGCCGATCAAGTTCGGCTGCGGCTCCTTGGCTTCGTGCTCGGCGATCAGGCGGTACGGATTGTTCGTCTCCGGATCGGTTCGGCCATGCCATCTGCCGAGGATCGAGAGCGGCAGCGCGTCGGGCTTCTGCTTGAGGAGATCGAGCGCGAGCGGAATCTCGAACAGGTTCTGCAAGGCGGACGGTGCATCGGCAGCGGCCAGGGATGTGGCGACGGCCCAGCGCAGCTTGCGCGTCGGCGCCGACTTCAGCGTTACCGTCACCGTCAACGTCGTGCCGCCTTCGAACCCAGCGACCGGCGTCGCGAACGCGAAGACTTTCGCGTGCTCCTTCTTGTCGTCGGTCGGCGTCCAGGCGGCGGCGTCGAACTTGAGCGCCTGCGACGTCTTGGGTTTCCCGTACGCCTGAGCGGTCGCCATGATTTCCTTCACCTGCAGGACGCCGGTTCCGAGCGCCTCGAAACGCAGGGCCGACAAATTCTTTTGAAACGTCAGCGTGGAGAAGGTAAAGGTTTCGTCCTTGTTCGGCTTGCCGGCAGTGAATGTGAAGGCGTCCCCCTGCCGCTTGAGGCCGGGCGTTTCCTGCGGATCGAGGATGAGCCAGGCCGGCGCGGCCCCATGCGGATGCTCCTTACGCCAGGTCTGCAATCTCGGCAGCAGTTCGTCTTTCTCGAACTTGACGCGCTCCGCTTGCAACTCCTTCATCGTGACGTCGAACGCGTCCTTCGCCTTGCGATAAATGTCGGGCGTCGGGTTGACCTTGCGTTCGATCGAATCGGTTCGGCCCAGGGCCGAAAGGAGGCGGTAGTAATCGTGCTGCGGAATTGGATCGTACTTGTGGTCGTGGCAACGGGCACAGCCGACGGAGAGGCCGAGCATCGAGGAGCCAAGGGTGGAAACCATGTCGTCGAGATGGTTGTAGCGGATCAGCGACAGCGTCTTCTGCGTGACTTGCCCGGGATAGGGCCCGGCGACGAGGAAGCCGGTGGCGGCGATCGACTTCATGTCGCTCGCCTGCAGATGGTCGCCGGCGATCTGCAGACGCACGAACTCGTCGTAGGGCATATCCTTATTGAGGGCGTCGATGACGAAGTCGCGGTAGTGATACGCGCCGGGCCGATCTTTGTCGAACTCGTAGCCGCTGCTCTCGGCAAAGCGAACGGTATCGAGCCAGTGCCGCGCCCAGCGTTCGCCGTAGGCGGGATTCTCGAGCAGTCGATCGACGACCTTGGCGAAGGCGTCGGGCGCCGAGTCGCTGGCGAAGGCGTCGATCTCGGCGGGGGTGGGAGGAAGCCCGATCAGATCGAAGTAGACGCGGCGCAGGAGCCGTTCGCGGTCGATGGGGCCGTTGGGGACGATCCCCTTGGCTTCGAGGGGCGCCAGGATGAAGCGGTCGATGGGGCCCTGTGTCCACTTCTCGTTCTTGACCTTCGGGGGCTGGACGTGTTTCAGCGGTTGAAACGACCACCAGGTGCGCCCCTTCTCGACATCGACCTTTTTGACCGCGACGGCGGCACTCTCGTCGCGTGGGTCGGGGGCGCCCATCTCGATCCACTTCTGGAAATCGGCGACAACCTCGGCCGGGAGTTGCTTCTTGGGCGGCATCTTGACGTCGCCGGTATAACGCAGCGCCTCGAGGAGATGCCCTTTTTTAATTTTGCCGGGAATGACCGCAGGTCCGCTGTCGCCGCCGGTGCGTAGGCCTTGTGCGGTATCGAGACGTAACCCGCCGCGCAGCTTCTTGTTCTTGACGGCGTCTGCGGAATGGCACGCATAACAGTGCTCGATGAGCACGGGCCGAATCTTCTGCTCGAAGAACGTAAAGTCGGGCGTCTGAGCGAAGAGGGGCGAAGTCAGCAGCAGCGCGAGCAAGGAAACGCGTTTCATGAGATGATCCCAGCGAAGAGGGACTCGAGAGTCGGCGGGAGGTTCAGCAGGTATCTTACTTGAGTGGGCTGCGAGTCTCAATGGCAGGGCACGAAATTCAGCAGCCGTCCAGAGATTCGCGGACCTTCATCGCCAGGGCGCTGGGGGAGAACGGTTTCTGTAGGAAATTCACTTTCTCGAGGATTGCTCCGTCTCGGACGCCTTCATCGTCGGCGTAGCCGGAAACGTAGAGGACGCACAAGTCCGGGAAGCGGGCGGCGACGCGCTGGACCAACTCTCTGCCGCCCAGATGGGGCATGACGACGTCGGTGATGAGGAGGTGAATCTCGCCGGGAAAGTCGTCCAGGAGGCGTAAGGCCTCGGCGCCGTCGTCGGCCTCGAGAACGTGATAGCCGAGGCCCGCGAGGACGTTCTTTGCCAGGGCGCGGACGGAATCTTCGTCTTCGACGAGCAGAATGATTTCGACGCCGGTGGGAATGTTTGGAACAGCAGCAGGGACAGGCGCCGGGGGTTGGCTTTCGAAACTCTCGAGCTGGGGGAGATAGATTTTGAACGCGGCTCCGGCGCCGATCTCGCTGACGACTTCGATATTGCCCCCGGCTTCCTTGACGATGCCGTGAACGACGGCGAGTCCCAGGCCGGTTCCTTTGCCGGTCTCCTTGGTGGTGAAGTAAGGTTCGAAGATTCGGTTTTGCAATTCGCGGGACATTCCGGCGCCGGTGTCGGTGACGGCGAGAAAGGCATAGCGTCCACGCGGAGCACCGGCCGCCCCCGGGACGAGGGCGCGCGTTTCGATGGTGAGCTGACCGCCGTGGGGCATGGCGCCGCGGGCGTTGGCGGCGAGGTTGAGCAGCACCTGTTCGAGCTGGCCGGGATCGGCGCGGACCGGCACAGGCTGGCTCGCGAGGATCGACCGGAGCTGGATGTCGGCGCCGATCAATCGCCGCAACATCCGCTCGGCGCGGGCGACCACTTCGTTCAGATCGAGTTGGCGCGGAGCCGCGATTTGCTTGCGGCTAAAGAGCAAAAGTTGGCGCGTGAGAGTCGCGGAGCGTTCGCCGGCGTCCGCGATCTCCTGCAATAACACACGGCTGGGATCGTCGTCCGGGGTTTGCTGGATAAGTAGTTCGCTGTAGCCGTTGATGATGGTCAGGAGGTTGTTGAAATCGTGAGCCACGCCCGCGGCGAGTTGGCCGATGGCGTCCATCTTCTGCGTGTGCCGAAGCTGCTCCTCGAGCGACCGCTTCTCGGTGACGTCGCGATAGATCGATGAGAAGCCGACAAGCTGGCCGCCGACGAGAACCGCGGAACTGGTCATCGACACCTGGATCGGTTCGCCCCCCTTGCGCAACCGCACCGTTTCAAAAGTCGGCAGCGGCTCGCCTCGCCTCAGAGCCGCGATCCGCGCAAGCGCTTCGTCGTGCAGTTCCGGCGGCACCAGGAGAAGCCCCGGCTTGCCCAAAATTTCCGCGGCGGCGTAGCCGAACAGACGCTCGGCGGCCGGGTTCCAACTGCGAATCCGCGCGCCCAGGTCCGAGCTGGCGATGGCGTCTTCCGATGAATTGACCAGCGCCGCGAGGAGCGCTTGAGCCTCTTCTGCCGACTTGCGTTCGGTGACGTCGCGCGAGTTCAGCACGATGCCGCGCACGGCCGGGTCGGCCAGCAGATTGGTCGCGGTCGTTTCGATCCAGCGCCACGACCCGTCTTTATGCCGCATGCGGTAGACCGTGGTCCCCGATTTGCCCGGTTGGCTCAGCGATTGGCGAAACGAATCGGCGACGAAGGGCGCGTCCTCGGGATGGACGAACTCCATGCCCGAACGTCCCTCGAATTCGTGCGGCGCGTAACCGAGGATGCGCACCGTCGACGGGCTGGCGTAGCGCGTGATGCCGAATCCATCGACGATGGAGAGGCCGTCCCAGCTATTTTCGATGACGGATCGGAACCGGCTTTCGCTTGCCCGCAAGGCTGCTTCGGCACGTTTTTCCTCGGAGATTTCGGCCATGAACCGCTCTTTTGTCGAAGGGAACCTCCCTGCTTGTTACCATACAAGGATCGGCGCCGCAAGCGGTTGCCGGGAAACCCCTCACACGCCCGCGGAAGTTTAGCATGACGGCCCAGCGATTTCGGCGACTCTGCTTTCTCGTTCTGGGAACGGCCCTGTTCGCCCTGGCGTACACGCAGGCGCCGCTCTACTATTCGAATCAGAATCAATACTTTCTGCACGGCCTCGCGGACGCCGAGGAAGGCTATCTCGCGCGCGATTGGCTCGCGCGCACCGCCGACCCGACGCCGATCTTCAGCGCCGGAGTCGAGTTTACGATCCGCTTTCTGCAGCCGTGGACATTTCATGTTTTCTACGCCGTGCTGATGGGCGTTTACTTCGTCAGTCTGAACGGACTCGATGCGTCGCTCGCCGGGCCCGGCGGCGGTTGGGGCCGACGGCTCTTGTTCGCCGGCCTGCTCGTCGCGGTTCACTCGGCGGCGCTGCGCTGGGGTTCGCAGCGTCTGTTCGGCGCCGACTATCCCTGGTATTTCCAGTCCGGGCTCGCGGGACAATACGTCCTCGGCGCCATGTTCCAACCGTCGACCGTCGGCGTACTGTTAATCCTCGCGATCCTGCTCTTCGTGCACGATCGGCCGTTCACAGCCGTGCTCATCGCCTGCGCCGCCGCGACCGTTCATACCACGTATTTGTTAGGCGCCGGCTTGCTGACATTCGCCTTCATGGTCGCGCTCTGGCGCGAGGGACAGGGCCGACGCGCGGGGTTGCTCGGCGCCTGGGCGTTTCTGCTGGTCCTGCCGATCGCCGTCTATGCGTGGATCCGCTTCCGACCTGAATCGCCGGAATCCTTCGACGCAGCACAGCACATTCTCGCTCACTTCCGCATCCCGCATCATTGCCTCCCGGAACTCTGGTGCGACGGCATCGCACTTCTGCAAATTGGCTGGATGATCCTGGGAATCCTACTCGTTCGCGGCCGACTCTTCCCCGTGCTGGTAACGACGTTTATCGGCGCGGCAGCCCTGACGTTGCTCCAGATCGCCACCGGCGACGACACATTGTCGCTACTCTTCCCCTGGCGCATCTCCGCCGTATTCATGCCGATCGCCACCGCGATCCTTCTGGGCCGATTGGCGACGCCGCTCGCGCATGCGCTCGGGAACACCGTGGCCGGAGGCGTGGGTTTGATCCTCGCCGCAGCGCTGGCCGTCGCGGGGGGCGCGATCGTTTTCTTTCAGCAGGGATATCAGAGCAACACGCAGGAGTTAGAGTTGCTCGCCTTCGTCTCGGCCCACAAACAACCCGACGATCTATATCTCTTGCCGGTCGGCATTCCGAATCTGAAGGCGACCACGCGCGGCTCCCTCTCGAGCGACTTCAAAAAATTGGCCGCCCGAAAGACCGACCAACGCATCGTGCCCATCGACTTGCAGCGATTTCGACTCCATACCGGCGCCCCGATCTTCGTCGATTTCAAGGCCATCCCCTACAAGGACGTCGATGTCCTCGAATGGAAACGGCGCCTCGTCCTGAACGCCGAGATCTACCGATGGATCCGTGCCGGCAAGTCGGCCGACGTCCTCGACGAACTCCGGCAAAACCGGATCACGCATGTCGTCGTCCCCACAGACGTGACGCTCGACGATTGGCCCGTCGCTTATGCCGACCCCAGCTTCCGCGTGTATCGTGTCGCAAATCCATAGTTTCTGTCCGAATGTTCAGTTGCATTTATTTCGGGAATCTGGCATGGTAGTCGTCGCTTCGCGTCTGGCTGGTGATTTCGATGGAAACGGATGTCCTCGAGGTGTCGGCTTATTTCCTCCGCAATCCTTCCCTACGCATGGCACTGCGAGCCTGAAATCCAGGTCTGCGACCTGATCTTTTCGAATGGAGTCGATCGATGAAACCCAATGCACTCAACACGCTCGTCTGCCCGCTGACCAAAGGCAAACTCTCCGTCCTCCCCTTCGAGCAAACTGAAATCGAACTGACTCAGGACGATTACGAACGCTGCGAGCAGCTCGGCATCATCCCCGGCGAAGTTTCCTCGGGAGTCAAAGAGGGCATCCTTTACAGCGAGACAAGCAAGACCTGGTATCCGATCGTTAACTCCGTTCCCTTACTGCTCGACTACTCAACCGAGATCCATCACGACTTCAAGAAACGCCATGCGTCGCAATCGACGTTGCTGAAGACCTACGCCATGCCCAGCGCCACGCCGCGTCCGGGGGAGCAAATCGTCCAGAAGACATTCACGAAACAATGGAAGACGCTGCCGCTGGGCAAAATCTCCTTTGGCCTCAGTGCGGAACAACGCGACGATTTCATTCGCCTGGAACTCGATTGGCCGCAAGGCGAAGAGCGGACCGGCAAGCGCGTGCTCGAAGCGGGCTGCGGTTCCGGGTTCGAATCATTGAGCCTCGACCGCGTTACCAAAGGCGAGATCAATGGTTTCGATCTGAATCTGTCGCTGCTGCAGAACGGCCCCAAACTCGATTCCCGGCCATTCATTAACGTCAGCGTCGCCTCGCTCTATGCCCTGCCGGTTCGTCCCGCGAGCTTCGACTTGGTCTATAGCAGCGGCGTGCTCCATCACACGTATTCGACCAAAGCCGGGTTCGATGAAATCTTCAAATACATGGCCCCCGAAGGCATGATCTACATCTGGGTCTACGCCAAGGAAGATTACTGCGACAGTGTTCGTAATAAACTCCGCTGGGTGATGGAAGACATCTTCCGCCCGAAACTCGCGAAGATGCCGGGATTTCTGCAAAGCCCGATCGTGAAGCTAATGGCCTGGCTCCATCTGCGCAAATACAAACGCTGCGGCGGGTACAATAAAGACCTGTGGGGCTTCCGCGATTCCGAGCACTTTATCCGCGATCTCTGGACGCCGCTCTTCGCGCATCGCACCTCCTTCAAGGAAGCGATCTCCTGGTTCCAGGAGAAAGGTCTTGGCTACGGTTTAATCGACCCGACCGCGTACCTCGAACGCCTCAAATGCCCGCTTATCGGCATCGGCATCCGCGGCGAATCGCTCAACGTCCCGTCGGCGTTTCACACGAACGAAGCGAATGTCGCCCAGAACGTGTAACTTTTTTTGATTCTCGTCGTTTAGCGCTCACGAGGTCTCTCGCGAGTGCTAAACGAAAAAGGCATGGATAAGGATATCCTCGATGTCGGCGCATTCCGCACACGGAAGCAATTCCCTCGTTTGCCTGGAGCGAGCCCCCGTGCTCATCGGCTGCTGCCCCAGCAGCGGTTCGACGTTGCTCAGCGTCATTCTCGACAATCATCCCAATCTTTACTGCGCCCCGGAGATCGCGTGTTTTTTCGCATCCGTTCCTTTTGCAAGAAGAGGGTGACGAAGCGCCGCTCGGTTTTCACGAACAACACATCAACCTTCGGCGGCGAGAGGTCGCTTGCCGGAATGGATAATTACCAAGGAAGGGAATCCATGAACATCGTGATGGTAGATAAGTCGGCATTCATCGATCGGCGCATCGTCCTCGAGGCGAACAGTTTGCAGGAAGAGGGCCATAAACCGACGCTGCTGAACGTGCGCGGCGCCACGGATGCGGAGACCGAGTCGGTCAATGGTTTGCCCGTCGTCCGCTTCAGCTTCGCGGTCAATACCGCGGCGCTCGACATTCTCGAAGTCGATTCGAAAGTCGAGGAGGCCCGCGTCAATCGCAGTCTCGAGAGGATGACTTGGCTGCAAAAAATCCTCGACGCCGTGATTCCGTCGTGGACCGGATTCGTCGGCCGAAAATTCAAGACGACGCTCTTGCTGGTGAGTTGTCCCCGTGCCGGCCTGGCGACCATGCACAATTGCAAGCGAGGGCTAGCCTTCAAGGGTTTGCTGGTCATTTTGTTGAGTCTTCTGACGCTGAATCCGCGGATCTTTTGGAGCGCGCTGAGGATCTGCTTTCGCAAGGGAGTGTCGAGCGCCGGCAAGCTCGCGAGCAAGTTGCCGCTGCTGAAGCCGAGGCGCAAGCCTCCCGAAATCCCAATGAAAGCTCCGGCTGCATTTACAGAGACCCTGCAAGATTCGTGGGATCATCAGGTCTTCGATTACGTCAAGAGTCTGGCGAAAGTCGATATCATTCACACGCACGATCTGACGTCGCTCCCCGCTGCGGTCGCCTGTGCCCGGCATCGCCGGGTGCCGCTCGTTTACGATTCGCACGAATTGTATAGTTATCAGCCCGGATTCACGCCTGAGCGCGTTAGCGAACTCTTCAACATGGAAGTAGATCTGATTCAGTACGTTGACCATGTCATCGTCATCAACGAGCAGATGATCGACGTGATGCGCCGCGATCTGGGCGACCGCTCGTTCACGGCTCTGACCAACGCCACCAATTTGCCGACCGGTTTCGATATTCGCAAGCGTTACAATCTCATCCGCGAGAAGACCGGGATTCCGCAAGACGAACCGATTCTACTGTTTCAGGGGATCATCAATCGGCTCCGGTTCATCGATCTATTGCTCGAAGGGCTGGCGCAGGCCCAGCGAACCGATGTGCACATGGTTTTTCTCACCTGGGGTATCGAGATTTACGAGTTCCGCGAGATGGCGCGGACACTGGGCATTGGCCACCGCGTTCATTTTCTGCCGCCGGTCGATTGGGATCAGATCGTTTACTGGGCGGCGTCCGCGGACGCGGGGATCATGCCGTATCAGCCGAATTGTTTGAGCGTACGCATCTCGTCGCCCAATAAGATGTATGAGTTCATCGCTGCCGGCACGCCCATGATCGGCAGCAGCGAACTAGAGAACGTCCATCGCATCGTCTCCGGCGAAGGATTCGGCGTGACCCTCCCCTTGATTGAACCGAAGGACTATGCGGCCGCGATCGATAAGATGTTCGATGTGAGCAAGGGAGGCGCTTCGCGTTTTCGGCCGAACTTGCTGGCCAAGTCTCGCGACTATCTCTGGGAATGCGAGGCGGAGAAGTTGGTCGCCCTGTATCGGCGGATTGAAGGCGAGCAAAGCGGAAAAGCCTCGGCAGCGCGCTACGCGACCGTTTCCTGAGGTCGAGGGAGGAGCGGATGTGCGGAATCGTCGGAGTGGCTCATGGGCGGGACCCCGTTCCCGCCAATCTCATCAAGCGCATGACCGACAGCATCGCCCACCGTGGGCCCGATAGCGAAGGACAATACGTTGACGAAAACGTCGGCCTGGGACATCGCCGGCTGAGTATTCTCGATCTCTCCGCTCACGGCCATCAGCCGATGGGCAATGAAGACGGCAACGTCGTCATCGTCTTTAACGGCGAGATCTACAACTTTCAGAAACTCCGCGTCGAACTCGAAGCCGCGGGCCATTCCTTCCATTCGCAGACCGACACGGAAACGATTTTGCACGCCTACGAACAATGGGGCGACGACTGCGTGCTCCGCTTCAATGGCATGTTCGCCTTCGCCATCTGGGATCGCCCGCGCAAACGACTCTTTCTGGCTCGCGACCGCTTCGGCGTCAAGCCGCTCTACTGGTACTTCGCGAACGACGTTTTCGTCTGCGCCTCGGAAATCAAGGCGATCCTACAGCATCCGGTCGTTCGCAAACGGGTGTGCGCTCCCGCCCTTAACGAGTACTTCTCTTTTCAGAATATCTACTCGGATCTGACGCTCTTCGAGGGCGTGCGCTTACTTCCTCCTGCGTCGACGATGGTGCTCGACTTGCGTTCGTGGAGCCCGCCGCGCCAACGTGTTTACTGGGACTACTCGTTCCCGCGCGAACCCTCGTCCATGGACGAAAATGAAACGATCGGCGAGGTCCATCGGCTATTTGTGCAAGCAGTCACCCGTCAACTCATCAGCGACGTGCCGGTCGGTTCTTATCTCAGCGGCGGCATGGATTCCGGTTCGATTGCGTGCGTCGCCGCCCGGCATGTGGAGCGGCTCACCACGTTCACCGGCGGCTTCGATCTGTCGTCCGCGTCGGGGCTGGAACTCGGCTTCGACGAACGCCGAGCCGCCGAGTTCATGGCGAATCTCTTAAAGACAGAGCATTACGAAGTTGTGCTGCATGCGGGCGACATGGAATACGTCCTGCCGAAGTTGATCTGGCATTTGGAAGATCTGCGCGTCGGGCAGTGTTACCCGAATTACTTCATCGCCCGGCTGGCGAGCAAGTTCGTCAAGGTCGTCCTCTCGGGCGCCGGGGGCGACGAACTTTTCGGCGGCTATCCCTGGCGCTACAACCGCGTCATCGGCAGCAGCGGCGATCAGGACTTCTTTCTGCGCTCGTACGATTTCTGGCAGCGCCTGGTTCCTGACGCCGACAAGGCTCAATTCTTCCGCGACGATCTGCGCCGGGAGTTGGGCGACCACTCGACATTCGACGTCTTTCGCGGCGTCTTCGCCAAGTACGACGGCGCGTTTCGCACGAACGAGGATTACGTCAACGCCTCGCTTTACTTCGAACTCAAGACGTTCCTGCACGGGCTTTTCCTGGTCGAGGACAAGATCAGCATGGCCCATTCGCTCGAGACGCGGGTGCCGTTCCTGGACAATGACCTGGTCGATTTCGCCTGCCGGATCCCCGCCGCGTTCAAGCTGAAAGATCTGAGCCGGGTCCGCAAGCTCGACGAAAATCTACTCGCCAATCGCGCCGAAGTCGAATCGAACTCCGGCAAGGTGGTGCTGCGAAAAGCGATGGGCAATCTCGTGCCGCCGGAGATTATCGACCGCGCCAAGCAGGGCTTCAGCGCTCCGGACGCGAGTTGGTTTCGCGGCGAGAGCATCGACTACATCAATCGATTGCTGCGCAGCCCCAAGGCGCGGATTTACGACTTCGTGCAGCCCGACTTCGTCGAGAAGACGCTCGATCAGCACTGCAGCGGACAGTCCAACCGTCGGCTGCTGATCTGGTCGCTCCTCAGCTTCGAGTGGTGGCTGCGAAACTTCATGACTTGACGAACTGCTAGAGCGTGTGGACAACAGGAAAGGAAGCGGTAGGTCAAACTGCGTCTTTCGTAGGGCAAGCGGCTCGCTTTCCTTGCAAACCAGTCAAGCGATCCGCTTGCCCTACGAGTGGAGCACTCCATTATTAACATCTACCTACAATGATGGTCCACACGCTTTGGATTTGCTGACGAGATTCGCAGCGCGCTCGACGAGATGTCGAGCCGAAAGCGGGCCTCCGGAATCGCGTCGAACAACGCCCGATAACGCGCTGGTGTCGACAGGTCGTTCATCGTCACACACCGTTCGGGCGCGATCGCCCTCGCCGCCACCAGGAAGCGACACCCCAACTCCGCAATTTGCTCCAGCGCCTTCCGCAGGGCATCCTCGTCGGCATAGTACGCGGGATCGACGAGCCGCTGCGCGGTATCCGCGCCGACGACGAACGTCGCGCCGGGGAAGAGCGCCGCCTTCTGGACGAACCGCGCCGCCTGGGTCAACCAAACGTCGGCCGTGCCCACGAATTGCTGCAAACGCCGTTCGACGTCGGCCGCTTCCAGGCTGGGCTTATCGACGTTGGCGAGGCTCAGTTCGAACGCGACGTCGACGCCTAGAATCTCAGCCGCCGTCTGTTGCAGGCCGAGATGCCCCGGGTGAACAGGATTGAAGGAACCCGGCAGGAGCGCGCGGGGGATCGTCGGCGCTGGCTGCCAGACGCCGGCGCGGGTCCAGAGGAGCGGTCGATCGTCGCGGAGGGTGTGAATCATGGCGAACTCGGCCGCAAGCGTAGCCAGCACAGCGAGAGCAGGACGGAGCTAGCGTAGCCCGCCAACGAGCCGACGGCGACGCCAGGCAACCCCCAGATCGGCAAGAGCACGAAGTAGCAGGTTGTCGCCACACCCAGGCCGATCCAGTAGTTGGCGACGTAGCGCCAATCCCAGCCGCGCGCGTACAGGCACACGCCGAGCACATTGGCGACGAAACTGACGGCGGGGCTGAGCAGCACCAAGGCGAACGTCGGCAGCTGACTCAAGTAGATCGGCTGATCGATGACGGCGACGAGCGGGAACAGCAATGCGGCGGCGAGGATTCCCGCGACGGCGAGCGCGAGTAGCCCCAGGCTGAGCAGTCGGCGCAAAGTCTGCGCGTGCTCGACGTTTTGCCCGCGCTGCCAGGCCTGAATGAGCCGCGGACGGAAGCTGTCCAGGACGACCGCCTCGACGATGGTGATCAGGGCGTCGCGGATTTGCGTGTAGAAGCTGTAGACGCCGAACTCGACGGGATCGATGCGCGGCCTGAGGAAGTAGAGATCGACGATCTGGCTGAGCAGCAGTGCCGGGATCGCGCTCGACATGAAGCGTGCGGAGACGCGCAGTCCGCGTCCAACCCAGGCCCAGTCGATCGGCGTGCGCCAGGCCGACTCCCAGTCGAGATGACGCACGAGATACGCCCCGGCGACGAGCGTCACCGCTTCCGCGGCGACCCAAAAGCCGACGAGTCGTTCCAGCGTGAGCGACATCCCGGCGCCATTCAGCGCCAGGACGAGCACGATCCACGAGGCTTGCCGAAAGAATTGCAGCGCACTGGCGAGGGCGTTGCGGCCCAGGACCACGAGGTAGCGGTAGAGTTCCTGGCCCAGATGTTCGAGAACGAGTAACGGCAAAAACCACGGCAACAGCGTCCATGAGAGCTTATCGGTCCAGATCAGAAACCCGAAAAAAGCAGGGAGGACGGCAATATAGGTGAGACCGTGCACGACGAACTGATCGCGCAGCATCCGCGTGGAGTCTTCGGGCTGCCGCAGCTGCTCGCGAGTCGTGTAGAGGGTGAACTGCAACCCCAGGAACAGGACGCCGAGCATGAGATTGGCGCGGAGTAGATTGAAGGCGCCGAGGTGCGCGGGATCGCGCGACAGGGCGAGCACGAGAAGGAACTTGCCCAGGAGCGTCGCCGTTTGCCAGCCGAGGCTGCCCAGGAGATTTCGGCGCATACGGCAGTCCCGCGAAAAACAGAGTTGGCCCCGACGGCCTTCGCCCCTATACAAAGTATGAAGAGACCTCGCTCCCTCCCAAGGCCCTATCCATGGATATCTTCGCTCAGGTCGACGAACTCAAAGCCGAGTGGACGGATCAGTACGTGGCCGTCAAGCCGGGCCGGCCCGAACTGCAGCGGTTCGCGAATCTCGTCGGCCGAGTTGTGACCGTCAACTACAACGGCAAAGCCGTCATCGACTTCCAGGACGGCGGCTGGTACGACATCTCCGCTTCGACCGAGTATCTCACCAAACTCGAGGCTGCCGAGGCCGCCGCAAAGTACAAAAATTCCAACAGCGCCCAGAAGATCCCCGACAAACAGGGGTGATCGCCCCATGATCCTGCTCATCGATAACTACGATTCGTTCACCTACAACCTCGTCCAGCGCCTGGGCGAAGCCGACCCCAATGTCGATCTCCAGGTCCATCGCAACGACCGCATCACCCTCGCCCAAATCGAAGAGCTTCGGCCCAGCCACATTATCATCTCGCCTGGCCCCTGCACGCCGCGCGAGGCGGGCATCTCCAACGAAGTTCTGAAACGCTTCGCACCGACCCTCCCCGTTCTCGGCGTTTGTCTCGGGCATCAGTGCATCGGGCATAGCTTCGGCGGCGAAGTCATCCGCAACTACCGCGTCATGCACGGCAAGACGTCGTGGATCCATCACGACGGCCAAGGCGTGTTCGCCGGCATGAGCAACCCCTTCGAGGCGACGCGCTATCACAGCCTGGTGATCCGGCGCGAGACGTTTCAGAATCCCGATTTCCTCGTCACCGCCTGGACCGACGAAGGAGAAATCATGGGCGTTCGCCATCGCAGTTGGCCGCTGCATGGGGTACAATTCCATCCGGAGAGCTTTCTAACACTGGAAGGCCCGACGCTGCTGAAGAACTTCACCGCCATGACGGGGAACGTATGAACATTGTGCATCAACGAGAGCCGATGTCGCGTCGAACCTTTTTGCGGGGCGCGGGCGTGTCGCTGGCGCTGCCCTGGCTCGACGCGATGAGCCTGAGCCGAAACTCGCTGTGTGCCGCGGGCTCGATCGCGCCGGCGGAGACGCCTCGGCGCGCGGTCTTCTGCTTCTGGGGTCTGGGCATCAATGGCCGAGACTTCACGCCCGCTAACGCCGGATCCAATTACACGGTGACGCCGATCCTTCGGCCCCTCGAACCGCACAAAAGTGACTTCACCGTCATCTCGGGCCTGAGGCTCACCCACTCCGGCGGGCACGTTGGCGACCGTACGTTTCTCACCGGCACCAACACCCGCAGCGCCGGCGCCCGGCTCCGCGTCTCGTGCGATCAAGAACTCGCCGCCGCGATTGGCCGGCAAACGCGTTTCCCCTCGCTCGCGCTCGGCATTCGTCGCGGCACCGGCTTCGGCGGCAACCAGGATCAGACGCTGTCGTGGAGCGCGAGCGGCACGCCGATCCCGTCGGAGAATCGCCCGCATCTACTTTTCGATCGCCTGTTCCGCCCCGACACGCCCGAGACCATGAACCAGCGCGAGGCCGAGTTCATTCGCCGCGCCAGCGTGCTCGATTCGATGCGGGAAGAAGCCCGCCGGCTCAGCGCCTCGCTCGGCGCCGACGATCGCCGCAAGCTCGAAGAGTACCTCACCGGCATCCGCGATCTCGAACGCCGAATGCAGGACGAAAAGGATTGGCTGCGCCGCCCCAAGCCGAACGTCGCCAACCTCGTCTTCGGCAACGAACAGACGCTCGATCCGGAGAAGGCGGGCCTCGACTATCGCCGGTATCAACGGCTAATGTTCGACGTGATCGCGCTGGCGCTGCAGACCGACAGCACGCGCGTGATCTCGTACCTCGCCCGCATGGACGGTCAGGACGGCACCGGCGCCTGGCGGGCGCTCGGCAACCCCTACAACTACCACGAAATGACCCATCACGGCGAAGACCCCGACAAGCTCCGCTGGTTCACTCAGGCCGACGTCTGGTACATGGAGGAATGGGCCTACTTCCTCACCAAGCTCAAAGGCATCCGCGAAGGCGAGGGGACGCTCCTGGATCACACGTTGGTCAGCTACGGCAGCAGCGGCGGCTCCATCAACGCCCATCATAACCATCACCTGCCGACCATGCTCGCCGGCGGCAGTCGGCTCGGCGTCAAACATCAGGGCCATCTCGTCAAGGAAGACGTCCGCCTGGGCAATCTCTGGCGCACCGTCTTCGACCGCATGAACGTCGCCGTACCCGAGAACTTCCAGGGAGGCGAAGCCGACGGCATCTTGCGGGAACTCGTTTAGTAATCGTCGTTGCTCGAGTGCACTGGCAGTTCCATATGGTCTGCTCATGAAGCATTCGATGCTCGCTCGACACACGCTCGTCTTCACGCGCCATTGACGGCGCAGCTGTCAGTAATCAGTATGCGGTTATGGCTATTAACGAAAAATCTATCAGGGGTTCTTGACAAAATTTGGCCGGTCCCTAAATTTCACAAAACCAGAAAAGGCGATGGAGTTCGCCTGAACCGCTCGTTGCCGTCACTTCGGGCAATGATGCTGATGACTCCTTGCGGACGTTCGGTCCGTGGGGATTTCGTTATCAAAATCTCCCCCATATCACCGAAGCCGCAGGTTATCCGTTGCTCGGAGACCAGCTATGTCGTTTCATTGGCACCCGCAGGAACAGGTCGCAACAGGCCGCTATCTGCTCAAGTGGCTGGTGCTCAGTTCGATTGTCGGCGTTTGCGGTGGAACGGCGTCCGCGGTTTTCCTGGCTTGCCTCGATCGCGCGACGGCAGTTCGGCTCGAACATCCCTGGTTGCTCTATTTCTTGCCGATCGCAGGACTGGCCATCGGCCTGGTCTACCATTGGTGGGGAAAGGACTGTGAGAAGGGGAACAACCTCATTCTCGAAGAGATTCACGACCCCAAGAACGGCGTCTCGGGGCGGATGGCGCCACTGATCCTCATCGCCACAGTCGCAACTCATCTCTTTGGCGGCTCGGCGGGCCGTGAAGGCACGGCGGTCCAGATGGGTGGAAGCTTGGCCGGCTGGATCGGCCGGAAGCTTCGCCTGGACAAGATTCACACACGAATTCTCCTGATGGCAGGCGTCAGCGCGGGCTTCGGTTCGGTTTTCGGCACTCCGATCGCTGGAATGATCTTCGGCCTCGAAGTTCTGGCGGTTGGCCGCATCCGATACGACGCACTTTTTCCCTGTCTTGCGGCCAGCCTCGTCGGCGATTGGACATGCACGGCCTGGGGAATCGAGCATACGCACTATGCAGTCAATGTCGTCCCCCAATTCGGTCCTATTTTGGCGATGAAAGTCTTTGTCGCCGCGCTGGCGTTTGCGCTCGTAAGCGTCTTGTTCGCGGAGACGACGCACTGGCTTCACTGGGTATTCAAGCAAGCGACTCCTTGGTCGCCGGCGCGTCCGATGATCGGCGCGGTAATGGTCATCGCACTCGTCTGGGTTGCTGGCACGGCGGATTACCTGGGACTGGGCATTCCCGTGCTAATGCAGAGCTTCGAGCCCGGCGGAGTCGCGACCTGGGCTTTTCTGTGGAAACTCATCTTTACTGCGGTGACTTTGGGCGCCGGATTCAAGGGAGGCGAGGTGACGCCTCTGTTCGTGATCGGTGCGGCGCTCGGAAGCACGCTGGGTGGACTATTGGACGTGCCGACCGGATACATGGCCGCGCTCGGCTTCGTCGCCGTCTTCGCCGGAGCGGCCAACACGCCGTTGGCATGCACCGTGATGGGCATCGAACTCTTTGGCGCTCCCCTCGCTCCATCCTTAGCCATCGCGTGTTGCGCCAGCTACATCTGGTCAGGGCACCGCGGCATCTATCTTTCGCAAATTGTCGATACGCCGAAAACGGGCGACGAATCTGTCTTGGCCGAGGAATCCCTCCGGAACGTTCGTCAAACTCAATCACCGATCACTCTCAACTATCAGGCTCTGACGAGCCTGGTACGGCGTCTTCGTGGCTGTTCAACGTCCGTTCCGCTTGTTTCTCCTGGAGAATCCGAAATGAAACCTGTGACGCATCCCGCGAGTGCCACCGTAGGTCTGGTTCGAATTTTTCTTTCCGCCGACGAAAAAAAGAAAAGCCAACCGTGGTACAAGCGGTTGCTCTCTCGACCGCTGTATATGGACATCATTGACCTTGCACGCAAGGCAGGGCTCTGGGGGGCGACGGCAAAGGGCATGACCTCGGGATTCACAAAGCACGGGAAAAGCAGTGTCGTCATGCACGCCGAATCCGGACTCCGGAACACTCAGTTGTACGTGGACCTGATTGCGCCGAGGCCGAAGCTCGAGGCGTTCTTTCAACAGATCGCTCCCCTGATCGACGATCATCTCGTCATTTACAAGGAACTGGAATGCTGGAACGCGGCCGAAGAGGTCTTCGCCGAGCAAGGCCATAAATCGTCTTAATCTTTTAGGAGGCGACTCTGTTTTTTTGCGTTGAGAATCGGACGTGAGCCACGTGATGTGTACGGCGGTGCTGCCGATGAACTTGGCGACGGTTGGCCTTGGCGCCGCACTCGGATTGATCGGACAGAAAGGGTCCTGACAGGCCTGTCCCCTTCTCCGTTATCTGCAAAAAACTTGGGCTTCATTTGCGACGCACACGTAGCGGGCGAGTTTGCGTTCATGACGACACCTTATTGCGGACGGATGAATAGGCCATGTAGTTCGCTCCTATATTGCTCGCGGTTAAGCAGAAAGTTTTGCGAAATATCTCTTTGACAAAGGGCGCCGCGTAAGTTCTAATCCGCATGTGGGCGGCCCCATTATACAAACCGGGGCAATTAGGGCCGCGCATTATACCAGCCGGCGCAATTAGGGCCGCACCGGTTGATCTAATCACATGGTTCGCTGGCAGGAGGGCTTCCGGCGTGCGGTTCTTCACGATGGCGTGGTGGTGCGGCACGCAGACCGGCGACGCGGCGGACCCGTCCGTCGGGTATTCGGCCCACCTCGCCGCTGTGCGCGACCGCCTGCCGCCGGATCTGCTCGCCACCCAAGAGTCGGTGTCCCTGCACGATACACGGCTCCGGGAATTGCGGTTGGCCGATGGCTCGCTATCGCTCGGATTGGACAGCTACGCCGGCGACGAGCGGTTGACGCTCACCTACAGCGGCGTCGAGCTGTTCGAGAGTGCCGCCAACCCGGAGGTTGGCCTGGGCGGACCGGCCGGGTATGGTGATCTCGGGTACTGCGAGGTTGACGTTCTGCCGGGCGGCGCATTCGAGCACCGCTTGCTGTTCTCCACCGGCATCGAGCTTGCCGTGGTGTTCCGCGGGTTCCGGCTTCAGCGAGCAAGGCACGCCGAACCGCCTTATGGCCCAAAAGGTTGATAGCCGTTCCTTCGACGCAAACCGAATTCTGACTTTTTCCACGTCACAATCGGATCAACCGCTCCGAACTTCCTGCAGGCGTACCGGTCTCTCGGCGCCGGGATGGTTCAGCTTGGGCGTCCTGCTCACGTCCGGTTGTGACATACCTGTGTCACTGACGAGGCGGCGCCAAACAGCCTT
>JBBQPM010000128.1:0-19583 GCA_038217425.1 Gemmatales bacterium
CGAGCGCCTTGCGTAGGGCACGCGGCCACGCTGGCCTCTGCAGAGACGTTGTTAGGGAACGCGGCCCCGCTTGCCTTGGCGCGCCCGGATGCTCAATTGGCAAGCGAGGCCGCTTGCCCTACGTCAAGACCGGCTGCTCAAAAGGCAAGCGAGGCCGCTTGCCCTACGTCAAGCAGCGCCGGCAAGCTATGTCAAGAAGTCGAGCATTCCGCAGCAAGATCCGTCGTGCAAGAAGCGGTCTAACGCTGACCCGAAGAGCCAGTCGTGCGGCCTTTTCACAAGGCCCGCTCGCACCGGATTGCCGATGATGTAGTTCACGATGCGTTCCAATTCGCCTTCATCGCGTACCCAATGGTCGTACGATTCGTGCTGCCAGAACGGCCCGGTTCGGCCCAAGATCTTATTGGCTCGATGGGCCGTGAAGCTCTTCAAACTGTGCATGATTTCGGCTAGCGGACTATCGCCATCCGTCAACTCGCCCTTAGGGCAAGCGGCCTCATTTGCCGTTTGAGCAAAGGCAAGCGAGGCCGCTTGCCCTACGAGGGGCTGCAGTAGCAAGTGGACGTGGTTGGGCATGATACAGTAGGCCAGCAAGTGATATTTTTTGTCGGCGTGATGGTAGAGATTGCCACGAATCAGAGCTGCCAGTTCGGGTTTCATCAGCCAATCGATGGCGGAAGGTCGATCGAGGTAACGGTCGTATTCTGCAAAATACTGTTTCTGAATCCGCTGGCGAAATTGCCCGAGCGAAGCACCGGCCGGGGGGCTTTGCTGTAATAGCCGTTCGTTACGTTCGCGAATCTCCTGAAGCACGGATTTGGGAACGGTGCCCGCCAGCCGATAAGTGACGAAATGAGCCGCCCCTGGGACATACCAGTGCGGCAAATGTCGTCGAGTAATAATCTCCCGAGACATTGTTGCCTCCCGTAGGGCAAGCGGCCTCGCTTGCCTTTGCGCGGCAGGCAAGCGAGGCCGCTTGCCCTACGAGAATCAGTTTATGAAGCGCCGCGCCACCCGCAATTCATCGAATAGCAAGCGGTTCGCTTGCAGCCCGCGCAAAGGCTAGCGAGGCCGCTTGCCCTACGAGAATTCCCCTCACTTCCCTTTGAGTTCCTTCATCAACTCGTCCACCGCTCGGTCGAGGGTGGCGCCACGGACTTGCTTGTAGCGGATCGCGCCCTGGGCGTCCAGCAGATAGATTGCCGGCCAACCGCGGACGTTCCAGCGGTGTGACAAGGCATCGTCGCCGTCGTAGATGTTGGGCCAGGTGATTTGGCGACTCTTCAGAAAGGGCTTCAGCTTCTCGCGGTCGATGTCGTTGTTGACGCCGACGATTGCGAACGGTTCGCCTTCTAGCCGTTTGAGCAGTGTCCGCTCTTGCGGCAACATCGCGACGCAGTGTCCGCACCAACTCCCCCAGAAGACGACGAGGACGACCTTGCCGCGGAAGTCACTGAGCTTGAGCGGCTTGCCGTCGACGTCCTGGCCGACGATGTCGGGGGCAATTTTGCCGATGCGCAGATGGCGCAACTCGAACAACTCCCCCTCCGCCGACTTCCCGAGCGTGGTCCGTTTGTAGGCGACCGGGGCGTATTCTTTCTGAATGCGGAGGAAGATCTCTTCCGCGTCTCGAAGGATGCGGTCGGTGTCGCTGCCCAGGCGCTGCTTCATGAAGTCGGCGCCGGCGAAGAGTTCGAGCTTCTTCGCGTTCTCCGGCTGGCGCCTCAGGTCGATCACTGCGTCGGCGAAGTTCTTCCGCTGGAGCCCCAGGTGGAAGCCCGCCCGGCCACGCACCGCGGGGACCGGATGCGATTCGAAGACGGCCTGCAGCAATTTGCCCGAAGGCGCAAACGGCGCGTCGGCCAAGGGTTCGAAGAACGCCTCGATCTCCGCATGTTTAGCGTGCTGCGCCGCCAGCAGATCGATGGCTTGCAGATACGTCGCTTCGTAGAGAATGCAGCTTTCGCCTTGCTGCAAGATCCAGGCCAGGCTCTCGTAGGCCACGGCGTCGGCGGGGTGTTCCTGGGCGAGTTTGAGAAATCGGCCGACGAACGCGCGTTGCGGACTCGCTTCCCGAAACAGCTTGGCCTGTTCGGCCTCGGTCGTCGCGGATTCGGCGAGCTTGGCGTAGTCGACTTGCGCCTGGGCGAACTCCTTGAGCAGACCGTCGAGTTTGGCACGCGGCGATTCTTGAGCGCAGGCGCTCGCCGCGAACCAGGTGAGGGCGGAAAGTAAAACGAGCGGACGCATGGCGAACTCCCGATAAAGTCGAGGGGATGAGAATAGTCTACGAGCCCGGGCGCCGGCGCGGGGCAAAACTGGGGTTTCCCGATTTGGCCGAGGTGTTATACTCGGTCGGCGGTACACAAGCTCTTTCAAGGATGATGCCATCATGACAGGGAAGACTCGTTTCATACTCGGATTGAGCATCGCGGCCTTGATGGTGGTCGTCCCCTGGCGCTATGGCGTGCGGCAGTACCGCCACTACCGCAACTTCGCCGTCGTTCACGAGGGGGTGCTCTACCGCAGCGCCCAACTCGACGTCCCCGGGCTCAAACGCGTCGTACACGATCACAAGATCAAGACCATCATCTCGTTGCGCGACGGCAAGTCGGCGAGCGAACAGGCGGAAGAGGCGTTCTGCAAGCAGTCGGGCGTCAATTTCGTGCGCATCGAGCCCCTGGTCTTCGCGGAAGAAGACGTCACCGAACGCGGCATGAATCAGGTGCGCGCCTTGCTTGCCGATCCCGTCAAGCTCCCCGCCTTGATCCACTGCTTCGCCGGCATTCATCGCACCGGCCAGGTTTGCGCCATCTACCGCATCGATCACGGCTGGTCCAACGAGAAGGCGCTCGAAGAAATGATCCATCGCGGCTACAGCATCATCCGGCAAAATCAGCACTCCAATGTGTTACGCTACCTCGAAAATTACAAACCCGAAGTGCGTTCCGAAGGTCGACTGACGCCGGCCAACCTCACCTCGAAAAAACAGCCATGAAAGCTACCCCGACGACCGATTTTCTCGCCCTCGTCTTCGCGTCGCTGTTCCCGCTGGGGATGACCTACCTGTACTTCGTCGTCCTGGCCGCGGATCCCGAGAATTCCTGGCTGCTCCAGGCCTACTCCGCGGGCAAGCTCCTGCAATTCCCGTTTCCCCTCGTCTACGTATTCTTGTTCCATCGCCATCGCTTTCCGCAGCCGCGCCGGTCCGCAGGAGGCATCGGGCTGGGGGTCGCGTTCGGCGTGCTCGTCGGTCTGTTTATCGTCGGCGCCTACTGGGGCTGGCTCAAACACTCGGACCTCATCGCACGCACGCCCGCCAATCTCTGGGACAAAGTGCGCGGTTTCGGCCTGGCCACGCCGCTCGGGTTCTTGTTTCTTGGAATCTTCATCTGCCTGATTCACTCCGGACTCGAAGAATATTACTGGCGCTGGTTCGTCTTCGGCTGGATGAACGACTATCTGCCGACCTGGCTGGCGATCCTGCTGTCGAGCGTCGCGTTCATGCTGCATCATGTCGTCGTTTTGTGGGTCTATTTTCCCGATCATTTCTGGTCGGTGGCGGTGCTGTTCTCGCTCTTCGTGGCGGTGGGCGGCGGCGTCTGGGCGTGGATCTACGGACGCAGCGGCTCGCTCTGGGGGCCCTGGATTAGTCACGTCCTCGCCGACGTCGCGATCCTAATCGTCGGGTACGATCTGATCCGCGGCTACTTCCCCGCGTGAGCGATCGGCCGCAGTTTTGAATCGAGCCACTGGGGGCACAGAGAAAAGAAACTCAAGACCTCGCCCCAGCTCTTCGTCTTTTTTCTCTGTGTCCTCTGTGCCCTCTGTGGCTCGAATTTTCTTGACGAACATCACCCCGCGCGATCACCAAGTTTCCGTCCGGGGGCCTCGTTCGTATAATGTTAATTTCTCCACGAGGATCCCGGCGCCGATGGCTAGTTTACTTCAGATCACGCGGGCCTGCAAAAGTTACGGCGATCAGGTACTCCTCGATAACGCCGAAGCCACGATCAGCGACGACGTCAAGGTGGGGTTCATCGGCCGAAACGGCGCCGGCAAGAGCACGCTCCTGCGCATCCTCCTGGGCGAAGAGGAACTCGACAGCGGCGAAATCATCCGCCATCCGACGCTGCGCCTGGGCTACCTCCGCCAACACGATCCGTTCGTCCCGGGCGAAACCGCCCTCGACTTCCTCAAACGCGACAGCGGCGAACCCGACTGGAAGTGCGGCGAAGTCGCCGGGCAGTTCGAGCTCAAAGGCGACTACCTCCACGGCCCCATCGCCAAACTCTCCGGCGGTTGGCAGACGCGCGTCAAACTCGCCGCCCTGCTGCTCCACGAACCCAACTTGTTGCTGCTCGACGAACCGACGAACTTCCTCGATCTTCGTACGCAGATTCTTTTAGAGCATTTCCTCGTCAGCCATCGGTCGGCGTGCCTGATCGTCTCGCACGATCGCGCCTTCCTCGGCGCCACCTGCGACCACACGCTCGACCTCTCGCGCGGCAAACTCACGACCTTTCCCGGCAAGGTCGATGCGTTCCTCACCTACGAGATCGAAAAACGTCAGCAGGACGAACGTTCCAACGAATCGATCATGGCCAAACGTCGGCATCTGGAAGACTTCATCGCCCGCAACAAGGCCCGCGCCGCCACCGCGACGCTCGCCCAATCCAAGAGCAAACAGCTCGAACGCCTGAAGCTCAACGAGATCTCCGTCAACGAGCCGATGGCCCGCATCCGCGCCCCGCGCGTCTCGCCTCGCAAAGGCCCCGCCTTGCGCTGCCGCGATCTCGTCATCGGCTACCCCGACCGCGAAATCGCCAGCGACGTGCAGCTCGAGATCGATCACGGCCAACGTGCCGCCATCGTCGGCGACAACGGCCAGGGCAAAACGACCTTCCTGCGCACCGTCGTCGATTCGCTCAAACCGCTCGCCGGCGAGGTCCGCTGGGGCCACGGCTGCCAAATCGGCGTCTACGCTCAACATGTCTACACCAGTCTGCCGCCGACGCAGACCGTGCTCGGTTACCTCGAGGATCAGTCCGCGTACGGCAAGAAGGATCAAGAAATCCTCGACGTGGCCGGCGCCTTCCTCTTCAAGGGCGTACACGTCAAAAAGCCGATCTCCGTCCTCTCCGGCGGCGAACGCGCGCGGCTCTGCTTGGCGGGACTTCTACTCAGCGAGTACAACATCCTGATCCTCGATGAACCGGGCAACCATCTCGACGTCGATACCGTCGAATCGCTCGCCGAGGCGCTGGTCGAATATCAGGGGACGGTGATCTTCACGAGCCATGATCGCCACTTCACCAAGAAGGTCGCCACCTGCATCGTCGAGGTCCGCGACGGCCGGGTGACCAACTACAGCGGACAGTACGACGCGTACGTCTACAAGGTGAACAAAGAAATCGAGGCAGGCGAGCGCGAGTTGGCGAGCCAGCGTGCGAAAGCGCCGGCGGAAGTGCTGAAGCCCAAGCCGGCGCGGGAGGCGCGGCAGGCCAATCGCGGCGAGAAAGAGGCTCGCAAGGAGATCAAGGCCCTCGAGAAAACCATCGCTCAGCTCGATGAGAAGAAGAAGGGGCTGGTCGCGCAATCGCTGGAGCCGGTCAGCGCCGCCGAGGCCCTCCGGTTGCACAACGAGGTCGCCGCGGTGAGCGCTCAACTCGCCGAGGCCGAGGAGCGTTGGCTGGAACTCAACGAGGAGATTGAGGCGGCCTGAGCGGATTTCGATTGTGAAGAACCTTTCGCATCGTCTATAATTGGGAGGATGTTTCAGAAACCCGGACCACGCTCATGTCCAAGGTCGCGATCGACAACTTCTGCAAGCAAGCTCAAGCAGCGATGCAGCAAGGCAAGCCGCTCGAAGCCAAGGGTTTCTACCTCCAGGCTCTGGCCCTGCGCAACGATCATCCCGACATCCATTACGGCCTGGCGACCGCCTGCTTCATGATGAAGGATCTCATCGGGGCCGCGTTTCACTTCAAGGAATGCACCCGCATCGATCCGCTCCGCGCCGGCGCCTTCGTCAATCTCGGCGCCGTCTACAATCACCTGCAACAGACCGACGACGCCATTGCCATGCTCAAGCGCGGCATCCTGCTCGATGGCCAGCGTGCCGAGGGTCATTACAACTTGGGACTCGTCTACCGCAAGACCGGCCAGGACGAACTCGCGCTGCAGGCCTACCGCGAAGCTCTGAAGGTCAACTCGCGCATGGCCGACGCCCATCTCAACATGGCCAACATCTATCTCGATTACGACAAGTTCATCGCGGCCATCCATCACTACCAGGCAGCGCTGGAAATTCGGCCCAAGTGGGAGCGGGCGCGCCTGGGATTGGAGCAGGCGCAGGAAGCGCTCGAGGCAGCCAAACCCACGCCCGCGAAAGTCCCCCCCGCGAACGGCGATCGCCATCTCGATCCCGAGGTGCATGGCCAAACCTTACAGGTGCTTCACCGCGCGACCGGCGATGCGGAGAACGTCTCGCGCGAGTTCCACGAGACGCTGCACCAACCCGTCGAGAAGGCGATCCAGGATCTCACGCACATCCTGCTCGATCCGCAAGCGACCGGCCTACAGGTCGGCGAACGCGTCAAGGATCTGGAGGGCGTGATTCAGCAAGTCCGCGATTTCAAGGATCGCCTGGGCAACAGCCTGCACCGCATTCAGCTCATGGGGAGCCGGTTGCTCAAGTAGGGCGCCAGGCAGCGGAGGAGTCAGCGCATGTCCGTCTACTCCGTCTTGATTGGACTTTCCGCGTCCCGCAAAGATGACGAGGGAGTGTCCACAGAGGAGTTCCTCAAACCGCTAGACATCCGTTCGGGCGAGATCGAAGCCACCCGCGCGGACGGCGGTTGTTGGGCTTCCGGATCGGTCTATATCGCTGTCGTCCAGTACAGCAGTTTCGCCCACGTCGATTGCACGGTCGACGCTGGGGCGCAGTCTGAGGCGTTCAACGCGGGTGTGGTGGAGGGCTTTCGAGCCGCCAGCAGATTCCTTGATCGGCGCCCGCCCGAGGTCACGGGAGCCCTGCGTAATGCAGGTTTGTCGCTGCGGCTGTTCGTCGACGTCCGTATGGACGATGACCAGATGGATTTGGAGTTCCCGCGGGAGTTGCTGGCCGCGTGTAGTCGCCACGGCCTCGGAATCTTCCTCATTTCCAACGACATTCCGGCGGCCGAGGTACTGGCAGCAATTTAAGCCGAGATCGTTTAGATTTTGCAACTCGGATAAGGGAATGCGGCCTGAAGGGCCGACTCTTACAGCCCAGGCCGTCAGGCCTGGGTAGGCCACAAGACCTATATCGGCCCTGTAGGGGCCGCTCCGCAGGATGCTGACGAGCGGCCCCTACAGGGCCGATTACAAACAAACTCTTACCCAGGCCTCACGGCCTGGGCTGTGAGAGTCGGCCATTCAGGCCGAAGAAGATAGCGCCCACAGACATTTGCGAAATGCTTGAATCAGCCGCTGCACCATTTCGGCATGGCTCGTTACCGAATCTTCGCCACGAGGTCGGCGACCTTGAACTGGTAGCATGTCGTGTTGGCGTTGGCGGTGAAGAGATATTGGCCGTCGGCCGAGAATGCGAGCGACGTCACTTTGCTCTCGAGTTCGAAGATCGCTTTCTCCTGTCCTTTTTCGTTCCAGAGCCTGAGCGTCTGATCATCGCCCGCGCTCGCCAGCCAAACGCCGTCGGGGCTGAAGGCGAGGCAGCGGATGGGGCCGTCGTGGCCGGACATTTCCAGGAGCAAGTTCAGCTTGTCGGCACTCCAGGAACAGACGAGATGATCGAGGGTAGCGGAGACGAGGGACTTGCCGGAAGGATGGAAGGCGACGCAGGTGGTGCCTTCGCCGAGGGTGGCGATTTCGGCGCGTTCGTCGAGATCCCAGAGGGACAGGGCGCCGCCGGAACCGCCGGTGGCGAGGTAGTCGATGCCGCCGACCGCCAGGAACTTGCCCGCGGGATGAAACGCCAGGGCTTCGACGACGCAGCCGTCGAGGGCGTCGGGGATCAGCAAAACCGGTTCGCCGTCGTCGGTGTTCCAGACCCAGACTTCGGTGGCGGAACCGCTGGCCGAGGCGAGCAGGTTGCCGTTTCGCGCGAAGGCGACGACGGTGGTGGGATCTTGCGGGCCTTCGAGATCGATCTTGAGCGTGCCGTCGGCGTTCCACAGCCGGACCTTGTCGACGGCGGCCCCGGCGATGAGTTTGCCGTCGCCGGACCAGGCCAGGCCGTAGATCGGCAGTTGATCTTCGAGCACCCGGCTCACGTTGCCGCGGGCGACGTCCCAGACGCGCGTCGCCAGCCCGGCCGTGTTGCTGACGAACTGCTGGCCGTGCGGATGGACGGCCAGGGCGTGCTGACTCGTGGTTCTGGGTTTGGACCCGGAGACGACCTTGCCGCTGGCGGTTTCCCAGACGTGGATGAAGCGATCGCCGTTGGCCGCAAGCAGGCTGCCGTCGCTATTGAAGGCGAGCGAGCGAATCTCGCCTTCGGGCCCGGTCAGCACATGGCGAGTTTTGCGCGCGTCGAAGTCCCATAGATGAATCTGATTCTTGGAATCGGCGCAGGCGAGGAGCTTTCCGTCCTTGCTGAAACCGACCGCGGAGACCTGGCCGGCATGGCTGTTGAGCAGGATGAGCGGCTCGAAATCGAGCGTGTTCCACACCCGCGCCGTCGTGTCCCACCCGGCGGAAACGAGCCAGGGATGGATCGGATGCCAGGCGAGCGCGGGGATACGATCGGTGTGCCCGCGCAGCGTTCCCAGAATGCCCCCCTTCACCGTGTCCCAGATCGAGATCACCTTGTCTTCGCTGGCGACGGCGAGCCGGGTGCCGTCGGGACTGTAGGCGAGCGCACTGATCGGCCGTTTGTGATAGCGGAAATAAAGAAGGTCTTTATGGCTCGTGGAATCCCAGTGGCAGACGGAACCATCATCGTGCCCGGCCGCCAGGAACGACGGATCGGGATGAAACGCCAGCGCGGAGACCCACGATTCCTGCGAGAACGCAGTTAGAATGTGTCCCGAGGAGGCGTCCCAGAGCGTGATGTCGTTGCTGGCGGACGCGAGGATGCGGGCGTCCTTGCTGAAGCACCAGTGCGATTCCAGATCGCTGAGCGGATGCCAATCCAGTTGCGAGCCGGCCTTGACGTTCCAGTGCCGCAGGATGCCGGGCTCCTCGACGGACCAGAGCGAGCCGTCCGGCGCAAACGCGAGCGACAGCACGTCGCCGTCAGTATGCAGTTGCGGCTCCCCGAAGCGTTGGGCATGGGGCGTGGGGTTCAAGCTTTGTGTGAGAACAGCCATGGGATGTCATCTCGGAGTGCGAACGATATGCTGTAAGTTTACCCGATGAAACGGTCCGAGGCCGAATCTAAAGGGAAAAAATTACAATTCGCACCGAATTGCGTCCCACGTGCGGCACAACCCTCAAGGGCGGCAGAATGGATGTAACGGAGATAGAGCGTACAACTTCCGCGCCGTTATTCGTCCTCGGGATCGGGTAGTGGCGTGGCTCGGCCAATGGTTACGGAGCCGTCGAGCGAGGCGGGGCGCGGACGCGGGATGGACGCCGGGCGCTGCGGCGCGGGGAAGGCGTAGGAGGCTTGCAGGATGCCGAGCGTCCCTGGCCCCTCGCTCGACGGCGCCGGCAAAAACTGCGGTTGCTCGGTCTGACGCTGCAGCGCCGCCCCCGGGATCAGCTTCACCTTCACGTCCTTGTCCGCATCGAAAATTCGGCCGTCCGGCAACTTAAACCGAATCGCCACCCGTAAGTTTTCGTACTGAGGCAACAGCTTCCACGGCAACGTCACCTGATAGCCGGTGCTGAACAGCGATTGCTTGTATGCCTTGCGAAGTTCCTCCGCTCCGATCGACCACGACCCGATGGGGCATTTGACGCCTTGCGGGCTGATCTCAAGCACCAGGACTTCGAGCGTGAAATTGACCTTGATGACGTGATCGTCGTGATCGCGCGGCTCGACGACGACGACAATGGCCTCGTCGCCGGGCTTTTTGTCTTCATCGATCCCGCCGGTGCCTCGGCCGAGGGTGACGTTTTTCACGCCGAAGGTGGCGGCGGCCTGTTCGGGAGTGATCTTGGCGCCCTTGCGCAGGGCTTCGTTTTCGCGCTGCAGGGTTTCGTTGCGGGCTTCGGTGGAAGTGAAGTCGTCGAGGAGTTCGCGGTACTGGACGTCTTTCTTGCGCAGCTCGTTCTCGAGAACGTCCGATCCGCCGGTTCGGCAGCCGGAGACGCAAAGCAGTAGCAGCAAAAGTCGGCATCCTGCCTTCATGGTGTTCCTTAAGTGACTCAAGCCCGCAGCGCAAGCAAGGATTTATGCCGACCCTTGCTTGCGCTGCGAACTCCAAAACGCTTACGTCTTCTCGCCCTTGGCGATCGATGCCGGCGCTCGCGTCAGCAGTTGATCGACCAGGCCGTAGGCGACCGCTTCTTCCGCCGCCAACCAGTTGTCGCGATCCGTGTCCTTCTCGATCTGCTCGATCGGCTTGCCCGTGTGGTGGCTCATGATCTCGTTGAGCATCTTCTTGAGCCGTTGACCTTCCTTGAGCCGAATCAAGATCTCCGTCGTCGTCCCCTGCATGCCCGAGAGGGGCTGATGGATCATCACCCGCGAGTGCGGCAACACGAACCGCTTATTCTTGGCCCCCGCGGTCAGGAGCAACGCCCCCATACTCGCGGCCATGCCCAGGCAATACGTGGCCACGTCGCAGGTGACGAACTGCATCGTGTCGTAAATGCCCAGCCCGGCGTACACCGACCCGCCGGGCGAGTTGATGTACAAGTGAATGTCGGCTTTCGGATCGTCAAAATGCAGGAACAACATTTGTGCAACGACGAGATTGGCGCTCTCGTCGTTGACCTGTCCCTGCAAGAAGATAATGCGATCCTTCAGCAGCCGACTGTAAATGTCGTACGCACGTTCTTCGCGGCCGGTACTTTCAACCACCATCGGAATCAGCGGCATAGCATCGCTCCCTTCCGGGGCTCCGAAGCATTATCGGCTCGAAACCGCCCGGGTATTGAGAATATTTGGTAGGATCGTTACGGGTGGGGCAGACACTCTTGTCTGCCGCTTGTCAGAGCAGACAAGAGTGTCTGCCTACTTACTTTCCGCGGGCATCTTCTGAATGACGTCGTCGACGAGCCCGAACTCCTTGGCTTCCAGGGCGGTGAAGTAGCGATCGCGGTCGGTTTCCTTGGCGATGCGTTCAACCGTTTGGCCGGTATGGCGCGACATGATTTCGTTGAGGCGGTGGCGATCCTTCTCGATTTCGCCGGCCTGAATTTCAAAGTCGCTGATTTGCCCGCCGACCTCGCCCCACGGTTCGTGAATCATGACCTTGGAGTTGGGCAGCGCGAAACGCTTGCCTTTGGTGCCGGAAGCGAGGATGACCGCCGCGCCGGATGCCGCCATGCCCATGCAGTAGGTCGCGATGGGGCATTCCATGAACTGCATGGTGTCGTAGATCGCCAGCGTCGCCGTAACGGAGCCGCCAGGGCAGTTGATGTAGAAGTGGATTTCCTGAACGCGATTTTCGTACTGCAAAAACAGGAGCTTTTGAATGGTGATGTTGGCGAGATAATCGGTGATGGCCGCCTGGCCTCCGGTCTCGGGAGAACTGCCGAGGAAGACGATACGATTCTCGAGGAGGAGATCGCCCAGCGTCATCTGGCGTTGGCGGGCATAATCTCGGCGGCTGGCTTGCGGTTCGAAAAACGGCGGACGTGCGAGTTGCATGGGGTGTGTTCCTTCCGATCACATGGGGGCTCAGGTACTCACATTGTAGAAGGGCTGACAAGGGGGAAAACGAACTCGCCGCTTTCGGCTTAGCGCGCTAAGCCGAAAGCGGCGACGGGGACGAATCGGCAAACTATTCCGGCTTCGCCTCCGGCGGCACCGCGGTCGGATCCTGCAACTCGCCGGGCACCGTTTGCGTCTCGATATTCGAAACTTGCTTCTCTTCCTCGATCACCACCTCTTCGAATTCAGCGGTGTTGAGGATAAGCTCAAGCGCCTTGCGCTCGATGAGCTGGGCGGCGAGCGTCTCCATCATGTCTTCCCGCTCGAGTTGGGCGCGTACCTTGCGGACCGATTCGCCCGTCTGGGCCGCAATGCGCTCGATCTCGGCTTCGACATCGTCTTTCTGAATATCGATTTTCTCGACCTCGGCAATCTTCTGCAGCACAAAGTGCTCTTTAAGAGCGATCTTGGTGTTCTCGAGGACGTTCTGCTCGAGCATCCGCTGCCGGGATTTGATTTCGTCCTCGGGCATGCCGGAGTCGCGCATTTCCATGACCTTGCGCGCCAGCGATTTGCGGGCCTGGCGATGCAGCATGTCTTGCGGCAAATCCCACGTGCTGGAAGCGGCGATCTTTTCGAGGATCTGATCGCGGATCGACTGCTTTTGCGCGTACTCGAGTCGGCTGTCGAGCGTTTGCCGCAGCCGTTCGCGGAATTGATCGACGGAGGTCAGCTCGAATTTGCCCAGGAAGTTTTCGTCGAGTTCGGGGAAGCGGGTCGCCTTCACGTCCTTGACGGTGATCTTCATCTTGGCGGTTTGACCGCGCAGCGACGGGTCGGCGACGGAATCGCCGAGCACGTAATCGAAGTCGAGGACATCCCCCGCCTTGGCGCCGACGGCTTTGTCGCCGAAGTTCCGGATGACGCCGTCCTTGAATGCCAGCGTGTCGTCGACGTTAAGGGCGATCTCCTGGACCTTGCCGAACTCGCGCTCGCCAAGCGTGGTGGCGATGTCCGAGATGAGCGTGTCCCCCTTGACGGCGGCGCCCTCCTTCGGAATGAGCTGGGCGTACCGGCTGAGGAAGCGTTTCTCTTCCTTGGCGAGATCCTCGTCGGTGAAATTGCGGACCGGCTTGCGCAGCTTCAGGCCCTTGTAATCGGGGAGTTCAAACTCGGGACGAACTTCGACTTCGAACTGGTAGATGAAGTCGCCTTCGTCGGGAATGACGAGCTTCTCGACGTCGAGATTCGGAGGACTGATCGGCGCGACGTCGTTCTCCTCAGCCATCTGTTCGAGGCTGGCGTAGAGGATTTGGCCGCGGATCTCTTCGAGGATCTGCTTTTTGAACTTGCGAATGACGACCTGCTTGGGCGCCTTGCCGGGACGAAAGCCGGGAACCCACGAGTCGCCGACGAGCCCCTTGACCTTTTCGTCCATGAGCTGGTCGATATTGCTGCGTTCGACGGTGACCTTGATATGTTTTCGGCAGGGTCCGACATTGGTGATGACGACGCTCTGCTTGAGTTTTTCGGGGGGCTTTTCGCCGTCGTGGTCGTGATCGCAGTCGGGGCCATGGACGTGGCCGGGTTCGCCGTGCGCGGGCTCGCCATGCGCGGGATGTTCGTGCTCGCAATCGGGGCCGTGGACGTGGGGTTCTTCGGGCTTGGTTTCGGTAGACATGATGGGAATCCCTTGGAAGTACAAAAAGCCGAGAAGAGTGGGAAAGAGAGGATGACCTCGCAATCCCAAACTTCTCGGCCGATCCGAGAGCGGGTGATGGGGCTCGAACCCACGACAGCCACGTTGGCAACGTGGCGCTCTACCACTGAGCTACACCCGCAACTGGTGTGCGACGTAGATGAAGTTTATAGGGGCACGCCGCACACATTCAAGGGAAAAAACATAAACATCGGACAGAGTTTGCGAACGTCGGGTTCGCGCGGGCTACTTCGCCTCGTCGCCTTTGAAGCGAAACTCTTTGCCCCCTAGGATTTGGTCCGACGTCGTCGTCGCGCAGACGTACGCCTGAATATGCGCGACGATGAGCCGAGTCCCCTCGAAATGTGAGACGAACGGCTTCCGCGCGGGGTTGTACATCGTGTCGGTCATGTCGCTGACCAGCAGCGTGTTTTTGCCGTTCTTGGCCATTTGCCGAAGTCCAAACGGCCGGCCCAATACGCACATATTCGTATGCACGCCGACGAGAATGACGTTGTCGATCTTGCGATCAGTGAGCAGATTCCAGATTTCGAACCCCGAGTCGCTGATGGCGTCCTTCTCGGCGTCGATCCGGAGGACGTCGATCTGCGACTTCCAGGGCGCCTTGGGATTTCGGCCCATTTTGATGAGCTTCTCTTCGTGGGCTTTCTGTTGGACGGGATCGGAATCGCAGCCGCCGTCGGTTTGATCGATGGGGTAGACGCCCTTTTCTTCGGACGGGATCTTGTAGCACCACTGATCGATGCCAAAGGGTTGCTTGGCGACTTTGGGGGCGCTCATGGCGCGCTTGCGGCCCGGATGGTCCTTGTAAGCGTCCATGCAGCTGCTGGGGGCGTGAATGATGAAGACGCCCCGTTTGCGGGCTTCTTCCAAAAGTAGGTTCATGCGCGGCGCCAGCTCGGTTTCGCGGACGACGGCGTTGTAGCAGTGGTGCGTGTCCCACATGTCGCAAACGATGATCGCGGTCTGCTTGGGATCGAGCTTTTGCTCGAAGGCGACCGGCTTGCCGCTGGCGCCGTCGGGACGTTTCCAGGCGGTGACCTGGAGAGCTTGCGCGGAGGCGAAAGCGGGGAGCAGTAGCGCGAGCAACATCGAAGTGCGAACCATCGAAAGACTCCTGTTTGCCGCTTGCGGCTTGGCGCCGTGTTCTGTTGCGCTAAGCCGCAAGCGGCGATCCTGTTTAGTGTTTACCGTCGTCGTCGTCGCCAAGATGCTCGGCGAGGTAATTCTCCAGACCGATGGCCTTGATAACGCTCAGCTGCGTTTCGAGCCAATCGACGTGCTCTTCCGATTCGACGAGAATCGGCGCGATGAGTTCGCGCGAGCCGTTGTCTTTGAGCTTCGTGCATAGCTCAACGGTCTCATTGTAAGCGTTGACCCCCTTGGTCTCCAGCGCCAAATCGTACTCGAATTGCTCGACCACGGTGGTGCCGACGCGGATGACGTCGTAGCGGGCGATTTCGGGGACGCCGTCCAGGAACAAGATGCGGTCGATGAGCTTTTCGGCATGGCGCATTTCGCCGATCGATTCTTCATAGTGCTTTTTGCCGAGCTTCAGATAGCCCCAGTTCTTGCACATTTTGGCCTGGATGAAGTACTGGTTGATCGCGGTGAGTTCGATGGTGAGGGCCGCGTTGAGGGCGTCGATGACTTGGGGATTGCCTTTCATAGCTGTCTCCTGATGGTTGAGATTTCACGTGCTTGGATGCTGAAATGGTAGGATCGCAGGGCCGGGTTTACAAGTGCAGAATCGCCCTAAATCTTTGGAAAATATGGGGTTTTAGGCGTGAAACTCAATCTCTCGGCGATAGACTAATGAGGTTCAATCTCAGCACTTAACGGGAAGGGAAATCATGGCGAGCAAACAGTTTGATTTGACGGGCAAAGTCGCCCTGGTGACGGGCGGAAGTCAAGGTTTGGGCAAGGCGATGGCGCGGGGCTACGCCGAGGCGGGGGCGGATATCGTCATCTCCAGCCGCAGCGAAGACATTCTCAAGCCGGCGCTCGCGGAGATCCTTGAGGGGACGGGCCGCAAGGGGATCTACATCGTCGCGGACATGACCAGTCGCCCCGAAGTCGTGAAATTGGCGGAGACGGCGGTGGCCAAGATGGGACGCGTCGACATCCTCGTCAACAACGCCGGCAGCAACACGCCGCAGGCGATCGACGTCATCCAGGACGAAGATTGGGACCGCATCATGGAGCTGAACCTGAACTCGATCATGGTATTGACGCGGGCCTTGGTGCCGCAGATGAAGGCGCGGAAGTGGGGGCGCATCATCCACATTTCGTCGATCATGGGCATCGTCTCGAAGGCGGGACGCAACGCCTATTCGGTGACGAAGGCGGCGCTCATCGGTTTCGCCAAGGCGAGCGCTCTGGATCTGGGACCGTTCGGCATCACGGTGAACTGTATCTGCCCAGGGCCGTTTCTGACGGATCTGCCGGGCAAGCTTCTGTCGCCCGCCGAAAAGGCGGAGTTCGCGGCCACGACGGCGCTCAATCGCTGGGGGGCGCCCGAGGAACTGGTCGGTCCGGCGCTCTTGTTGGGCAGCGACGCCGGCAGTTACATCACGGGCGAAGCACTGGTCGTCGATGGCGGGTATGTCTCGAAGTAATCGATGATTCGTTCAATTTGATCCCCTGAAAGAGACCTATAAACGGCTTTCACATTGAGTCTTTAACCCCAAGCTCAAATGAATTTTGCGCTATTGCTTTCGACTCTCGTTCTCGGTCAACCTGCGATGACCGAAAAAGAAGTCATTCAGGAGCTGAAGCGGCATGGCGCACAGGTCAGTTATGGGTCTCTTTACCTTTCATTCCTCGACGTGCCGCCAGATCCTAAGGACCTGGGTTTACGGATCTGGATCAACGAGATGATATGGAAGTCCGGTTGGGAAAACGTCTCCTTGATTAAGAAACTTCCCAGCCTGAGGGAGATCGGCTTTTCGAACGTGCCCGACGAGTGCTTGAAGATACTGCGAGAATTGCCCAAGCTCGATGCAATCTATCTACACGGTGACGAAATAGTCACCGACGTCGCATTAGAGCATCTCAAGGGTCAAAAAGAGTTGAGGGGGTTTAGCATTGCCAGCTGCCGAAAAGTAACAGACAAGGGGCTGTTGAATATTTCCCAAGCCACCAAAATGCGGTGGATGAATTTAGGCGGCACGGATATCACCAACCGGTCGACAGCAGTGTTTCGGCTGATGAAAGATCTAGAAACGCTTCATGTCGATGGAACATGGATCACGCCTTCGGGCATGGCCTTGATTACGAAAGACTTGACGAAGCTGACAAAGGGCCGCGTGTCCCCCGCTGTGGGGGAAGCCAAACGTCCAACGGTTGCAGAGTGCTTCGATGCCTCCTGGCTCGAGCTTCGAGTCTTTGAGGCTGATGGGTACAAGGTCACCGACAAGGATTGCGAATACTTGGCCAAATGCACGCATCTCGAGCATTTGGACCTTAACTTCAGTTCTGTCGGCGACAAAGGGCTTGAAAAGCTGGCACAGCTCAAAGTCCTTAAGTCGCTGCGCTTGGCTGGCACCAGCGTCAGCAACCAAGGAATCAAGTTCCTTCTTCCTTTGGACAGCGTGGCGCAACTCGATTTGTCAGCAACGAACATTGACGATGGGGCGGTGGAAGATTTGCTCGCGCTAAAGGGGCTTCGGACCGTCGCGGCGATCATGACGCCCGGCTTAACGAGCAAAGGAAGAGATCGCCTACAGGAGAAGAAAATCTCAATCTCTCCCTAAAGTTTGGCAGGGTATGTTTTTCGTCACTTGATCCCCTCGAAGTATACCGTCCCCAAACGCACCATCGTCGCCCCCTCTTCGATGGCGACTTCAAAATCGTTCGTCATGCCCATTGACAACTCCTGGAAGTCGGGCCACTTCTTGCGCAGCTTGTCGCGCAGCTTGCGTAGCAATGTAAACGTGGGCCGACATTCCTCCGCGTCGGCGTGGTAGGCCGCCATCGTCATCAGGCCGCGGATCTGCAGGTGCCGAATTTTCTCAAGCGTCGGCACGAGATCGGGGACTTCTTTCGGCGTGAAGCCATGCTTGCTCGCTTCGCCGCTGGCGTTGACTTCGAGCAAGATCGGCACGCTCAAGTTTTGCTTGGCCGCCTCGGCGTCGAGCGCCTCGAGCAAGCGGACGCTATCGACGGAATGGATGCACTGCACCAGCGGCAGCGTCCGCTCGATCTTGTTGCGCTGCAAATGCCCGATGAGATGCCAGGCGGCGCCGGGAATGGCGGCGGCCTTCTTCCAGAGATCTTGAGGCCGATTCTCCGCCAGGACCGACATTCCCAGGCTCGGAAGTTGTGCGGTCGTCTCCAACGAGAGCGTCTTGGTGACCGCGAGAACGGCGACCTCCGAACGATGGCGCCCCGCCCGCTGACAGGCGGCGCTGACGCGCTGTTCGACCCGGGCCATGCGTTCCGCGAGGAGCGATGCGAGATCCACGTCAACTGACCGTGGCGATCGGGAACGAACCCAGCACGCTGAGCTGTTCGCACTTGTCCGCCAACGTCCCCAGGGCGCGCTTGACCTTCGGGTCTTCGTTGTGCCCTTCGAAGTCGACAAAGAAGATGTACTCTTGTTTACCAGTCTTGGCGGGAAACGACTCAATCCAGGTCAGGTTGAGCTTGTTGGACTTGAAGATCTCCAGGGCGTCGACCAGCGACCCGGGGTTGTGCGCGACCTTGAACATCAGCGAGGTCTTGTCGGCGCCGGTCTTGCCGTTGTCCTGCTTGCCGATGATCGCGAAGCGGGTTTCGTTGTGCGGGAAGTCCTCGATGTCCGTAAACATCATGCGCAGCCCGTACTTGACCGCGGCCTGCCGACTGGCGACGGCGGCGGCGCCGGGCTCCTGCGCGGCGAGCTGTGCCGCGACCGCCGTGCTCGAAACGTCTTTGATGTCCGCGTGCGGGAGATTCTTGCTCAGCCAATTTCGGCACTGCGACAGCGCCTGCGGCTTGCTGTAGACCCGGCGAATCTGCTCCTGCTCGCAGTTGGCGAGCAGATTGTGGTGGATCTTGAGCCGAACTTCCGCACAGATCTTGAGTTGCGGAATCCGCATGAACATGTCGAGCGTGTCGGTGATGCCGCCGTCGGTCGAATTCTCCAGCGGCACGACGCCGAAGTCGACGTGCAAGCGATTGACTTCCTCGAACACGGACGAGATTGAGCCGACGCGCATGAACTCGACCGCCTGGCCGAAGCGTTCGACGGCGGCGAGGTGGCTGTAACTGTATTCGGGGCCTAGATATGCGACCTTGACCGTCTTCTGCAACGCCCGGGCCCCGCTCATGATTTCGCGGTAGATCGCGCGGATGGTGACTTCCTGGAAAGGGCCCTTGTTGGCGTCCAGGACGTTCTTGTAGACTTCTTCTTCGCGCGCGGGGCTAAAGACGTCGGCGCCCTGCTCATTCTTGATTCGGCCGATCTCGCTGGCGAGTCCCGCGCGTTCGTTGATGAGCTTGAGGATCTGCAGATCGAGCTTGTCGATGCTGGTTCGTAAGCTCTTGAGCTGGGCCTGAGCCTTCGCGGGAGTGAGCGGTTCCGATTCTTTGCGCGCCATAAATAGTTGTTCCGTGCAGGGGTTACTTGAGCACGAATGCATCGTCAATTTAGTTAGGTGACTACGCGGTGTCAACTAACTCGGCCGCAGAATGCTCGCTTTCCGCGCTTTACAGGCCAAAAAATTCGTCCCAACCCCTGATCCCGGGCCGTTCCAACGCGCTTTCTCCTCGATTCCTCGCGACTGTCAAAATGACATGCAGCTGCGGCGTCAATCCGGGCCGCACACCGTGCGAGATTCCGAATTCGAAGCGTAACTTTCTATTGGCATGGACTTTACAACGACTACTTCACCCTTACCAATCCCTGGCATGCGAATTGCTCTATTGAGGAGCCCGCGGAACTTGGCAGTCGTTTAGAGCATTTGTTCACAATTTCATTAGAAAACATTCCGGAAGAGGCTTGGGAGCGGGGCGGCAATCTTCATTTCTCGCGAAACGCCCGGCTCTCACCATTGAAAAGGGAACGAAAACCATGGCTGAAGAAAAAATCATCGGCATCGATCTGGGCAC
>JBBQPM010000129.1:0-19426 GCA_038217425.1 Gemmatales bacterium
ACAAGCCCCGTCCTTACCGCGTGGAGCCAAGAGTGCTAAAGCGGAGAATGAAGGAGTACGCACTGATGAACAAACCTCGAGCCGAACTTCGTAAGCAGCTATCCCAGCAGAATGTTGCGGCTTAACTTGATGCCATTCGGCTCTGTCCCCCTCATGTCATCGATCAACATGTGACACTGCGCTAGTGCAGGTTGGCAAGCGGCTTTATACAATAAGGAGCGTTCCCGTGTCCGCCCAACTGCTTGGCTCGCCCTCCATGCACACGACATCCGGTACTCTTCTCGAGCGCCTCCGCAATCCGAACGAGCAGGAAGCCTGGTCGCGCTTCGCTGAACTTTACACGCCGCTGCTGTACTACTGGCTGAGGCGCATGGGGCTCTCCGATGCCGACGCGGCCGATCTCATCCAGGAGGTTTTCCTCGTCCTCGTCGCCAAGCTGCCGAGCTTCAACTACCGCAAGGACGGCACTTTCCGAGGCTGGCTGCGTACCTTGACGCTCAACAAGTACCGGGAAACGCGGCGTCGTAAACAACTGCCGATGGTCGACGGCATCTTCGACTTTCCCGCCAAAGGCGGCGACAGCAAGATCGACGATAATGAGTACCGTGGGCAACTCGTGCAGCAAATGCTGCACATCCTCGAACCAGAATTCCCGCCTAGCACCTGGCAGTATTTCCAGGCGTACGTCGTCGCCAATCGAGACGCCAACGAGGTAGCGGGCGAATATGGCGTCAGTGTCGGCACCGTTTACGCGGCCAAATCGAAGGTGCTGGCGCGGTTGCGAGAAGAGTTGGCGGGGTTGATGGAGAATTGACTCCAGCAGTTTGACAACATCAGTCTGATCATTTCATCTGACCTTTCTCACCGACGCATCCGCAAAAGACGTGCTGCGCTACTACCAGGACACATTGCACAGTCGCGGATAACATCACTTGCAGCTCATGAGGCACCAATACTTTCTACTGACGCTGGGGCTTCTTCTCGCCGTTGCGCCGGTTCAAGCGCAGGACGGCCTGAATCGGTTGCTTGAAAAGCTGGACAGCAAGGAGCGCGAGGCGAGGTTCGAGGCGTTGATGCGCCTGGCCGAACTAGCGCCGGAGGCGGCGGAGAAGCTGGCGGGGCTGCTGACTTCGTTTGACGACGAGACCCATGTTCTCGCGGGCGTCGCCCTGGGCAAAATCGGCAAGGTTGCGGTCAAGCCGTTGGAGAAGTTGCTTGCGCATGAGGACGAACTGGTGCGGCAGGATGCGGTCTGGGCCTTGGGGCTCATCGGCCACGAGGCGAAAGGCGCCACGCCTCGGTTGCTGAAGCTGGCAACGAGCGACGCTGACGACGAGGTTCGGCGACGAGCAATCCAGGCGGTGGGCCGGATTGGGGCGCGAGATGGCGGACTCTTCAAAGAGCTTGTCGCCCTCCTCGCCGACAAGAAGACGCCGCGCGTAGTTCGGCGCGAAGTGTTTGAGCAACTGCACCGCTGGGGCGTGTCGGCTATTCCGAAGCTGGGGGAAGCGCTGCGGGACGATACGGTCGCCGACGTCGCGCGACGTTCTTTGGCGGCCGTTCTGGAAAAGCATCCGACGAAGGCGTCGGCCGAGGCGATGCTGCCGCATGTCCTTGATGCGTATGTCGAGGCGAAGGCGCATCCTCTCTCCTTTTCGTCTCTGGATCCGTTCGCGTCCTTGATGATGCAGTCGGAGCTTTCGGCCGGCTTCGGCATGAGCTTCGTGCTGGCGACGGTAGGGGACAAGTTGCTGCCCACGAGTATCGCTCGGGCGCCAAGGCGAAGCTGTTCCCGCGCATCTTTTGAGGCTCTCAAGAGAGACGAAGGGATCCGACAGACGGTGGGCGACATGCCGTCCCCGCCCACGGAGTTGGCGGCGGTCAAGGCGCTCGCGCTTTTCCTGGAGAAGGGCGACGGGAGGCGTCACTCCAAGGGGGCGTTCTACGAAGCATTCCCGTCCGAGCAAGGCCCGCGACTACGTGCGGCGGATCGACTTCGTCTACACCCCCAAGCACGGCAGTTGGCTCAACATGGCAGAGTGCGAATTGAGTTGCATGACCAGCCAATGCGTTGCTTCTGGTTGAGACGGGTTGACCAGGCGGCAATTTCAGTTTGCAGCGTCTCGATGTCGCTGGATCCGTCGGGCCGACGCCGAGGATGCAACCGTCCGCCGCCGTGGTGGCGACATAGCCTTTCGCGCCGTTCCAATCGACATGGTGCTCGTCGGCAGCGATGTGTTCGGGCAATCGTTTCGGATCGCGTACGGTCGTGCCGACCAGACTGTTTCGCCCCAAACAGGTCTATTGGGCCAAAACCGCCGAGGAATTCCGCAGTCGCATGAAGGCGTTTCGAGCGTGGTTCGAGTCGCAAACGTGGACGACATCGGTACGTGAGATGGCGGCCAAACTGTGGAAGCGGACCGAGGAATATAGGGTAGCCTACGATCACCCGGATTGTCGACGTACGAGCAATTCGGTGGATTGGCCGATGAACCGGATGCATCGGCTGGCGTACGCGGGTCGAGGTCTACATGGACACCAAGCCGCTTCGCAGAGGCGCCTGCGAGGCTGGGCGCTCTTGTCGAACTTCCGACCGTTCGCGAAGCGCAGTGGCAAAGTACGCGAACATCAAAGTCCCGCTCATCGTTTGAGCGGCAAACGCTACTGCGAAGGTTGGCTCGAAAACCTACAGGTTTCCGCGTCGCTCATGGGACGCCGCCAGCCTTCACCCGCAATCCGGTAGAGTCAGAGAATTTCAACATCTGCTCGCCGAGGTGAGCCTGGATCATGTCGGCATCATCTTTGGCCTGGAGATGAGCCGGCTAGCGCGTTCGAACAAGGATTGGCATCAACTGCTGGAGTTGTGCGCCATCTTTCGGACCTTGCTGGCCGATCAGGATGGGCTTTACGATCCGACCGATTTCAATGATCGGTTGTTGCTGGGTCTCAAGTAACCTCTTTCATATTGCGCGAGTTCGACTTTCAGGATTTGCCGTTCTTGTCCGACTTGCCTGGTTTGTGTCCCCAGCCGCGCGTGCGTGCAATGTAGCCCACCACCCTATCGTCATAATCCAGGCCCTTGGCTGAACGGAATCCTTCGTCGTTGAGACGTACGGCAATCGCGTGGTAATCGAGTTCCTCGCCGCGCAGTTCTCGAATGCGCTCCACCGCGGCGGCCGGAGTCTTCGGCGCCCAGACGCCGACCTGGAGTCTATCGATCGTGGTCGTGGTGCGGGCGCCCGTGTGCCATTCCACGTCGATGCGAATCTTGCCCTCCTCGGTGACGCCATCGAGATAGACTCGCTTGATCAGGAAGCGAAGCAACGTCCTTCGCTCGGCCATCGATGTCGTCGGCGCGTGCCACACCTGCTCCAGGTTGGTCGTCAATTCCTTGATGCGTTGGCGATCGGCTTCACCCAGAGGTTGGATTTGCTTGCGCTCCATCTCTTCGCGCTCGCGTTGGAGTTGGTCGTGCTGTTGCAGTTTCGCCTCCCACTGACTTTCCAATTCGCCCGCCACCAAACGGTTGGCGGGATCGGCGGATTCATAGCGGCGCTTGGCCAGTTCGACTTCATACTCGGCGCGCTGCAGTTGCAGGTCCCATTGTTTGCGAGTCTCCGCATGATCGGCCTCCAGTCTTTTCAACGCCTGCAGAGCGATGTCGATTTTGGCAGGTGAGACCGCCGCCAAGAACATTCGTGTGAGTCGGCCGGAGGCCGTAATAAGCACCACGATGGCGATGGTCGTCGATCGCGAAGGGGAGGCGTTACAGGTCCGACTCAAACAACGTCTTGAAAAACTTCTGGGGAGGGTCACTTTATCCCCGCCTGCTGCGCGGCTATGGGATCAATTCTCTTGAGTGCCAGACCCGCTGCCCGGGAATCCTCGGGGTTTGCATTCTTCCAGGCCGCGAGCAACGCAGGTGCGGCGGCTTTGGCTGCCGGACCCATTTCTCCGAGCGTGTACGCAGTCCGCCTGCGAACCTCGCGGTCCATGCTTTTTAGTGCTTGCGCAAGCGCTGGTACTCCCTCTTCGCCGATCGAACCCAACGCATCCGTTGCCAGATTGCGAACCTCAGCGTCCTTGTCGGCGAGCGCTTCGGCCAAAGCTGATACCGATGCCTTTGCCTGCGAGCGCATCCTACCCAACGCTCCCGCGGCGGCGCGACGGGTTTCAGGTTTGGGATCCCGAAGCGCGTCGATCAACGCGGGAACCGCCGGCATGCCAATGCTGCTGAGCGTGAAACCCGCGTTCCCGCCAAGTACCCCGCCCATTCCCATCGCCTGGCACAAGGCAGGAACCGCGGGCGAGCCGATCTTTACCAGAGCGGCGCACGCATCGACACACTCGGAACGTGAGCCATTTAAACCGTTCACCAACACGGAAATCGCTGGGGTTGCCGCCTTGGAATCGATACGGACCAAGGCTAGAGCTACCGCAAGGCTGCGGGGAGCGCTTGGATCAACTACGAGTTTGAGCAACGTCGGAACAGCCGTTTTTGCTTCGGGACCGATCTTTCCCAGCGTTTGGGCGGCGACGCCGATCAGTTCCTTGTCCTTCAGCGATTCCACCAGGGCCGGGACCGCCGACTTTGCCGCCGGCCCTATCTCACCGAGCGCAGCAATCGCGGCGCCCCGGGGGAGTGAAACGTTGCCGTCCACGATTTCGCGGATGAGCGCCGGGATCGCCGAGTGGGCCGCCGGCCCCATCTCGGCGATCGCCCCAATGGCGGCATTTCGGACAAACTCGTCCTTACTGCTTAAGACTTCGATGAGAACAGACGCGGCTAAGGGGGCAGTCTTTGCGTCGACGCGGAATAGCGTGGCGGCGAGTGTGATACGCTTTATCTCTGTTTTCTCCTGTTGCAACCGGTCGAGCAATGTCGGCGCCGCGAGTTGCCCGTGCGCCCCCATCTGCCCCAGTGCTACAAGGACGCGATCGTGAACCGCGTCCTCGTTGGATTTTAATACTTCCACCAAAGCAGGAACTGCGGCGGCGCCGAAGCTGGCCAGAACGCTGAGGGCGATGCTTTCGGTCGTTGGATCTTCGTCGGCAAGGAGGGCAATAAGGGCCGGGATGGTTCCTTTCGTCTTCGGGCCGAAATGCCCCACCGCCATCGCGGCGCAAATACGAACCAATGGCTCCTTGTCCTTTTTGAGCAGATCAAGAACCGCCGGCAGGGAGGCCGCGGCCTGAGGGCCGAAGGCGCCCAACGTGAGGGCGGCCCAACTGCGAACGACGGGATCGTTGTGAGCAAGGGCCTTCGTCAAGGGCGAAATAGCATCGGGGCCAATTTTCACTAGCGCGACGTGATACTCGGTATGGCCGCGGCGCCCCTGGTAGATGTCGGGATCGCCGCTCTCCTTCAAGGCTTCAATGAGCGCGGGGATGGCGGCCTTCGCGCCGGGACCAATCTTCCCCAGGGCTAAAGCGGCTTCTCGGCTTACAGCGGCATCTTGCAGCGCTTCGATAAGCGCAGGCGTCGCCGTTTTGGCTTCGGCCCCGAGCGTGCCGATGTCCGCAATCGCCTTTAGGCAGACTTGGGCGTCCTTATTCTTCAAGCTCGCGATCCAGTTTTGCAAGAGCTTCCCGTCGACGTCGAGCTTCTGCGCCGGAGGTTCGGCCCCGACCCCGTAGTTAGCTGTAGCGAGACCGCCTAGATAAATCAGCGTCGCGAAGCACATAACAGTAACGGTTCGAGCTTTCATAGAAGTGTCCAACATATTCTCTCCTATAGACGCCGGGCGAACGACGACTTAATTCATGCCGTGAAACCGTGCGGGAGCCCTTTCGGGCCGCTTTCATGTTTTGATGCGCCAATGCAGCCAGGCGACCTCGCAACGACTTGCATTAATCTCGCTCCTTCCGAGGCGATTTCGCCGAAAAGCGGCCGCTTCGCATCATACCACGCTTTGATCGACGGCACCCTCATGACTCGAAGCAAGTTGCAACAGTGAGTTCATCCATGCGAAGCGTTTCTTGCTCGCTCACGCTGCTGGTTCTCGTCGCTCTCGGGCGCCTGGCGCCCGCGCAGGAACCCTCCCGGCTCGAGTTGCATCTACAGACGGGGCACAAAGTGAGGTCAGGAGCGTCGCCCTGAGCGGAGACGGCAAGTTCGTCGTTACCGGTTATGCGGACCATACGGCGATCTTATGGGTAGCAGCCAGCGCCAAGAAACTTTAACTCCGCCGCGGATGAATTGCCCTTTACCTATTCTCGCCTGCAATCGAAAGGACACCCATGCGCCGCCGCCGCTCTTCGCGCATTCTACCTCGATCGTTGATCTTGGTCCTGACCTTCACGCTTTGTGTCCCAATCGCGTGGTCTGCCGATTGGCCCCAGTTCATGCGCTCGAGCGTGCATAATGGCGATGCCGCGGACGAATCGCTCAAGTTGCCGCTCGGTTTGGCGACTTGCGTGCAACTCGACGATGCGATCACGACGGCGCCGGCAATTGTTGGCGGCAAAGTCTATGTCGTCGATCAGATGGGCACGGCCTATTGCATCGATCCGGCCGCCAATCGCATCGTTTGGAGATCCTCCCCCGACGGCAAGAACGCACGCGGCGGCAACAGCTCGTCAGCGTGCGTGGCAAACGGCCGTGTTTGCTTCGGCACCACGGCCGGGCGATTGCATGTCCTCGACGCCAGGACCGGTAACCTGTTGCGCAGTTTCGACGCCGGCTGGCCGATCACTGGAGCGCCGACTTTTGCCAACGACTCGATCTATTTTCAATCAGTCGGCGCGATTGTTCACTGCCTCGATCTCGACGGCAAGGAACGCTGGCGCTGGGACCATTACAACCTCTATGTCGATCCGAAGACGAACAAGCTCGCGGTTGGTTTTCCCGGCAGCTTTCACGATCCGCACTACGCCGGCGGCGAGATCGCGGTTGCCGGCAAACGGCTCGTCGTCAACATGGGCTGGGACCTGTATTGTCTGGATGACGCCGGCACGAAGCCGAAACTCGCCTGGTGCAATCGTGCGCCGCTCGGCAAAGATCCCGGCATTCCGATGGGCCCCGCAATCAGCGGCGAATGGGTGTATCTCGGCCATCCCGGCACCGATCAATTCGGCGGCTTCATGCGCGTCAAGCTGGCGGACGGCTCGTTCGATCCGAAGAAGGACTTCCGCTACAGCGGTTATCCTGGTTCCGTGTGGGCCGTCTTCGCCACGCCGGCGGTGCGCGGCACAACCGCTTATGTGCCGACGCACTACATGGGCATGCATGCGTGGGACTTCGACACGCGGCATGCCTTATGGGCGGCTCGCAAGGACAATTCACTCGATCAGCGATTCTTCACCGGCGCGATCGCTTCGCCAGCATTGACGCGCGAACACTGCGTCTTCGGCACCGTCGCCGGTGAACTGCATGTCGTCGCACTCCAAGCATCGGGAGCATGGCCTGACTTCAAGCCAATGCCATTCACGTTCAAGACGCCGTTCGGCCGACCGATCGCTTCGTCACCTGCCATCGCCGACGGCGCCGTCTATTTCGGCTGCGACGACGGCTATCTCTACGGCCTTGCGCCTGGAGGCAATCGCACGCTCCCGACCGAGATGGCCGATTTGCACACGCCGCGGTCCAAGGTCGAATCCGCGACCGGCAAACGCTATGGCGCTCCGGTCGCCAGCATGGACCAGGGAAATACCAACTGTGCCGACGATCCACGCCTCAAGCCCCCCTTCCGCCTGCGTTGGGCGATGCGGCCACACGATTTGCGCGTACAGATGAGCGCCGACGACGACAGCCTTTACTTCATTTCTGAAGCAGGCACCTTCGGCGCCATCGAGCAAGCGACGGGACGCATCCGCTGGCGCCAGCGGCTCAACGGACCCATTGACGGCTGGAAGCAACTACTCCTTGATCGCGGCACCCTCTACGTGACGCGCGGCAGCTCGCGCTTGAGCGAACGCAAGCCGGATGAAGGCGGTGCGTCGTTCCGTGCGTTCGATGCTGCGACGGGCAAAATGAAATGGGAAACGCCATGGGGCGCATTGCAGGGAACTTGTCGGACGGCCCCCGTCATCGTTGGCGATGTGGTCGCCGGCATCACGATGGAGGGCAAACCGATGAAAAACGTCGCCACCGGCTTAGCTCGTGCCACGGGCAAGCCGCTCTGGCGCGTCGAGTTGGCGGGGAGCGAAAAATCTCTGGCTGGCGGCGCCTGCGTGCTGGATGGCGTGATGTTCTTCTCGTGCGGCCTGTCCTGGGGCAGCGGGCCGGGGAGCACGGTCGCTGTCGAGCCTGCCACCGGCCAGGTGCTCTGGAAAACCGAGGAATACCACGTCCACGGTTACGGCCGCCCGTCGGCGCGCGATGGCCTGCTTTATCTCGGCGGCCAATCCGGGGCGCCGATGTATTGCATCTGGGCCAAGGATGCGACGCTCAAGTGGAAGGCCGACAACATCAGCTATTCGCACAATCCCGCACTTGGGCAGGATTTCTTCGTGACTCGCGGCTACGGCGGCCACGGCATCCTACGCGATCTCGCCACCGGTAAGCCGATCGTCCGCAGTGGCAGGGAGGCGCCCGGCGGCTGTCCCGATCATTCCTGCTCGCCTGTCCTCCTCACGACCGGACGCATCTCATATGCCGTCAGTTCAAGCGGGCTGTATGCTCGCGACATTGATAGCGGCAAGATCCTCTGGCAAAGCCTGGGTTTCGCGCCACGTGCCTGCACGACGCCGATCGCTGCCAATGGCCGGCTCTTTTTTAGCCCGAACGTCAACAACACGCTCTACTGTTTTGAGCCGGTTCCGTAGTTTGCGTAGGCAAGGGCACGGTCGCCCCAGCCCTTCTCGCTTATAACGCCCGAAAGTTAACCCGGTTCCTGCCGAACAAAACTAGATCAGAGGTCCACCTCAGATTGGATGCTCGGTCTCTCGACATGCGGACAACCGAGTGCGGCCATGAAGTCACGGAACGCGGCTCGGTCGTCGAGGGACTTGAATGCCGTTCAGAATGCGACCGAAGTCTGTCCCCCGGCCTTGTTGCAACTTCGTGAGGACAATGCCGAAGCCATTTGTCGGACATGGGAACTCCGGCGCGCATTCGGGCGATGCCGCCACCGGCAGACGCTGTCCCGACTCATCAAAGGGGTTTTAAGATTATAGACGGCGGCAGATTTGAACACACGATTGATTCATCATTTCAATGGCGGACCGCTCAAGTTCGAGCTTCGTCGCTTCGATCAAGTCGCTCAATTGCTCAAGATTCGTGGCACTGGCGATTGGAGCGGCGATGCTCGGCCGAGCGATGAGCAAGCCGACCGCCTGGCCGACCTCGGCTTCAATGTTCACCACATGGCTTTCAACAACCCTTCCTTCGATCCGAGCTGGTCACTCCGGTCCGGCATGCAGCCGCTCGTCATGGCGATCGCGAATATCGGACACCAGGAGGCATGAGGCCTAGGTCCGAGCCAAGTATCAGAAAGTGGGCGACAACTTGACTCTGGCACCAGCGCCATGCTTTCGATCAATTCCGTCTGCGAAGCTGTGGAGTACGATGGGCAGCGTCGTTACGCCGTGAGTACCTACCGTGTCGGATTCTCATACCATACGACGCCCAGTCCGCCGCCCTTGACGCGTTCTTCGGTGTTGATCACATCTAGGTCGCCGTCGCCGTCCAAGTCGGCCAGTTGAATCAAGTCGAACTTGATGCCCAGCGGACCGCTCAGTTCATGCACCTCCCAGGCGAGATCGGAGATCGATTTGCGATAGGACATCCAGACAATCCCTGATAAATCGCCGGTGGCGGCTTCGAACGCGATCACAAGGTCGAGCTTGCCGTCGAGATTGATGTCCGCGACTCGCACCGCCTTGCCGGTGCCGACCTTGTCCGGATAGGGAAGTTCAATTTGCCGCCAGTTCTTGCCGTCTTTGCCGAGGCGTTTCAGGATGAGCAGTTTGCGGTTCGAGGTCGGTACGATCACATCGTTGAGGCCGTCGCCGTCGAGATCGGCATAGTCGAGAAACATGACTGGATAGCCGACGTCACCGATGCGATGGTGCTTCCAAGGATTAAACTGCGCGGGACCAGGGCCGGGATTCTCGAGCCAGCCGCAGCCGGAGAGTTTGCCGCGGCGGTCGGAGAAGAGCACATCGAGGTCACCGTCGTTGTCCATATCGGCCGCGACAAGGGACATGATCCAGCCGGCGTCGAGGAGCGGGTGGAACTTCCAGGCCGCCAGTTCGCGCGGATTCTTCGGGGACTCCAGCCAGCCGATCTGTCCCTTGTCATTCTTGCTACCGACGACGAGATCGACGCCGTTCTTGCCGTCAATCTGCATCGGCAGGGCGAACATCCATTGCGTCAGGTCACGGGTGACAGGAATGGGCTCAGTTTTCCAGGCGCTCGCATCGAGATAGCGAGACGGATCCGTGGGCGCCCAGTGCACGTAGACGGTCTTGTCTTTGCCTTCACAGCAGCTGACGACATCGACATTGCCGTCGCCATCGAGATCGACGAAGACGGCGTCTTCGGGCGACTTGACCTTGCCGACCGTGACCGTGGGCCATTTGTCACGGACCTTGGCAACTCCCGGATGCAGCATGACGCCGACACGATGGCCCTCCTCGAACCCCGTGGCGATGTCCGGCAGCTTGTCGCCGTTGACATCCATGAGGCGGGCGCCGTCGGCTCCCGCAGCGGAGTTGTCTATCAGGTGGAGCTTCCATGGCAGTCCGCGCTTGGCTTCCTGGGCATGGTGCGTTACGTTGCCAACAAGTAAACTGAGGACGAGTAGAATTGCCCAGGGTCTGTGCATCATGTTGCCAACCTCATCAAGCCTGAGTTTTGCGGAGAAGTCTGACTTTTCTGGTCTCGCCATGGAGTGCCGAGCATAGTACATTTCGCTTAATGGGGCGAGATTCTGCTCCTGCCGGGACGCGCCAAGCACCGCCCGTCGCCGTGGCGGAGGATCTCGAGCAAAAAGCGACGTGCATTATGCCGCCACCCGATTCTATGCCCGATCATTTTGAATGCAAGAAACTTTACGTCGAAGGCACTGCCTATGGCAAACGATGGCCCGCGACGTCACAGTCACCCAACTTCTCATGCACCGTTTTCAGTCGTCGAATTGTTCGGCAACAGGTAACACGGAGGACGCGTGGAATATCGTTGCGACGGGCAATGCGACGACCATACGGCTGATGCCCAGAAGTCGGCTTGGCGGTACTTCGAGTTAAGCAGTCGGACTGCGATTCAGTTCAGCAATTCGCGAAGTACCCGTTGCTCCTCGACGCCAGTGAGTCGCTGATCCAGTCCCTGGAACCTAAAGTTGAAGCGATTGTGATCGATGCCGAGACAGTGCAGGATGGTCGCGTTTACGTCGTTCACGTGCGCTGGATTTTCGGCGACGTTGTAGCTGAATGCGTCGGTCTCTCCATAGGTCGTTCCTCCCTTGATACCGCCGCCGGCGAGCCACATGCAGAAGTTGCGGGGATGGTGGTCGCGGCCATAATTCGTCGAAGTGAGCGTGCCTTGGCTGTAGACGGTTCGACCAAATTCGCCTCCCCAGACCACGAGGGTGCTGTCCAGCAATCCCCGTCGCTTGAGGTCCATCAGGAGAGCAGCCGTTGGCTGGTCGGTGTCGAGGCACTGCGACTTCATGTCTCGGGGCAGGTTGCCATGCTGGTCCCAGCCGCGGTGCAGAATCTGCACGACGCGCACGCCTCGCTCCACGAGCCGCCGCGCGAGCAGGGCGCTGGCCGCAAACGACCCCGGCTTGCGCACTTCCGGCCCATAAAGGTCCAATGTTTCGGCGGTTTCGCTCGCCAAGTCGGTGAGGGCAGGTACGCTAGTCTGCATGCGAAACGCCATCTCGTACTGCGCAATGCGGGTCAGCGTCTCGGGATCGCCCAGGGATTCGTATGTCCTTTGATTGAGGGTCCCCAGAGTGTCCAGCATGGCTCGTCTGCTCGCAGTGCTCACGCCTGGGGGATTCTGCACGTAAAGCACCGGATCGCCGACACTGCGCAGGGCGACCCCGCTGTGCTTGCTGGGGAGGAAGCCGGAAGCCCACATGCGCGAGTACAGTGCCTGGGCCGCCGTGCCCGAAGTCCAGAAGGGAGTGAAGACGACGAACGCGGGTAAGTTCTGGCTCTCGCTGCCGAGCCCATAACTGAGCCATGAGCCGATGCTGGGTTTGCCGGGGATCTCACTGCCCGTCATGACGAACGTGCAGGCGGGGTCGTGGTTGATTGCATTCGTGTGGACCGTCTTGACGACGGCAAGGTCATCGGCGCAGCGAGCCGTGTAGGGCAAGAGCTCGCTGACCCAGAGTCCCGATTGGCCGTGACGAGCGAACTTGAACATGGATGGGGCGACCGGAAGCCGGGCCTGGCCACTCGTCATCGTCGTGATCCGCTGCCCTCGGCGTACGCTGTCGGGCAAGTCCTTGTCAAAATACGCATGCAGGTTCGGCTTGTAGTCGAAGGTGTCGATCTGGCTCGGCCCGCCGTTCATATGCAGGTAAATCAGCGACTTGGCCTTTGGGGCGAAGTGGGGGAAACCGGACAGGGGTGGGTTGACCCGATCCAAATCGGCAGCAGCTGACGGGCGTCCGCCCAGCATGGCCAGGCCGAGGCCTCCCAGGCGCAGGCCAGTGGAGCCGAAGAACTGGCGACGAGTCTGATCGAGGCGATGTTCGCGAAACGAATCCATGGTCAATTCCGATTCAAAGTTTCGTCCAGGTTCAAAATCAGATTGGCGATCATCGTCCAGGCGGCGGTCTCGACGTCGGGGGCGATTTTCCGGGGCCGCGATTCTCCTACTGCAATGACGCGACGGGCGGCATCCGGATCGGCTTTGTAAAGTTCAAGCTGCTTCTCCAGTGCGCTCGCGAGCAGCCGGGTGGTGACGGCATCCGGGCGGCGCGAAAGCACCAGTCGGTAAAGATATTCGAGGCGTGCTTCGATCCCTTTGCCTCCCTCGGCGAGCGTCCGTTCCGCCAGGGCCCGCGCCGCTTCAAAATGCTGGATGTCGTTCATGAGCTGCAACGCTTGCAGGGGCGTATTGGTGCGATCGCGGACGGTACAGAGTTGCTCGCGATTGGGCCCGTCGAAATTGCTCAAGAACGGCGGCGGCGCACTTCTCTTGAGGAAAACGTAAAGGCTACGCCGATGCAAGGCCGAGCCGTGATCTTGCAGGTAGTACCGCGTATTGCTGTCGCCATAGCCGATCGGCTCCCAGAGGTTCGCCGGCTGATAGGGCTTCACTCCGCGGCCGCCCATGGTGAGATCGACAAGGCCGCTCACGAAGAGGACGTTGTCGCGTACCTGCTCGGCATCGAGACGAAAACGAGGCCCACGCGCCAGCAAGCGATTTTCGGGGTCCTTGGCCTTCGCCTGGCTCGTTTGTTTCGCGTGGCGACGAAACGCGTCTGACAGAACGAGCTGGCGAACGAGTTTCTTGGTGTCCCAGCCGGCCTGATATTCGGCAGCGAGCCAGTCGAGCAGTTCGGGGTGGCTGGGCGGTTCGCCCTGTGAGCCGAAATCGGCGCTCGTCTTCACCAGGCCGATGCCGAAAAACTGCTGCCAGAGTCGGTTGACGGCCACCCGGGCGACCAGAGGATTCTCCGTGCTGACGAGCCAGTTCGCCAGATCGAGCCGCGTGGGACGTCCTCCGTTCTTCAGCGCCTTGAGCGGGGGCAGCGCCGCCGGCACGCCCGGATTGACCTTCTCGCCAGGTTGGTCGTACTGGCCTCGGTTCATCATGAACGCGTCCCGTGGCTTTTCGAGATCGCGGAAAATGAGCGTGCCGGGGATGGCGACTTCGGCGGCAGCGCGGTCGGTGCGTGTTTTTTCCCAGGCGGCCTGGGACTTCGCAAGGATCTCATTTTCAGGCGAAGCAACGTAAGCGAGGTAGAAGGCACGCAGTTTCACGACGGCGTCGGCGGAGTGCTTGGCGCTCGGCCCGCCGGCGACGACCGGATTCAACTCCTCAGGCAGTTCGGGAGGCGCCTTCCCGTTGAGCCCTTTCCACCACTCCTGAAACGCGGCTGCCGAATCGGTCGCCGAGCTCTCGCCGATGAGCGCGATCGCGTCCCAGTAGACGATGCCCCCATGCTCTTGCAAGGTGAGGGACGCCACGCGCTGCCCGGGTTTCAAGCCAAGTTCGTCCGCGGGCACGGTCAATTTCGTCCAGACTCCCGGCGCCGGCAGCGATCCCTTGTAAGTGCCGAGCTGGCCCCCGCCGTAAGGCCCCATCGCGGGAGGCTCCTTGCCCCACCACACGCGGCTGCCGTCGACGGTCTTCAAGCCGATGGCCGCCGACGGAGCCACGGCATCGAGACGCACCCATGCTTCCAGGCGGGCTTTGGCCGGGACCATTACCGGACGCAATGAAAACGCGAAGGCGTCTTCGTGAAAATAGGCGTTGATCTGACGCAAGACCCGCCGACCCGAGACGGCGCCGAACGCGGGATCCGCCTGCCAGTCCGGTGCGTTGCGGGTCGTGTTCTTGTTGGCGCCGCCATAAGGAGTCGTATCGTCGAGCAAGATTTGCACCACGGGTCGCGCCTTGGTCGCTCCCGGCCCATCGAATTCCGGCGCGGACGCGATCTCCAACGCCGTCTGTTCGAGACGTTTGCGTGCCTCCGTCTCGGCCTTGAGTGCGGCCTCGAGCGTCGCCTTTTGCACTGGGGTGGGAATCTTCGCGAACGGCGCGGAGGTGCTGACGTTGCCGTCGAGTGCCGGGCCTGCCGCACTCACGAAGAACGCATACAGCGAGTAGTATTCGCGCATCGAGATCGGGTCGAACTTGTGGTCATGGCAGTTGGCGCATCCAGCCGTCAAACCGAGCCAGGCCTCCGCCATGGTATTGGTGCGGTCCACGGCATTGCGGTACACCCATTCGGCCTCGATGGAGCCGCCTTCGCCCGAGGTCACGTTGCAGCGGTTGAACCCCGTCGCGGCCAGCTGGCGCGGCGTGGCATTGGGCAGCAAATCGCCGGCGAGCTGCCACACCGTGAATTGATCGAAAGGCAAATTGTCGTTGAACGCCTGCACCACCCAGTCGCGGTAGACCCACATCTGGCGCTCGTTGTCCAGATGCAGGCCGTGAGTATCCGCATAGCGCGCCACGTCGAGCCAGCGGCGGGCCATCTCCTCGCCATAGTGGGGTGACGCGAGATAGCGATCGATCATGCGCTCGTAGGCTCCCGGCCTTACATCGCTGAGGAACGCATCAATTTCCTTGAGGGTGGGAGGGAATCCGGTGAGAGCGAACGACACTCGCCGGATCAACGTCTCGCGTTCCGCCTCCGGCTGAAGCACGAGACCGGCTTTTTGTTGTGGGCCGGCAAGAAAGGCATCGATGGCCGTGCGGGCATGTTTCACGTTTGGAACCGCGGGCCGGCGTACGGGCTCGAACGCCCAGTGATTTTCGTACTTCGCCCCCTGCTCGATCCAAAGCCGAATCGTGTTCTTCTGGGAGGCGGTCAGCGTCTTGTTCGCGTGCGGCGGCGGCATGACTTCCGACGGCTCCGAAGAGGTGATACGAGCCCACGCCTCACTTGCTTTCAAGTCGCCTGGCTTGATGGCCACGCTGCCCTTTCGTTGAGCAAATGCCCCCTCGGGCACGTCCAGGCGCAGTTTTGCCTTGCGTGCCTTGGTATCGAAGCCATGGCAATGGAAACAGGCATCCGACAAAATCGGCCGAATGTCGCGATTGAACAGGACGGCTTCTTCCGCCCACATCAAGGAAGGCGCCACGAATAAGACGATGAGTGCACGGCACATGAGACGAACTTCCAGACAGGAGGTAGGATGCTCGGAGGGTCAGGATCGATTATACCGGGCAGTCCATCCATACGAAAGACATGAAGACGCCCGAATTCCACTACACATCTCTGGGAGACCGTCCCGATGAAGAAACTGATCAACCATCCTGCTGCCGTCGTCGAAGAGATGGTCGAGGGCCTGGTCGCTGTTTATCCCGGCCTGCGACGACTTGCGGGCCAGACGGTCCTGGTCCGTGCCGAGATCCACGACAAGACCGCGCGCCAAGTCGCGGTGATCTCCGGCGGCGGTAGCGGTCATGAACCCGCGCATGCCGGCTATGTCGGTCGGGGCATGCTCAGCGCCGCGGTGGCCGGCGACGTCTTCACCTCTCCGAGCCCCGACGCCGTTCTGGCCGCCATTCGTGCGACAGCCGGCCTTGCCGGCGTGTTGCTGATCATCAAAAACTACACTGGAGATCGCTTGAACTTCGGACTCGCGGCTGAGCTGGCCCGCACCGAGGGGATTGCGGTGGAAACCGTACTGGTTGCCGATGATGTGGCACTCGCTGCATCTCCCGGGCACGCCGGACGTCGTGGGTTGGCCGGAACGATTCTGGTCCACAAGATCGCCGGCGCGGTGGCGGAGTCGGGCGCAACCCTGGCTGCGGTCGCCGCGGCAGCGCGAGCGGCGGCCGGATCGGTTCGCACCATGGGCTTGGCCCTCTCGTCCTGCACCGTCCCCGCCGCCGGTCGTCCCGGCTTCACGCTTGCCGAAACGGAGATCGAACTGGGGCTGGGCATCCACGGCGAGCCCGGAGTGCGCCGAGGTCCGCTGGAGCCGGCCGATGTTCTGGTCGATCGACTGCTCGCCGCCATCCTTGCAGATCTGGCTCTGGCCCCAGGCGCCCGTGTCGTGCTGTTAATCAACAACCTGGGAGCGACGCCGCCGATGGAACTAGCCGTTGTCGCACGGCGTGCCTTGGCCGTTTTGGAGGATCGCGGCGCCGTCGTCGAGAGAGCCTATCTCGGCACGTTTTTATCCGCGCTGGACATGACGGGCGCGTCGCTCTCCGTTCTTCCCGTTGACGACGAACAACTCTCGTACTTGGATGCCGTGACCGACGCCCCCGCCTGGCCCAATGCCGCGGCCCGACCACGAAGGCGAACTTTACCGCCGATGGAAACGGCACTTCCAAGCGATCCTTCGACCTCCCTGACAGCGTTCCGCCCGCAGTCACCTGTCGGGATCGCGCTGGAGTCGGCGATTCTAACTGCGACACAAGCTCTGATCGAGGCAAGTCCGCGTCTGACGGAAATGGACCAGAAGGTTGGAGACGGCGACCTCGGCATCAGCCTGGAGCGTGGCAGTCGGGCTGTACAGCAGGCTTTGCCAACGTATTCGCTCGACGACCCCGCCGCTGCCCTTCACGCCTTGGCCGTGACGCTGCAGCGTTCCCTCGGTGGCACCTCCGGCCCGCTCTACGCCGCGTTTTTCCTTCGTGCTTCCGCCGCTTTTGGGCGAGGTGTCGCGGATGACATGCAGACCTGGGCGACAGCCATTCAGGCTGGATGCACAGCGATCGTGGAGTTGGGCGGAGCCTCAACTGGCGACCGAACGATGCTAGACGCTCTCCTGCCGGCTGCAGTCGCATTTCAAGGCGAGGTGCGCCGAACTCGAGTCGACGCATTGCGGAGCGCGGCAAATGCGGCTGCTGAAGGCGCCCGCGCCACGGCAAAGATGTTCCCCCGACGCGGTCGGTCGAGTTACCTCGGCGATCGCGTCCTGGGCTATCCGGATCCTGGCGCTGAGGCGGTCGCAATTGTATTTGACGCACTGGCGAGGGGCTGAGCAGACTGCGGCAGCATTACGTGAATTTAGGTTCAAAGTCTCACCAACCGCCGCCGGCAGTCGAACGGGTTCGTTCGCCAATAAAGAATTTAAGATGAAATGTCCGGAATGTAGATCACGAGGGAGTGGCGGCTGGTCGACGCCGGCTGCGGTGCTTCCCAGGAGAAATCATGGCAGGGTTCCGGGTGACGACCGTATCTAATCCTTCCAAGGGTCAACGATGTCCTTGCCCGCCATGGCGACCCCGAGAGACCGAAGAACGTGAAGAACTCGGTTTGTCCCTTCATGCTAACCTGCGCGACGAGGAGCTGCTCGCCGTCAGCCAGACGAAACGTTACGTCAAGGCGGGGCCTGGTGACGGGCAACACCACCGGCGGCCCCGCCGCGGTGATCGGCCTGGGCGTGCAGCCCAAGCACGGGCCGGCGACCGACAACGACCTTTCGTCGGTCGTCGAGATCATCGCCTGATCGGCGTTCAAGAGCCGCGACTGCCAAGGAGCGGCTGAGGTGCTCGAGCGCTTCAAACCGCTCCTTCGCAGTCGCGGCTTTTCCCCTTCTCTCCCGAGACACCCATGGCGACGAACGAAGCCATCTACACCTGGGGCTCGTACCGCACGCTCGACGGACAGCCCGCCGGCGTTGTCGTGAAGGCGTCGCCGGGCCAGGTCGGCGGCTGGTACCTCCGCAACGCCCACGCCACGCTCGCTACGGAACATTCGTCCATTGACACGACAGCGTTTATTTTCTTCAAAGCGGTTCATCAAGCCGGCGGCGTTCCCATCAGTGGTCATCGGTTGGAGGAGATTCAGGGACTGCTCGGCAAGAAATTCAGCCGCGAATGAGCCAAGCTACCCGAGCCGCTTCGTGATTTTATAAAGGGAAAGGGAGGGAAGGGAACAGCCCTGCCGAACACGGTGATTCCGGCAGCCTTCGAGATTCCGATTGTTGCCGAATCTGCCACGCAAAAGAGGTAGGCCGGCAAAGCGTTTTATAAGCCAGCCTTTCTCAATCGAAGTGAGTTTCCCACAACCGACAGCGAACTCAAGCTCATTGCGGCACTCGCCCATACGGGGGAGATCAGCAGTCCAAAGAACGGGAACAACAAGCCGGCCGCGACAGGAACGCTGACCACGTTGTAGACGAAGGCCAGGCAGAGGTTTTGACGGATATTGGTCATCGTCGCTCGGCTTAGTCGTCGGGCTCGAACGATGGCTCGCAAGTCTCCTTTCACCAAGGTTACCCCGGCACTTTCCATCGCCACGTCGGTTCCCGAGCCCATCGCAATGCCAATCTGGGCTTGAGCCAACGCTGGGGCATCGTTGATGCCGTCGCCCGCCATGGCAACGATTCTTCCCTCGGCCTGGAGTTTCTTCACCACTTCGCTTTTCTGATCCGGCAAAACCTCGGCAATGATCTCATCGATTCCGAGTTGCCGTCCTACGGCTTCGGCAGTACGTCGGCTGTCGCCGGTGAGCATGATGACCCGCATTCCTTCGCCGTGGAGCAGCCGAATGGCCTCGGCGGTGGTTTCCTTGATGCGATCGGCCACACCGATGAGGCCAGCGAACTTGCCATCCACTGCGAGCAGCATCACCGTTTGACCTTCACCTCGCAAAGCGTCGATGCGATCCTTGTGCCCGGATACTTCGATGCCATGATCGGCTAGAAGAGCGGCGTTCCCCAAGAGGACCTTGCGGCCTTCGACCGTTCCCTTCACTCCCTTGCCCGTGACCGACTGAAAATCTTGGGCGTTCGCGATCGTCAGTTTCTTTTCTTCAGCTCCTTTCACGATGGCGGCGGCGAGAGGATGCTCGCTGTCTCGCTCCAGGCTCGCCGCGACACGCAGAATTTC
>JBBQPM010000130.1:0-19333 GCA_038217425.1 Gemmatales bacterium
TTCTGGCTCTCCCCAACTCGCTGTGGTTTTCTCGCTGGGGTTCCCCGGGACGGGGCTCGCCGATTGCCGGGACGAGTGCCGGAAACCATTGGCGCGCCCCTGGAGGGGCAAGGAGGGTGGCCAGTTGAAAGGCAATCGCCCCCGAAAATGGGGCGATTCAACACTTCGTACCGCAGTGGCCCGAAGTCTTCTTCGGCGCTTTCGAGACAGCGTGTGACCATCTCCAGGGTGCGCATGCGGTCCGGCCCTGGTTTCTCAGGTGCTTGCCGTACAACTCAGAGATCGTGCAAACAAGATTTGTGTTGTCGGCTGCTTCCGACGAAGCCCTGAGCGTATTGCGGGTGACGAGTGGCGTCACTCTGCCGCCGCCTGCCCCTGAGCCAGCATCTTCATCAAGTCACCAGGGTTCACGGGCTTGACCATGTGGCCGTTGAATCCGGCCTCTTCGGTGCGGCGGCGGTCGTCGTCCTGGCCCCAGCCCGTCAGGGCGATGAGGAAGATGTCCTTGCCCCACGGCTCCCCCCGGATGCGGCGGCAGGCGTCGTAACCGTTCAGTTTCGGCATCCCGATGTCCAGCAGGACGACCTCCGGCCTGAACTTCTCCGCTGCGATGACGCCCTCCTCGCCGTCGTAGGCCGTGTGGACCTCGTGGCCCGTCACTCGCAGCAGCATCGCCAAGCTGTCGGCGCTGTCCTTGAGGTCATCCACGACCAGGATGCGGCACTTGGCCATGCACAGCGGTTCGTCCGCGTCCCCTGGCGGCGCTTTCTGAACTGGCGTCTCGATCAACACGGGCAGCCGGACGGTGAACTCGCTGCCCCGCCCCGGCCCTTCGCTGCGGGCCTCAACCCTGCCGCCGTGGAGTTCGACCACGCCTTTCACCAGCGACAGGCCGATGCCCAGGCCGCTCTGCGAGCGCTCCAGCGCCGGCGTCGCCTGCGCAAACATCTCGAAGATACGCGGCAGCATCTCGGCGGCGATGCCGATGCCGTTGTCCTGGACCGATACCACCACGTCGCTGCCTTGCCGCTCCACGGCGAGCCGGATGCGCCCCCCGGCCTCGGTATAGCGGGCGGCGTTGTTCAGCAAGTTCGAGAACACCTGCGCCAGCCGGGTCAGATCGGCATCGAGGTAGATTGGGGCGGGCGGGAGCGTGAGCGTGAACTCGTGTCCGGCCTCTTCGATGTGCGGGCGGCTTGTCTCGATGGCGCTCTGCACGACCGCCGCCAACTCGACCCGCTGCTTCTTCAGGTCGAGCTTGTTGCGGGTGATGCGGCTCACGTCGAGGAGGTCGTCCACCAGCCGCACCATCTGACCGAGTTGGCGCTCCATCATCGAACGGGCCTCATCGACCATGCCGCCGCCTCCACCGGCTAACCGAATCACTTGCAGGCCGTTGCGGATCGGGGCGAGCGGGTTGCGGAGTTCGTGGGCCAACGTCGCCAGGAATTCGTCCTTGCGCCGGTCGGCTTCCCGCAGTTCCCGGTAAAGTTGGGCGTTCTCGATGGCGATGGCCGCCCGACTCGCCAGGTCTTCCGCCACGGCAAGGTCCGTGGGGTCGTAGCAATGGCCCGACTCGGCATTGATGAACGTGATGACGGCCAGGGTCTTGCCCCGCACGGTCAATGGGACGCCGATGTACGACTTTAAACCTAGCTCTCGCATGATGCCGAGCAGGTCGGCATCATGGACGGACTGCACGAGGAGTTCATCGGTGATCTCCGAGACGATCTCCGACCGGCCCGTGCGGAGGATGTTCCAGACCCCCTGCGGCGCTGCCGGGTTGGGCGGGAAGCGACGATGAACGTCGTGAGCCAGTTGCACCTTGGCCGGGTCGATGTGGGACACGGACACCCGCCGCAAGGAGCCGTCCGCCTCGGCCAAATCGACGGTTGCCCAATCCGCAAAGGACGGCACGGCGAGAGACGATACCTTCTGGAGCGTGCTGTCGAAGTCCACCAGCACGGCGAGTGCGGCGCTGGCGTCGGCGAGGAAGCGGGCCGTTTGCTCGGCCCGTCTGCGCTGGGTCACGTCCAGGCCGATGCCGATCATGCGGAGCGGCTGACCGTCGTCGCCGGGAAACACCTTCCCCGAACCGGCAATCCAGTGGATGCCGCCGTTCTGCCAGCCGTTGCGAAACTCGACGTAAAACTCGCCTCTCGTCTCCAGCGCCTGTCGGATGGCGGCGTTCACCGTGTCCCGATCTTCCGGGTAGATGAGTTGTTGGAAGTGGTCGAACGTGCCGCCGAACGTGCCGGGGGCGAGGCCGTGCAAGGGTTCGAGGCTGTCGGACCACTTGAGGTCGCCGGTGCGAACGTTCCAGTCCCACACGCCCATGCGTCCGGCGTCCAGGGCCAGCCGCAGTCGTTCCTCGCTGAGGGCGAGCGTCTCCTCGGCCCGCTTCCGCTCCGTGATGTCGTTCACCAGCACCACGACTGCGACGACCTCGCCCCCGACCCCGTGGCTGGGAACGTAGGTGGCGTCGATCCATCGCAACCCGGCGTCCTTGTACACAACTTGAGATTCATAGTGGACGGTCTGCCCGGCCAACGCCGCCTCGATTTTCGGGCCGACGACGGACCAAGCGTCAGCGCCCAGCACGTCCCTCATGTGCCGCCCGGTGATCTGGCTGCGGGGATGTCCGAACCAGAGTTCGTAGGCCCGGTTGTTCAGGAGGTAGCGACCGTCGGCATCGACGTAGGCGATCAACGCCGGAACGGTGTCGGTGATCGTGCGGAGTTGCTCTTCGGCCCTGTGCACGGCATCCTCGGCCTGCTTGCGCTCGGTGATGTCCCTGAACACCAGCACGCTGCCGACGAGTTCGCCCTTGACGCACCGGATCGGGGCGGCGCTGTCGTCGATGGGCCGCTCCGTGCCGTCCTTGGAAATGAGGACGGTATGGTTCGCCAGCCCGACGATGACGCCTTCCTTCAACGACCGCAGCGCGGGGTTCTCGACCGGCTGGCGGGTGGACTCGTTGACGATGTTGAACACCTGCGTCAGCGGCAGGCCCGCCGCCTCGTCGTTGGTCCATCCCGTCAGGGACTCGGCCACGGCGTTCAGGTAGGTGACATTGGCGCTGGCGTCGGTCGAAATGACGGCATCCCCAATACTGGCGAGCGTGGTCCGCAACCGCTCGCCCTGCTCGGCGATGGCCCGCTCGCCCCGGACGACCGCCCTGCCGACCGCCACGCTCGTCGCCACGGCGATGACCACGCCCACGACGAGCAGAGTCACGGCGAACCCGACAATGGACCGCACGTCTTGGAAGGTCGCTTCCTTGCGGGCTTCGTAGTGTTCAACGGCCTCCGGTTGCATTTCGCCGTTCAAGACCTTCTCCAGCCCCGTGCGCAATTCGGCCAGCCGCTCCGAGTCCTCCCGCTTGAGCGGGCGGTCTTTGGAATTCAGCATGGCTTGGCTGAAGTCCTCGTAGCCTCGCCACAGGGCGGCGAAGCGGGCCGCCAGTTCCCGCTGTCGCTCCGTCGTGGCGAGCCGTTGGTAGTCCGCCAAATGCCGTTCGCTCTCGGCAGCGGCTTCCGCCGCCTTCTGTCGGAAGTTAGGGTCTTCGGTCTGCGTGAACGACCGCACGGCCAGAGCATAGGCGAAAACGCTGACCTCCAGCTCCCGCGCCGCCGCAGCACGGGGCCGGGCGACGTTCGCCATCCGGCCCACCTGTACTTCGAGGGACCATACCCGGAGGAGGATCGCCACGCTCGACAACAGCAGCAGGGCTGTGAGCGTACCGAAACCGAGCCACAACTTCCGGGAGGTCGTCATGCCTTGACCCTCGACCTCGTACTCCTTGCGCTGCAGCGCAAGTCGGAATGGATGACGGCGAGCAGCGGGTCGAGCGGTTGGCGGATGAGCCGGGCGAACTGGCGGCCCGTCAGCAGATGCATCTCGTCCTCGTCGGCTTCGAGATCGACCGCCAGCTTGTGGGTCAGGCCCTCGGACCGGTACTCGCCGAAGTCGAGCTTGCCGCTCTCGATCTTGCGAATGTAGGCGAACGACACGCCGACCCACTGGGCCGGCATCTCCTCCCCGGAGTGGGCTTCCAAGAGGTCGTATTCCAGGTTTTCGAGGGCGGCCCGGAGCGCAAGACGGTTAGCCGGTTCGTCATCGACCAGCAGCACCTTCGCCTGGGATGCATCACTCAGGACTGACATGCGATTTCTTCCGGCATCGAGGAGGCTGTGGTCCGGCTCGTCGGAATCAAACGGCAGCGAGTTATGGTAAGTATGTTACATAAGCCGGAGGCGGTTGTGAAGCCCCTCTGGGAAAGCTACAAAGCCGGACTCTGGGTGTTTATCACGCCCGACCCCTGGCGGGGTTGTGACGACTTCTGGCTGTGAAAGAAAGGATCGGCAACGGGCGAAGTTCAGCGAGTGACGGCTCCAGGCGAAGGGACCGACAGCGTGCTGTCGTCCTTCGTCATCGAGCGCCGGTCCCTGGCCTCCGGCTCTGGCGGCACGGGGCTGTCGCCGACACATGCCAGGAAGCTCTCCAGCCCGGTGATGCGCCGCAGGCCGATCTGACTTGCTGCTGAAGTTGCATCGACAAGCGCAGGCGAAAGATCGCTACGGCGCTCGTAGATGCGACCCTTTAGCCATTGACCGAGGTGGAATTCGTCCGTGTCTCGGTTCCAAAGGAGCGTAGCCGCCGACTTTGACGGGCCTCGTCGAATGACAACGCCGATTGGCGCTGCACTCGCTAGTAGGACGTGGATTCTGGGTGCAAAGCTTGTCATTTTCGAGCTCGCGGGCCTTCAACTTGGCGACGTTGTCGTGGAGGTGACACGATCGCATGTTTGCTCGGTAAGCGGTCGTGACCGCCGCAAAACGTCAACGTCTGACCAGCTCGCCGGCCCGGGCTTTGCCGGATTTCAACTCCTCGTTGTACTGTCGCACTGGATTGAACGTCGCCAACTGGGGGTCGATCGCCGCAATCGCGCCGAACATGGCGCTCTGCACGAGCCGCAAACGCTCGAGCATCATCCGCGGCCGAAGGTTGATGGGGGAGTCGAGGAACTTGTCGGGGTCCTTGAGCACATTGAAACCTGTGTGGCTGGCGCGCAGATGCAGCCGTTTCTTCTCGGAAAGGAAAACATTCGTGAGAACGACGGCCACATATTCTTCTTCGTTGCCGTAGCCCTGATTGACGCCGAGACTGTAGGCGACGCCGCGGAGCATCCGCGAGGCGTGAATGATCTCGTGCAGCAAAACTTCGTCCGAGCCCGATCCCGGGCCTTTCATCAGGCCGCCGCTGAAGACGCCCCAGACGCTGGCCGAAAAATGGACATTGACGTTGCTTCCCTTGCCGGTGCCTGAGCCCTTGAGCGGCGCTCCGTCCGAATCGAGGATCGGCATGCCGACGTGGGTGGCATCCTCCTCTTCAGCCGCGTCAGCGGTGGCGTTGTCGCCGTAATTTTCCGTATCCTTTGGACTCCAGGGCCGAATTCGCAGAATTCGAGCTTTGGCTCGACCGATCTCCTCAAGCACGGCCCGCCCCGAGAAGCGCGCGTAGATCCGCTCGAGGTCGTTTTTGATGCGCCCCTGCCACTTCCCCAGCTGTTGCCGGTAGAGAGAGACGTGCTCCTTCAGATCCCTGCTCGGATGATCGTCGAAGTCGTCAAACCAGACTTCGAACTTCGGGAAAACGGCGCGAATGTTGCGGACCTTGTCGAACGTTTCAACATCCGGCTCGAGCAGGGCGTTCACCTCGGTCCGGTTCTTGATGAGCCGGTGAAGCTGGTCCTTGATTTCGCGAGGCGTCAGTTTGAGGTTCGGCGGCGCCATGGGGATCTCCAGACTCGGATTCGTTTGGTGCTCACCCTCATCCATCGCGGACTAAAGCGGGATCGGACATTTTTTTCCCATTTTAAAAGTGCAACCGGAACGGGGATTCTTCATGAGGCGTTGGAGACGGTACCTCGCTTTCGAAGGCGGGTCGGCTCCTATAAAATGCCGCCAGACTAACCGACAGGCAACACTGCACCCCTGCACCGAGACTCCCATGTCCGAAATCTACGTGAGCACCGACGTTGAAACTGACGGCCCGATCCCCGGTCCGCATTCGATGCTGAGTTTCGGATCGGCTGCGTATACCGCCGACAAGAAGCTCATTGCCACCTTCGAGGCGAATCTCGACGCCTTGCCCGGAGCAAGCGGCCATCCGGAAACCATGGCGTGGTGGGAAACGCAGCCCGAGGCCTGGGCGGCCCACCGTCAGAATCTTCAACACCCGGAGACGGCAATGCGGGCATACGTCGCATGGCTCAAGTCGCTCCCAGCGAAGCCGGTTTTCGTCGGATACCCCGCCGGGTTCGACTTTCTGTTCGTCTACTGGTATCTGATCCGCTTTGCCGGGGAGTCGCCGTTCTCCTTCTCGGCTCTGGACATCAAGAGCTACGCGATGGCCGTCCTTGGCGTCGACTACCGATCCTCGGTCAAGCGGAACATGCCCGCCGCATGGTTCGACAAGCTGCCGCACACGCACAAGGCCCTGGACGACGCCATCGGGCAGGGCGCCTTATTCTGCAATATCCTGGCGGCGAACCGCGACTTACACCGGGAAAGGTGATAAGCGTGGGCGTGTCGGAGCCAACCGCGGGGATTGGTTCCGCTGGCTTAACACTACAGCGCTAAAAACTAGCAAGGCGTTGCAGTAACTTCAAATACAGGAAGCATTTACTCCCCTCTCCCTCCGGGAGAGGGGTTGGGGGTGAGGGGGAAATGGCTCAACTCAATAGCACGGCTATTTCCCCTCACCCCTGCCCCTCTCCCGGAGGGAGAGGGGAGAAGATAGCGCTGTAGTGTTAAATACCCAGCCGCTGGCTACTTCTGCGACGCCGTGCCGGTTGCGACCGCGGACGCAAGGTCGGCAGCATCCTTCTTCGCCTCGGTCATTTCTGAAGCACTTTCTTGTTCTTCAGCCAGTAATCAAACCATTGCATCATCTGCTCGTTGGATTCGTCCGTCGGCGAATGCCCGGGACGGTTCGTCATCGCCACTCGGCCCTCATACCCCAATAGGCGGTTGACCGCGATCGAGTGATTGAGCGGAATCCAGCGGCTGGCCTGATCCTCGGCGCCGCCGGAAACCAGGAACGGCCTCGGCGCCATCAGGGCATGCAGTTCGTGCAGATCGCGCCCCTCTTCGATCAGTTTCTTGTACACGCCCTGCCGCGGATTGTCATCCTTGATGATGCCGGGCTTACGATTTTTTCCCTGCTCGTGGCCTAGATACCACGGTTCCCAGTAGTTGACGTTCGAGCGTTTCTCGTCGAAGACGATGCCGGGATCGCTCCAGCAAGCGCATGCGAATTGTTCGTAGAAGCATGCGGCGAAGAGCGCCCACTTGCCGCCGTAGGAGTGCCCGACGATGCCGATCAGTCTCGCATCGACCGTGTCGAGCTGCGCCAGAATGGCATGGCAATGAGCCGCGACGACCGCGTGATACGCAAGCGGTTGAATCTGTACCTTATCGCGGCGGGGGTAGTAGCTGCCCGGAGGGCTCCCAACGGAAAGCGCGACGTAGCCGCGCTTCGCCAGTTGCAGGGCGAAGTCGCGTTGCGGACTCTTGCCCTGGCCGACGCCAGTCTTCGCATCGTAGAAAACGACCACTACGGCGGGAAAGGGGCCTTTGCCGTTGGGGACGAGCAGAATCGCGTCCTCCGTTATGACGCCGGGTGCGACCTCGATGCGAAGGTAACTTTGGGTGATGCCGCCGACTAAGTCTTCTTTCTTGAGCACTTCAAACTTCGGCTTCTCCGCGACTTTGGGCCAGACGCCCATCGCATTCGTCCAGTAAGTCTTGATCTCTTGACGCCGTCTCGTCCAGTCGGCCGCATTCTTGACCTTGCCGCCGTCGTCGAACACGAGCGGCGATTTGTAATTGCCGAAGTCGGTCGCGAACTTCTCGGGGGGCTGTGAGAACGCTTTCACCTTGGAGGCAAGCGCTTCGTCGCCGCGAAGTTGTCGTGTGAATGCGCCGATGCCTGCCATGGCAACAAGGAAGAGCGCGAAGGGGACGAGAATGGGTCGCATGATGAACTCCACGTTTATTTGCTGTCCCCATTCAGAATAGCAAAAGCCAGGCGGAACGGTTCGCCTGGCTTTCATTCGTTTGCCTTCGCCCGGAAGGGGTTCGCTAGCTGCCGGGTTGCTGTTGCACGGTCCACGTCCATAAGAGCGGCGCGTCTTGGCGTGCCGACGGACTGGTGGCGCTGCCCGACAGCGTCGAGCCGTTCAGCGTGCCTGTGTAAACGACCGAACCGTTCGAAAATGACAGCGTGAATTGCGTCCCCTGTTGACGCCAAATGCCATCGACTGAAGACTTCGCATCCTCCATGATCACCCGGCCGTTCGAGTAAAGTGCGAAGGAAAGCTTGCCGTAGCCGGGTAGGGTCTCGCTTCCCGCAAATCGCTTGGGAGTTTCCGCGGGCAGCGCCTGAGCCACTTCAACGGGCCCCTTGCCGACGCTCGCCGCGAGCGGCGTCTCCGACGTGAGCGAACCGGACCAAGTCACCATCGCATTCTGTTTGTTCTTGCTCCGTGCCAGGATTAACAGATCGGAGGTCCGTTTCGTTGAGTAGGTCTGAATTTCGCCCAGCGTGATTTTGGCATCCTTGTTGAGATCCCCGGCGCCGTTCATCGCGTCAAAGAACGCCCGAGCGAAGGCGCTGAAGTTCCCCAGCGCGGTGCTTTCTTGGTTCGGTGCGCTCGAAAGCATCAAGACCATTCCGCCTTGACTGTTTTTGGGATGTCGTTGTAGATACGATTGTGCCGTCACACTCAACTGGCCGACAAAGCAAGCATCGACGATGATGATCACCGTCTTTTTCTGCTGGACGAGTTGATTGCCGATGTCGAGAATCTGTTTGTCGGTGAGAGCGGTATTGACGAACTGATTGGGCTGAAAATCGTGCGGCAGAAAGAACCAGGTGTTTCCCTTGTTGCCGTTGGTTCGGGCGCCGTGGCCGCTAAGAAAGAGCACCATCGTATCGCCGGCTGCTCCCTGCGTCGTCAGGTTTCGAAACGCCGTCGTGATCGCGCCGTGGCTGGCAGCCTCGTCGAGCAAGAGACGCTCCTTGACGCTGCGAAAAATGGTTCCGGTCTGCGTTCGAAACGCAGCCACAGTGTTTCGCGCGTCGTTCAAGCAACCTTTGAGCTTGTTTTGGGTCCGATAGTTATCGACGCCGACCGAGACGATGTAGCATTCCGGAAGATTCGGGTTAAATGGTAGCGTCGGCCTTTTGACGACCTCTCCTTCGCTGATGGAGAGCGTGGCGGCGATCACTCCTTTGTCAATCGTTCCGACATAAATGTCGTAGCGCCCCGAGGCCGGCTTGTTGAGACGAATGCGCGGATCGAGATTGCCGCCGCTGTCGTCGTCGGCGACCCAGGTTCCATCAGGGAGATTGATAAGCAGCGTTGTATCCCCGAGCGACTTCGCGCTAAATATCAAAGGATATTTGCCAGCGACGTACGACAAACTAAAATCAGGAGCCTTGGAAACGTAAGCCGCCAGGCCCCCAAGTTTGGTGCGAATGGGACCCGATGCCTGCAAGTCTTTCGTGAACGGATCAGGTAGGAAGCCCGCACTCAACTTCACGCTTCCGAAGGTCGGCTTGAGATTCGGATCGGGCTGTTCTTGAGCTTCCATGCGCCCGACCGCAAGCGCGGCGAAGGTCAACGCGACAACAAAGTACTTGCAGCGAAATGCGTGAATCATTTTCATTTCCCCAGATAAGAACACAGATGAGACATCTTAATGTTCGAGGCGAGTTGCGAAATCAGCTTCGTTCCGCGTCTGTTGCACGGTCGGAGCAATACTTCGCCATGGACCAGTTCCAACTCGGATCACCGGGCAAGCTTCAGGTCATAGCTTGCTCCATGCTGGCAGACGATCTCCACGACAGTTTCCACGTCGCTGGACGACACGACCTGCACCTTGTTCTTCATGTCCGCCAGAGGCCAAACGCAGGTGGTTCCCTTCGCGTCTTGCACGCGCCATTTGCCGCGAAGGGTGATGCGCAGCGTCCGCGGCTTGCTCTCGCCGCCCGGTTGCAGGTTCAGGTCGGGGTCGGCCACGCTCACCTCCAACTGGCCATCGGTGGCCGCGTGCGACATGACGAGGCACGATCGATCGACCGCTTTTACGGGGAGCGTCTCCTGGGCGACCGCGTGCGATAGGTCCTTTTGCGGCGTGAAGAACACGCAACCCCATCGACGGCCAGGCACGTCCCATACGATGTGCGCCGACTCGTCGCGCTGCAGGACTCGGTACGGCGGTTGGGCGGCGATCTTTTGCATTGCCTCGGGCGTCGCGCGGACGACCGCCAGGTATTCGACCCCCGCGTCTTTGGGCGTCTTGCCGTGGTCAATCCACGCGGTCAGGAAATCTCCTTCGGTCTCCTCCCAGTCGTTGACGTCTCGGCTCTTCTGATGCTTGCGTGCGATCGCGACCTTCGACCCGGCAGGGATGTAGTAGCCGGTCTGCTGAACGTCGAAAAACCAGTGGGCTTTCGCCGGGTCCAGCGTTCGCTCCTCGGGGAAGGCCTTGAGTTCGGCGCCGTCAACCAAGGTAGACCGGATCGCCTTCGGATCGGCGTTTCGCAGTGATTGCTGGCACAGGGTCGTCTGCGTGGGATAGTCGGCCACGTCGGAGGTGATGCCGGAGCCCAGGCAGAGGATGCGGTCGTCACTGAAGAACCAGCTCTTCTTGCCCTGGATGACCTTGCCGTCGGGCGTGATCGTCTGGTTCATCGCCATCGTGAAAATGCCCTGCCGGCCCTGGTGCGAAAGGCCCCCCACAAAGGATTCGGGCGAGCGCGTCACTTCGCTGCCGCGCGGCCAGGCCTTTTCCAGGTCGATCAGCGGGAGTTGCGGAACGGTGGTCCCCGCGAAACGGGCCCAATCCCAACCGGCGCCGTCCATTCCGCTCGCCTTGGCGGTGACGGGATTTCCTCCGGCCAGGATCTCGAGGGCGCCGAAGCTCATGAACGGCGCGAAACAATTGCGTCGGGCCTGCCGTTCGCTTCCCCAGGAGTATCGGCTTTGACCACGAACGACGACGAGCCAATCGTCGCGGCGATGCGCGAGCAAGGTGCCGTACGGCATCACGAACGTTCCATTCGGCTCGGGCTCCGCCTTCACGCCCAGGCTCAAGTAGGGTTCCTTCGCAGCGGCCTCCGGGGCGAAACGCAAGTAGGCGGCCGCCACTTCCGTGTCGATCGGCTCCTTTCCGTCCGGCGAGCCGAGCTGCGCCAGCGTATCCAGAGCTTTGACGCCATAGGGCAAAATGAGGCCGTAGCCGGGCCAGAAGGGGCTGCGACCCTTGAGCGACAACGGCAGATCGAAGCGATTCGCGTAGAACCGCTGGGCGAGCATGGCCCGGCGAAGTTGCTCGTGCGCTTCGGGACTCAACCGCCAGGGCGTGCCTTGCAGATCCTTCTGGAACTTGGCGAAATTCGCGAACGCCCCCTGAGCGTACGAATGATAATGTCCGCTGTGGTGATACGCCGACCCATCGACTTTGAAGGCGCCGGACGTCTGCGCGAGCGATCGCTCCATCATCGCTTTCCAGGCGTTCAACCAGCGAACTTGATCGGTCGTTTCTGGCGGAATGAAGCACAGGTCCATCAAGTTGCGCGCGTAGTGCGAATAGAAATCCATGTTGGAGCGAAGGGGCGCGTCGCCGATGACGTAGTGGGTGTCGCCGCCGCGCGAGCGGACCAGGGCTTCGAAGTGGTAATCGAATCTCTGCGCTTGGCCGAGCAATTCGCGCATGCTCGTGAGATTGGCGGAATCGAGCGCCTCGCCCTGATCCTGAAAATAGTCGGCCATGAGGAGGAAGGCGGCGGCCAACCGGCGACGTTGCGGCTCGTCGATGCTGGCGTCGTAGGCCTGGGCGATCTGTGAAGCCAGCGCCATGAATGGCTTGGCGCTGGCCATGACGATCCCGTTGGGGCCGTGTTCGTCGGGCCAGAAACGAACATCCATGCCGCCGTATTCCCCAGGGGCGGCAACGTAGTAACTTCGACCGTCCAGACCCGGGCCGTGCACACCGTGTTCGTCGCGGAAAACACCCAGCTCCTTGATCTTGTCGTGAAGCTCATTCACCTTGGCATCCGCGATGCCGGGCGACTTCTTGGCTTTGGGACCAGCCCCCTTCAGTTTGCGCAGGCCCTCCAGTTCGGCTTCGGTCACCCGTGTGAGCTTGGGGAACCGCTTCTCGTCCAGGTAGGGAGTCGCCTGTCGCGGGATCAACTTCTCGGGGTTGATCGAGGCAGACGGGTAGGAAAGCAAGTTGAACCCGAGGGAATCGAACGTTGCCACGCCTTGGCCGGCGTCCGTCGGGGAAACTCGAATGTTGTCCACTTTCGACGTCGGCTTGCCGCTGGGGAAATCGTCGTAATGAAGGCGTGCCTGTCGCCAGCCGGTGAACTGCATCGGAAAGCGGAACGAGCCGGTGACTTTGTCTCCCTCCCGGAATTCGAACAGTAAGGCGCCCGAGACCGGTTTCTCCAGGTGCATCCACACGGCGAAGGCGGCCTTGTTCAGAAAGCCCCCCTTGCGAGAGACGTCGCCGATGTCGTGGCGAATGATCATGTCCTCGCCCTTGGACCATTCCCAGCGCAGCGAGTGCTTGCCGTGCTTGCTCTGCCACGGCGAAACGCTCAAGCTCCCCTTGCGCGGCGCGGAAATGTAAGCCGGCATGCCGTTCTCGAACGACTCGTACCCCGCCGGCTGACCTGCCGCCAGACCGGGGCCAAGCAGCACGCACACGGCGACAACGACTCTGTGCATTTCACGCATATCTCCCCCAATATTTCAGGCATCGCAGAACCTGATCTTTGCATATCCGACGTGCGAATGACGGACATATTACTCGCAAACCTTGCCCATGCATAGAACTTTCGCTTTCCATCCGCGTCGACTCTCGAAGCTGAAGGTGGATCCGCCGTACCCCGCCGACACGGCCACGGAGCGTGCCTTCGTGCATTACCGCTCATCGTTTGCAGCACCGGCTCAACAACGCTTCGTCAGTTCGGCGAAACAGTGGGCGGCCATGCCCTCCTGCAACAGGATCTGTAAATCGGCCCGCACATTCGCGAAACTGTCGAGACGGAAGAGCGAATTGCGCAGCTCGAACAGAACCAGTAAGTCAAACCCAAGCCTGAACTCAAGTATGGCATCGGAGTCGGGAGATGGTCGTGTCCAAGGGCCAACGAAACCGCATTCGACGTCTCGAAGATCAAACAGACCCGCGTCGTACTGGCGCCTTGGCCATCGCGTACTTGGTTGCATTGCCGATGACGGCCGATCAGGAATCCTGGGCTTCGCTGTTGAGCATCGCTTCGTCACCCTCCGGACAGGGTGGGTAGTAGAGGCTACTGCGTGGCACGCCGAGCAAGCGGCAGAGAAGGCGAAGCAGAGCATCAGACGCAGGAAAGACGAGGTGATCGCGGACATTGACGCCGAAAAATCAGAGATCGTCCGGCTCATTCATTGGCAGGACGGAATCCACACCAAGCTGCGCGTGCCCGACGGCGTCGCGGGTGTTGTCAAGCGACTTATTGACCAGTGTTTGGCTTCGCTTTACGCTCTGTCCTCTTTCTCTGGGCCGCCGTGTTTCACCCGTCGATTCATCCGTACCGGCAGGCCATCCACACCGTTTGCAGTCTGATCGGGGAGGACTCGCTCGCCGTCATGTGGAGCGACGTCACGGGACTTTCAGCCGCGGAACTGGCCGAGCTTGGCTTTTGCAAGATCGCATGCGCCGAACTGATCTTTCGTCACAACGCTCTGCGGTGCAGTTTCGGCGACGAGCATCCGCGGGGGATGGATGCCGACGGCGCGGAAGGCTCGCCCGAGAGCGAGGAATGGGTGCTGAGGGAGGGGAAGAAGTTCGGGTAACGGCGAACAGTTTTCGAGCCGCCTCATCGTCGCCCGCTCAAACGGCTGACTCACGTCTGGAATTCGGCTGGCGCGTGAAGGTCGATTTGACGGGCCGCTCGCAGGCCCGACTCGATGGCTCCTTCGACCCAGCCTGATTTTAAGGTGGTAAAGTCCCCGGCGAAATGGAGCCGGCCTTCGGGTGTTTGCATTTCCTCAATCATCCAGGCGCCGCCTACCGGCAGGTCGGCGAAAGCCGCCTTGATCCACGGTTGGTCCGGCCACGAGAATTCCCCCATCTCGATCACCTCATCGAGGAGTCCCGGTAGATCCGAGCGGAACTCCTGAATCAAATCTCGCGCCCGCGTGCCCTGGGCGCGGCGCAGATAGTTTCGGGCGTTGGCGCCGGTCAAGTAGAAGAACGCATTGCCCCGCCCTCCCGGTTCATTGCCCGTAATGTCGATGAGTCGCTCCCAAGGACGGTCGGAGGCGCACATCGGCCAACCCCGGACTCCTTGTCTCAACCAGGTTGCGCTTCGCGTCTGCAGATAGACTTTGACGACCGGGGACCACTCCAGATTCTCGACCGTTTCGCGCTTTCGCGGACTGAGCCCAGGATGAATCTCCATGTCCCTCAGCACGGGAAATGGGATCGTGCTGATGATCCGGTCCGCCGTCCATTCGCGCCCATCCTGGGTCGTGACGCTCGCCTGGTCTGCGGTCTGTCGGATCCATGCCACAGGTTGATTCAAGTGAACGCGATCCTTGAGGATCTCGGCCATGGCCTTGGGAAGGCGCTCGTTTCCGCCGGCGATTCGGAACAGATTGCGGTCGGCGAAATGATAGGCGAAGTCCGGCAACAGTGCCAAGACCGCTGTTTCGACTGCCGCCTCCGCAGAATGCGCATCGACAAGCTTAAGAAAGGCGTCGGAAGCGCCGACTCGCTGCAATAGGCCTCTCAGAGTCATGCCGTCGTACTTTTCTCGAGTGGCCCGATCGGGCCAGGAGGAAAGAAGGACCGTGTTAAAATCGATCCCATCCTGAACGAGGTAGCGAATCAGGCACGAAGGAAGTTCGACGTGGCGTTCGCCGGCGTGCAACTGCCAGGGCAAGGCTGCCGTCAAAGCTCCGTCGCCGGTTTCGCCGTCTACGAGGTAGCGAGGACAGCCGTCGTTCATCGCGATCAACGGAAGTTTGAACTTGTTGATGTAGCCGCACACCAAGGGCATGTTGGAGCGGAAATGGCCCCCGCCTCCTTCGGTGAATTGTCCGCCCGGGAAGGGGACTGAGATCAGGCGGCCGCCGACGCGGCCTTGATACTCGAGGACTTGCACGTCGTGGCCGCGTCGGTGAAGCGCCAGCGCCGCGGTGAGTCCAGCCATGCCAGCGCCGAGCACCAGGATGCGATTCTTGAGTTCCGATTGAACTTGAGTTCGATTGGGCTCGACCGGATCGGACCTACTTATTCGACCCGCTACGAACCCCAGCGGAGCGATCAAGCCCGCGCCCGCGGCCGCGCCGAGCAGAAATTTGCGTCGGCTCAGATTCGGCAACGTGGAGTCGGCTGGCACCGGATTCGACATTTTCACTCATCCGCTCACAAAGTCCGATGTCCTTGAACCGTTCCGGAATTACGGAAGCCCAGGAGTCGAGTAGGTCGGTTGCATCGTTCGTCTCTACCGCAAAATGGCTGAACTTTACATACCCAGCCCGGCCGGTCCGGGTTTCTCATGCACTTCGCGTGCCGGCCCCTGGGGTTACGACAGCGACAACGGATGTGGGCAATGTAACGTTTCTCGCGAAAGCTTCAAGCGGAGGCCAAGTAGGGGCCCAATTTGAAAGGATCTGTAAAGGCGGCAGATGACGGGGCGGCGGCGCCGCCTTGAAGGGCGAAATTATAGGTCAGGTGCCGAACATCTCACGGCGGCGAGGCCTTGGAATCAAACTCTCGGTCAATGGCACGATCTCTCCCCCGTGCCTTTCGACGGCCTCCCAGAAGTCCTTCAGTCCGCAGTGAGCCGGCAATGATTCGACGCATTTGACTGCCATAGCTTGAGACAGAATAGTCGCCTGCCTTTGGGAATCGAAGAAGTGTACTGTCTGACCTGCTGGGCCAGCAGGCGATCCGCCGCCACGCACCGTGTCCTCCATATACTCCAGAATCACCTGGACGCCGATGAGGCCGCCAAGAGCACGCTTGTCAATCCCTAGCCGCGCCAAGTGACTGCCGAACTCTGCGTAGGTCATGGTCAACATTCCGTGAGACACGACGTCCCCCCTCAGTTAGTTCGCCGCTATTACGATACGGCATCCGCCAATAGGATATCGATTTCCTACGGAGTCATTGTCTTCGGCCTGCTCCACGGTCCGCGCCGATTCTGACGACACGAGAACCTACAAGTCCCCGAGAAGGGCGGACGCGGTGTTCGTGCCAGCCACTGCAATCGCCCGTTGCGGCTCCTGCTCTATCAGCCACTTCTTGCCGATCTCCGCGACGATTGCCTTGACCTTCTCCGGCAGCAGGCCTCGCGCTTCGCCTTCGCCGCCAACTGGCCGAAGATCGTCATGAACTGCCCGCGGAGCACGCCGATCGGGCTCTGGCTGGCGCACAGATCGACGATTCCGAAGGCCCGCATGGTTCTGGCCACCGCCTCGGGCACCCCGGCCATGTGACGCTCTTCGGAACCCGGGATATCGGGATCGATCCTGCCCGCGGCCGTCCAGGCGATCTCCCAGGCCTCCGCGGCGGACCCCTCGCTGAGCCAACCGCGCTGGCTCTCCGCCGCGGCCGTCGCCAGTTCCGCAATCGTGGGAAGGTCGCCCACTTGTGCTCCAGCAGCACGCGGTCGGCCCGCGGCTTGCCGAGCCTGAAAAGAACGACGTACGGCTTGCCGTTCGCTTCGTAGAGAGCGATCAATCCGGCCTTTTCGCACTCGGCGAGCCAGCGGGAAATGTCGGCCTCACGCACGCGATCCGTTTGCAAAGGGTACGCTCGACTCTTCAGCATGCTCGGGCGGCCGTCGAACCGTCCGAAGTCGTCCACCACCGACATCAGCCTGCGATAGAAAAGCTCCGCAAGCCAACTCAGCGAGCAGACGCGTTCGCTGTCCAGAATCCCGTCTCTCAATAGTCTGGAAGGCATTTAGGCCCCCAGTACATGGCGGCGGCGATGGTCCCAGAGGAACTTGGTCGCATCGTCCAGCCGGTTGAACCAGTCGATCGTATCGACCGTGTAAAGGTCGTCAGGACCATGGAAGCACTTCTTGACCGCGAGAATGAATTCGCGCAGCGCGCCGGCGCCGTAATAGGCCGCGATCTCGTCGCAATCGCAATTTTCCGACTTCACAATGTCCTCGAACGCCCACGGGTTCTCCCCGCCCAGAATCGCCTCCAGGATGCCGGCCAAGCGCTTTCGGATGGCGGCCCGTCGCTCCTCGCTCTTGTGCTTCTTCCGCCACTTGGCCTTTAGCTGGTACTCCAGCTCGCGGGCTTCCTTCTCCGCCTGGGCCCTCAGTTCCTTGGCGGCGGGCTGGGCGGTTGCAGACGGCTTCGCGCCCGGCTGCGTCTTGGTTCGGGTTGCTGCCATGGCCTACTCTCCTTGTTTGTGATGTTGGGGATGGTTGCGTTGCGGGTCAGGCGGTTTGCCGGGCCGAGGCGGCGCCCTCGGGCTTCGTCGCGAACACCGGCGGCAGCGCCAGCAGGTCGGGCGTGTGCTTCGGCCAGGGGGCCAGGAACAGGCGATCCTTGCTCGGCAGAACCGCGGGGGAAAGATCCCACTCGTTCGCCAGCCACCAGATTTGCTGCGTCCACTCCTCCGTCTCGCACTTGTCGTGGATCTGCTGAAAGGCAAGCACCAGGTCGACGTCGTGCCCGAGCTTCGTGAGCACCTTGGCCACTCTCAGGCGATTGACGTAAAGGCCCTCCATGTCCTTGCGGTAGTATTCAATCGCCGCCGGCGCCGTCAGGGGGCAGCCAACGACGACCAGGGCCATGGCGCAGATGAGAACCGCGGTGAGGCAGGCCTTGCAAGGCCTTGCAGGCGAACTTGAGGATTGAGAACATGGGGACTCCTTGGGTTGGGGGCTACTCATCGCAGCAAACGGACCCGCGGTTGGCGTCAGCTTGAGTAATCCTAGATTTTAGGTAACAGAAAGTCAAGATCGACGCAGAAACAAAGTTGGATTTCTTTCCGCTACGGATGGCGTTGGCGACGTATACTTAATGATGGTGGATGCTTTGACGACGAAACCAAACTTGCCCAGGCTTCGCATGAAGAAAAACCAAAAGAACTCCGAAGCAACTGGTCGGCGAATCGGGCGCCCGCCCCTTGACCCGAATAACCCCAAAGGGAAGACGTCCAAAGTCCTTTTGTCTGGAAGGGTCTGGCCGTCTGTACGCGAAGGGTTGGTGAAGTACGTTGAGCAGTTTGACCGAGAGCATCAGATTCAATCCGGAATCTCTACTCACCTCGAAAAGGCGGTCGCGCTCTACTTGAAATCGGTGGGCTTTCAGGTTGAGGATTTGCCGAAGCATCTCTCATAGAAAAGCGACTGCCGGCTATTTGTTGTTCGCCGTCACGAAGCGCGGAGGCGCTAATATCCTCGCCAAAAGGCAGAAGCGATTTCCGTTGCGTTGCCTGCCAGATGGGTACAGAATGGCGGAGTCGCTCCTCTGAGGTCGTCCGCCCATGATTCGCTTTTCGTGCCCGACGTGCAAAACGTCGTTCGATGCTAAACCGGCCAATGCCGGGGCGAAGTTCATTTGCTCCAAATGCGGGCAGAAAATCCAAATCCCGACGCCTCCCCCTCAACCTCAAGCCAAGACGGTGCTCGGGAAACTCGAGGAGCCGTATGAACCGGTTGTTCCGCCTTCAGCGGTTCCGGTCACAAATTTCGCTCTGCCCTCAGCGATTCCTGTAGGGAAACTGGTGCCTCCTAACGAAGCGATAACCGCCCAGGCGCCGGCGGGGCCAATTGTCGTACCCACCCAAGTGGGCAGTTCGCAGCCGTCGGCCATTCGCGCTGGCGATCACCGCCCTTGCGTTGCTGCTGTTCGTGTTTTGCGGCATCGGCTTCTTTATTCGCACGCCAAAAGCGGACCTTCCCGCAATCCTCGGCGGGCCGCAGGCTCAAGCGTCTGAAACAGTGGACGGTCTGAGCTTCGGCGTCCTGATGATTGCCGAGGAGAAAGGCGGGCAGACGGTTCTCTATTTATTGCTGCAGAACCCCAGCGATACGAAAATCGTTCGGTTCGAGGAGTACGCGGATATCGTCGGGAAAAACCAGGGGTTCTACGGCCAGCCCTTTCAACGTTGACTAGCCTTACGTATCATACTGACGGGTAACGGATTAGTTTCTTTTTTTTGCAAGGGTTCAAGGATGATCCTTCCACCAAAGCGCCCGCAGCCACCCAAACCTACGCTCTTGGACAAACTGC
>JBBQPM010000131.1:0-18531 GCA_038217425.1 Gemmatales bacterium
GTTCTTCCGCTATCTCGACAATCTGCCGAAGGACTACGGCCTGCACGCGCTGCTTTGGCTCTGCGCCGGCGCGATTTACGCCCAGGTGGCGCTCGTGCGCCGCTCGCCGGCGTTCTTGATCGCGTCAGCTTTGGCCATCAACTTCGGCTACTGGGTGATCCTGGCGCATCAGGAAAGTCTCGCGTTCCTCTTGCATCCGCAACTTTGGCTCATTCCGCTGGGCCTGATCCTTTTGTGGGCCGAATATCTCGGGCGCGATCGGCTTCCACCGGGCGCGAGCCAGGGACTCAGCTACCTCGGTCTGGCGCTTATTTACGTGTCGTCGGCTGCCGACATGTTGATCGCGGGCCTGGGGCAGTCGGTTATTTTGCCGATCGTGTTGGCGGTCCTCTCGGTCGCCGGCATTTTGCTGGGCATCCTGTTCCGCGTCCGGGTCATGCTGTTCAGCGGGTTCTCGTTCCTCTTGCTGGTGATCTTCGCGCAGATCTGGCACGCCGCCGTCGATCGGGGGCAGACGTGGATGTGGTGGGCCTGCGGCATCGTGCTCGGGGCGACGATTCTGGCGCTCTTCGCGGTCTTCGAGAAGCGCAAGGACGACGTGATCCGGGTGCTGCAAGACCTCAAGAGCTGGCGTTAAGCGCCGGCAAAAGCAAAACAAGCCACAGAGGGCACAGAGGACACCGAGTAATAAAACAGACCTCGCAGCGGGCAGCGGGGCTTTCTCCAATTCTCTGTGCCCTCTGTGGCTTGTTTTTTGTTTCCCAGCCGGGATCTCGACATGAAAGGAGCCGGCCAATGTACTGGAAATATGGGATCGCGATCGAGCAGGAGGGCCTGACGGGACCGGCGGCGACGAACTACATCCCCGTCGTCAAAATGTATCTCTCCTGGCTCGAGCAGACCGAGGTCGGCAATCTCTTGTTCCGAGCCATCGCCCGGGAGATTCTCGACGCTCCCGGGGCGCTGCTCACGAAATTCAAGACGCCCGCTCAACCGGGCTTTCCGACACGAGGCGTGCGCATCGTGCCGTACCTGGGGGGCGATTGCAATGCCGAGGAAGCCGGCGGCGAGGTCTCGTTCTCGCCGGGCTCATTCCTCGGGCCGTGCTGGCGGACGATGTTGCGCGTCACCAAGAATCGCGGCCTCTATCCTCAGGAACTGCTCTTTCACGAACTGGTCCATGCCCTGCGCGACGTCTCCGGGTACGGCAATTCGTTGGCTCCCTTGAGCGGCGGACTCGTCGGCTACGGCGATACCGAAGAGTTCATCGCCATTCTCGTGACCAATATCCTCATGTCCGATCCCACAAATAAACGCGCCGACGGGCTCGGCCTGCGCCGCGACCACGGCAAGGGAAAGCTCCATCCCTGGCTCTCGGACTCACTGGACTTCTACCGGAGCTCGCGCGACACGTTCAAGCTGATCGACGAGTTCTGTTCGGAAAACGACTGGTTCGCCGAGAAGCTGAGCGAGATCAAGACGACGTTCAATCCCCTCACGGTGTACTACAACGATCAGGACAAGGCCCGCGAGACGTCGCGGTCGGTGGTAGCCCTGGTGCGCGATTTGGTGATGTGAAGCGCGTCAAGGAGCCGCGGCCGGGAGATTCGCTCGGTAGGCGGGGAAGAATGTCGATGCCAGCAGCACATCGGGGGTCACCTGGCACTGGGCGGCTTTCTGGGCGACGAGGTCCAGGTACTTGGCGGGATCGCAGATCATGCGGAGGGTCCAGAAGCGTCGGCGCTGGGGGGAATAGCCGGCCTTGAAGTGCATGAGCTTGTCGTGGGCGCCGCCGACGCCACCCCCCAGGTGCATCAGACGATTGCCGCGCGCCTTCGCCCAGAGCGAGGCGGCGTGCAGCACGTAATGGAACGGCGATTGTTTCATGAACTCGCTGCGCGTGCCCCCCAGATGCGCCTGAAAAAGTCCGTCGCACTCCAAGAATAGACACGCCGAGGCGACCGCGGAGCCCGCCTCCAGAATACAGCATTGCACGTGGTCCGGCATCTCGGCGAGCTGGGCGAAGTAGTCTCTGCCAAAATAGTACGAGTCCTGTGCGTGCACCCGGTCCATCGTCTGTTCGTACACGCCGAGGAATTGTTCCAGGCATTCTTTGAAGGGCACGAAGCGAGGCGTCCAGCCGGCCTTCTTACATTTCGTGATCGTTCCTTGTATTCCCTCGCGGAGCTGCTTCCATAACGCCCGGTCTTCGAGGCTCAGATCGATGACGACGGTTTCGCCGGTGTCGGTGAGGGCGCCGGGCGGGAAGAGGGTTTGGAAGTCGTCGCTGAGCAGCGGATTGAAACGCAGGAACGCGGAGCAGACGCCCTGCTCGGCAAACGTCGTGCGAACGGTTTCCAGCGCCTCGGCGACGAATCCGGGCTCACGAGCCGCGTCGCTCAGGAGCATGCCCGGGTAGCCGTAGGGGGAGATGGCGTCGAAGCCGCCTTCCATCGTCCGCACCAGGTACGGCAAGAAAAGACTTTGGGCGCCGCGGCTGACGATGAGCGCCGCGGCACGCGCCTCTTGTCGCCAGGCTTCCAGGCGGAGATATTCGGGGCGGTGGTAGAAATCGTGCGGATGCGCCCTGAGCCAGTCGAGCCAGCCGGCGTCCGCGAGCGAAAGTACGGCAACGTGCATCGAGGCGCCCTAAATTTCCATGTCGCCGAGCTTCGGCTTGCGTTCCGGTTGAATGGCCTGCTGCACTGGCAAGGCCAGCGGCAATCCCTTGGGGACGTGGTTGCTGGAACCGCCCAGCGCGACCGGCTCGTCCTGCGATTCTAGCATATCGCGTTCGGATCGGGGCTTGGCATGCCCATTGGCGTCGCCGGAACCGTGCCACTCAACTTTGTAGCGAAAGCTGCCGATGGTGACTTCGTCGCCGCCGCGAAGGGGGCCCTCGGCCACGCGCACGCCGTTGATGCGGATGCCGTTGGTGCTGTACAGATCCTTGACGTAGAGATGATCGTCGACCTGGGCGAGGCAGCAATGGCGGCGTGAGATTTTGCGCGAGGGGATCTGGACGTCGCACTCTTCGTGGCGGCCGATCAGCAGCACCGGTTTATCGACGACGATGTCGGGCCCTTCCGTCAGCGCCACGAGTTGTGGAGCCATCGACCCTTTCCTCCCGGGTGATATCACGCTTTCATGGTAAATCGGGGGAGAGGCTGTGACAAGGTAAATCGGGGGAATCGTCTACCGCGGTCGAGCCCGGCGTTCCGATTGTGCACGACTTGTTTCGCGTGCGGCCATTTTGTACCGTGCCGACCATGAAGACACTCTCCTTGCATGCATTTTGGCTCGTGCTCTTCGCGGTCAGCCTTTTAGGCTGGAAACTGGGAAGTGCGCGCACGCTCAGTTTTCATGAATCTCTGGTGGTGACCGGCGCCCAAGAGATGCTGGCGACGGGGGATTGGCTGGTGCCGCGCATCGGCGGGGAGCCGTGGCTGGAAAAGCCGCCGTTGCCGCAATGGCTGACCGCGCTGTTCGGCCGGGTCCTCGGGTTGGAGCCGTTCTACGCCCGGTTGCCGTTCGCCCTGTGCGGACTGGTCGGCGTTTGGCTGCTGTACGATCTCGTGCGCGCCAAGCGCGGCGTCGGTCTCGGGCTGCTCGCGGGCATGGTGCAGGCGACCACCGTCTACTTTCTGACATACGCCCGACTCGCCGAGCCCGACATCGTCTTGTGGGTCTTGATCCTCGGCTGCTTCCGAATCGCCGCCGCCCACCTGGTTCGGCCGCTGGAACCGATCGGCTGGCACAACAGCAAGACGACGTTCTTCGTGCTGCTGGGACTGACGCAGCTGGTGAAGGGCCCAATGTTCGGCCCCGTGTTGCTACTGGGTCCGCTGGGACTTTACCTGCTCGGCGCCCGGCAGCTCGCGTGGCTCCTCGCGCCGATCGGCTGGTTGCTCGCGCTCGGTTTGGGAGTCGCCTGGCCGCTGGCGATCCTGCAGCAATTTCCCGAGGCGAGGGAGTTGTGGTTTCAGCACACGCTAGGCCGGGTCGCGGGCGCCTCGACGATCAATCCCGAACCGTTCTGGTACTACCTGACGTCGATTCCCTGGCAGCTGTTGCCGTGGACGTTCTTCCTTCTGCCGGCGTTATGGCCGTCGCTGAGGCGGGCATGGCGACGGTCCGATTCGCTGGATCGGCTGCTTTGGCTCTGGTTTCTGGTGCCGCTAGCGTTGCTGTCGATCCCCAGCGCCAAACACCATCATTACTTGATCCACGCGTTGCCGCCGTGCGCGGTGTGGGGCGCCGACGGGCTTCTCCGCTGCCGTTCGCTCTTCGTCCGGCTCACCCGTAGCGTGATCTTTTGGCCCGGCACCGTCGGGATTTTGGCCCTCGTCGGGATGTCGCTGGCGCCGTGGCTGCAGCGTCATTACGGCTTCGACCTGACGCGCGATCTGCTCGGGCTCGGCGCCGCGGCGAGCGTTTGGCTCGTCGGCGTGATGTTTCTAGCACGCACGCGCGGCTACGCGGTCGGCTTATTTGCCGGCATCTGGCTCGGCAGCCTCTACTTGCACGCGGTCTGGGTGCCGTGGACGGACAATTATCGCGAGGAGACCGATCTCATGGGCCGATTCGTGGCCCGAACCGCGCCGACGGAGCCGCTCGCGGTGATGGGCATGAACTCAAGTCGCGCGCTGTACTACACGGGCCGCACGACGCACGAATTGCCGGTGCTGGAGGATCTGCACCGGCTCCTGGACCAGCGCGGCTCCTGCGTGCTGTTGACGTTCTCGCGCTGGGAGCCAATCCTCCAAGAGATGGGACAGCTGACGCGGCTGGAGACGGGTAAAGAGTCGGCCTACAACCGCTGGGTGCGTCGGCCCGCCCTGGGTCTGTATCGGCTGCAGCGGTGATAAGAGACGCTATGCCCACGTTCAATTGACCGAAACCTTGCGCTGTTGCCCCGGAGGGGACAAAGGGATGTAGCCACGGGTGGAGCGCAGCGCAACCCGTGGAAGAACTGGGTGCGTCGGCCCGCGCTGGGTCTGTATCGGCTGCAGCGGTGATAAGAGACGCCATGCCCACGTTCAATTGACAGAAACCTTGCGCTGTTGCCCCGGAGGGGCAAAGGGATGTAGCCACGGGTGGAGCGCAGCGCAACCCGTGGAAGAACGCGCCTCCCGCTATCGCTCCGGAGGAGCGAAGGAGAGCTTATCCGGTGAGGCCATAGACTCCTCTGCCCCCGCCGGGGCAGTCAAATGTGCTCGCACAACCACGGGTTGCGCTGTGCTCCACCCCTGGCTACCTTCCGCCGCCCCATCCGGGGCGAAAACTGCCCCCTCGCTCCCAAGGTTCAACGTTCTACGCAGCCTCGGGATATTTGATGCGGGCGTGGAAGAGCGCCGTCAGCGACTTGCTCAAGGTCTCTTCGATCTGATGCAGTTCCGTGAGCGTCAGGCCGCTCTCTTCGAATTGGCCGTCGAGCAGGCGCTTCATCAGCAGATCGTGCACGAGCTTACTGAGACTGGCGGGCGTCGGGTTTTGCAGCGATCGGCTCGTGCTCTCGACGGCGTCGGCGAGCATGACCAGACCGGTTTCGCGCGATAGCGGCTTGGGGCCCGGATAGCGGAAGCACGCTTCCAGATCGGGCGACGTCTTGCCCTCTTGCAGCCGCATCGCCTCACGGTAGAAGTATTCCACCAGCGTGGTGCCGTGATGCTGGGCGATGAAGTCGCGGATTGGCGCGGGGAGGTTGTATTCCTCGGCCAGGGCCAGGCCGTCCTTGACGTGACCGATGATGACGAGGGTGCTGAGTGCGGGTTCGAGGGCGTCGTGGCGATTTTCGCCGGTCTGGTTCTCGACGAAGTAATGGGGCTTGAGCATTTTGCCGACGTCGTGAAAGTAACTGCCGACGCGAACCAGGAGCGGGTTGGCGCCGATCGCTTCCGCGGCCGCCTCCGCCAGGGTGGCGACGGTCATGCTGTGGGTGTAGGTTCCCGGAGCGCGTTTCACCAACTCTTGCAAGAGCGGATGCGAGCCGTCGCCGTACTCGAGCAGACGGATGTCGGTGACGATGCCGAAGGCGCGCTCGACGAGAGGTAAAAGCCCCGTCAGTAGAAATCCCGCCAGGCTTCCTCCCAGGAAGTTGCGCAGTGCCGAGGCGCCGATCTGCGACCAGGCGTGTTGGTGCAGCAGTCCGCTGGCGAGCGTCATGGCCGCGAACGCCAGACCCGCCATCGTCGCCACGCTGACGAGCTGCGTGCGCGTCCGGACGTGTCGCAGCAGCAAGATCGCCGTCGCCAGGCCCCCCATGTGAATCAGCACCGCATCTACCGACGCCTCGAGCATCACCGCGAGCACCAGCACCAGACTGAACGAGATCATGAGCGCGAACTGCGGATTGTAGGCGAGCGTGAGAATGAGCGCGGTTATCGTCAGCGGCAAGACGACGGCGTGCCAGGGCGCCTGATGGAGATAGAGTCCCGAAAAGACGGTGAAGAAGATGAGAACGCCGACGCTGGCGATCATCGGCAAACTCTGCGCGAGCCCGGCCTGAAAGCGCACGACGTAGAGCACGAGCGAGCCGGCCAGGAGCGCGAAGATGAGAAAGAGCGCAATGCCCCGGCTCCACGGCGCATCGGTCGGGGTCTGGCTGCCCCACAGGACCGCGAGCAGCGTGACGGCGACGGTCGTCAGCCAGACCACGCCGAGCTTGGCCAAGACCATGCGCTGGGTGAGACGGTGCAGCATCGGCTCTTCGCGCCGGGTGGAATGCCGTCTGCCGTCCCAGTTTTCGAGCCGACTTTTCTTACAGAGACTGATCATGGGATCCTTCCCCATCGCCCTCAAGCCGCCTCAGTTACTTCGCTTGGCCGGCTTCTCCTGCTCATACGCTTTCACAATCTGCTGCACGAGCGGATGGCGGACGATGTCTTTTTCGCCGAGGTAGATAATGCCGATTCGCTCGATATTTTGCAAGCGATGCACGGCGTCGACGAGCCCGCTTTTAAACGTCGGCGGTAAATCGACTTGTGTCACGTCCCCTGTTACGATGATCTTGGAACCGTTTCCCATGCGCGTCAAAAACATCTTCATTTGCGAGATTGTCGTGTTCTGACCCTCGTCCAGGATGATCGCGGCCTGGTTCAGCGTGCGTCCGCGCATGTAGGCAAGCGGGGCAATCTCGATAATGTCGCTCTCCACGTACCGCTTCACTTGCTCGTGATCCATCATCTCGTTCAGCCCGTCGAACAGAGGCCTCAAATACGGGTTGATCTTTTCCTTGAGATCGCCGGGGAGAAAGCCGAGCCGTTCGCCGGCTTCGACGGCGGGGCGGACGAGGACGATGCGTTTGACGACGCCCTGTCGCAAGAGATTGACGGCCATGCCGACGGCGAGATAGGTCTTGCCGGTCCCCGCGGGGCCGATGGCGAAGACGAGGTCGTTATCGCGCATGGCGTGGACGTAGCGCGCCTGCCCGTCGGTCCGGGGCCGAACGCTTTTGCCCCCCGCGCCTCCGAGCGGACTGGTCGGCACGGTGACGCCGACGGTCTCCGCGCTGTCGCCGTGGACGATGGCGAGGACGATGCGAACGTTCTCGGGCGTCAGCGCTTCCTGCTTCTTGAGCATGTGCCGAAGCTCCTGGAAAGCGCGTTCAGCCTGGTCGACTTTTTCGGGTAGGCCTTCGATTTGGAGCACGTCGCCGCGCGCGATGATGCGCACCTGGAGCTGCTCGCGGATCATGCGTAGGAACTGATCGCGGGCGCCGAAGAGGAGGATGGCTTCGTCTTTGTCGAGATTGAGCGAGACGGTGGTGTCATTATTCATGAAGTCGGCTGCAAGTTGAGGTGAAGATCGAAGACACGAGACGTCACGTCCGTAGGGCAAGCGGCCTCGCTTGCCTTTCCGCAGGCAAGCGAGCCGCTTGCCCTACGAAATGCGCTAATGTCGCAATAGAAACTCGCCCAGGTTCATCAGCGCATATTGAAGGTCGTGGAGCCCGGTCGCGCGGTCCGGCAGTGATCCAAGATGCTTGACGACGATCTCGAGTTCGCGCGGCGACGGCCGGCGCGACAGCGTGGCCAGGTAAATCTCCTCGACTTGCGCCGGCACGCCTTGGAGTTTCTGCGCCGCGGCGACGCGCCCCTGAGGCGCCTTGATCTTCCCCAGCACCCCCGCATTGTTCAGTAGATGCAACATCTGAGTCAGCGAGGGATCCTCTTCGCGGGCGCATTCGCAGGAGACGTCGCGCACCGGCTTCGAAAACGCCTGCAAAAACGGATGGTTCACGCCCCCTTCCGGCAACTCGAGCGCCTTCGTCCCCAGCGGATACCCCTTGAACGGCTCCGCCACGTCGGTCGCTGACGAGATCGCGTCCAGGATTTGCTCGGCCGACAACATCCGAATGGCCGCCTTGACGAAGTAGCGATCCGGATCGGCTGCGAACTCCGAAAGCTTGGGAGCGCCCGTGCTGGCGAGCTGATACGTGCTCGAGTTGAGAATGTGCCGAATGATCGGCTTGAGGCGATACCCCGACTTCACAAAATCCTTGGCGAGTAGATCGAGCAGATCGGGATTGGACGGCGGATTGGTGTCGCGGAAATCGTCGACCGGATCGACGATGCCCCTGCCGATCAGGTGATACCAGACGCGATTGACAACCGCAGGCGCAAAGTGTCGGTTCTCGGACGCAGTCAGCCAATCGGCGAGCCGAACTCGGCGATCGTCGTCATTGGACATCGTGCCGGGAGAAACGCCGAACGCGATCGGCTCTTGCTTCTTCTTGGTCGTCGGGTGATTGATTTCCTTGCCGGGCTGAAGATAGACGATTTCGTCGTCGAGGCCGAACTTGGCGCCCTTGAACTGAACCTGGGAAAAGAAGGCGGAGAGGCCGTAGTAATCGGTTTGCGTGATCGCTTCGAACGGATGATTATGGCACTTGGCGCACTGCATGCGGATGCCGAGGAAGTGCTGAGCGAACGACTCGGCCGCCTCGTCCGGGGTGCGCGCGACGCGATAGAAGTTCGCGGCCGGCTTGTGCAGCGTATTCCCCAGCCCGGTGAGCAACTCGCGGGCAAACTGATCCATCGGGCGATCCTCGGCCATCGTGCGGACGAGGTAGCGATGGAAACTGTGCACGCCGCGGGTGCTGATGGTCGTCGGACTGCCGCGCAGGACGTCGGCCCAGCGCAGCGCCCAGAACGAGGCGTACTCTTCGCGTTCAAGGAGCTGATCGATCAGCCTGGCCCTTTTCGCGGTGTCTTTGGAATCGAGAAACGACCTGGCTTCGGCGGGAGTCGGGAGCACGCCGAGCGTATCGAGATAGACGCGGCGCAGGAAGACGTCGTCGGAGCAGAGGGGCGCCGGGTTGAGCTGGAGTTCCTTCTGCTTGGCGAAGATGGCCCGATCGATGTCGTTGGCGGCGGGGGGCGACGCGAAGACGAACGTCGGGTCGGCCTTCACGTAGGCGAGCCGAACGCTGCGAATGTGATCGAGGTAGCGCACGAGGACGGCCGCCTCGCCGGTCTTGGTGAACTCGACAAAACCGTTACTTGTGACAGTGGCGCAGCCGACGTTGTTGAGACTGAAGACCGCGAGATCGGTGACGTCGCGCACTTCGCCCGATTTGAAATGAGCTCTGACCGCGACCTGCCGCTCTGGCGACTTCAAATTCTCGCGTTCCGGCGTCACCTCGAGCTTGACGATCGGCGACGGGCCTTCGTCCTTGCATCCCTCGGCCACCCAGCGCAGCAAGACTTTGTACGAAGAATCGCCCGCCTTCATCATCACGCCCCCCTGGTGGGCGACCTTACCGGTCCCTTTGAGGAGAAACAGGCTATTTTCGGGGCGTACGCGATCGATGCGTCGGCCGTTCTCCGCCCGGGCGAGCGTGTGGATATCGACGTCGGGATCGAAGCCGCGCAGGCTCAGGCGAAAGCCGTTCTTGCCCTGCGGCGACCCGTGACACGCCCCTTGATTGCAGCCGGCGCGCGACAGGGCCGCGATGACGTCGGTGCGGAAATCGACGGGCCGCTCCTGGGCGGAGGCCGTGGCGCACGTGAGCAACAGAGTGAGTATTCGCCGCATATGGTGGGTTCCTGAGGGAGGGAACGTGCATTATACTCGATCGCAACGGTTCATGCACCTCTTCGTTTAGCGTTCGCACGAACTCATGCGTGCGCTAAACGAATCGGCCGGGATCACTTCTTCGCCGGCTTGGGCGGCGGGGCGGGTTTAGGAACGTCGACCTCGATGCGTCCGCCGCGGAGTTCCTCTTCGAAACCGGAGACGAGGCCCGACGACGTGAAGTTCAGGTTCACCCTACCCGGCATGCGGTCGAGCGGGACGCCGATCTCCATTTCGACGCTCGTCTGCCCGCGTGGGATGACGACCTTTTCGGGGTACGTCATGCCCGGCGTGAAATTGAACAGCACCTCGACGTCGCCGTCGAACGTCTTGAGGCGATCGACCTTGAGCAGCACCTTTGTGGAGATCCGCGGATTGAGCGTGACTTTCGCCGGCTCCGGCGTGACGGTGAAGGCACTGCGGACGTCGAGTTCGAAGGTGCGCGTGAGCGCGATCTTGCGTTCGCCGACGACGCCGACGCCGGTCACTTCGACGCGATGTTTGGTGAGGTTCGTGAGGATTTTCGAGTGGATGGACCCTTTGGCCTCGCCGAACTCGGCATAGACGCGCGTGCGGCCTTCTTCTTTCGGTGCGATCTGGCCCCCCTTGGCGGAGAACGTGATCGGCCCTTTGAAATCGGCGACGCGATCGATGACGATCGGATACTCGACGTGCTGATAGCGGGCGAGCGTGAGCTGCGGTTCGGGGAGTTCCATTGTGAACGGGCTGGCAGGCGTTACTTGGACGGCGAACCGATCTGTGAGCGACGGCGGTAGACGCCGTTGATCCTCGCGCAGCGCGTGAACAATGAGATCGACGTTGACCGTGAGGCGATCGATCAGGGGCTTGGTGAGAACGAACGCTGCGTACGAATTTTTGCCGTCCGTGCTGACGTGAGCAATGATCTTGGGGCTAGAAAGGCCCAGCGGCGCATCGTTGAGGGCACTTAGCTTACATACGACAGAGTTAACGCCCTCGGGAATCTCCGTCGGAGTCAGTGTCAACCAACGTGGAGCATTTTCCAGCGTCAGCGTCACCGGCCCGGAATAGTCGCTTCGCGTCACTGTGATCGGGATTGGTTGATAGCTGCCTTTAGGAATGGACAGTGCTTCAACTTCCGCAAACGCCTTCACGCGCGCGAGCGGCGCACTTACGTCGAGGCGATAGATATGGGCAGGCCCCCCGTCTCGATTGACGTCGCGCACTCGCAAGCCGTAAATGCCGTCCTTGTTCGCGGTGATATCGAGCGTGATCTCCTCCTGAGGATTTTCGGTAACGCGCCGAGTCTCCTTACCGGTCGCGTCTACGGTCGCCAGTTCCAAGTCCGCAGGAGAATTGAGAGATCGAGCCTCGGCACGGACCGTCAGCTTTTGGCCCTTGAGCATCTCGAGACGATAGTGGTGCACGTCGCCCGGCTTGCGAAGAACGCCGTACGCTGCGCCTGGAAACTTGATGAGCGTGGCCGTATCCATGGTATTGCCTGGTGCTTCATGTTGCGTAACCGTTCCGAAATGGGTTCGGTCGAGCGGAATCCACGATGAACCTTCATCCTCCTTTCGGCGAATGCCCCCGGCGCCGTCAACCACTGTCACCGGGACATTGTTCAGTTCGGGCAATTGCACCAAAACCTTCTCGTCCATCGAGACCGGAACGGCAACGCGAGCGGCGGGGAATTTCCCCATCCGCAGCACGTACAACCCATGCTCCGACCCCATGAATCGCGCGTCGCGCACCTCGACATAGTACGTCCCCGCCTTGGCAAACGTATGCTCGAAGCGAAAGTCGAAGTAGAGCCCCGCATCGTTGTCGCGCTCGGCGACGAACTTTCCCTGGGCGTCGCGAATCGTCAGCAGCGGATCGACGTCTTTACCGAGACGATTGCCAACGATCTCGAACGAAACCGATTGCCCCGCTTTCACCTCGATGGCGTAGCGATCGACCTCGCCCTCGCGGAATCGGCTCCAGAGCGACGCGGGGAGTTCGACTTTGCCGGCCGCTGGCCGAACGGGGAGATCGTCGATCAAAAACAGGGCAGCGTTCGCCAATCCATCGACGCTCGCCAGACGCAAACCCGCAACGCCGACGGGCGCACCCTTGTCGACGACGACGTCGAGCACCGCCCTCGTCGCAGACGATTCGATCGGCGTCGCCTTGATCGCGTGTAGCGGTAGGCTCGTCCAAAGATCGAGCGCCTTGCCGAAACCGGACCCCACGAGGGTGACGCGCGTCGTCTTGCCTTGCTGCCAGACCGGCGGCTCAATGCGTTCGACGAATCCCTGGGCGTGACATAGGGATGTCACGGTCAAACACAGCACGGACAATACTCGTATCATGTTTGGTTCCGATCTCGTTTAGCCGCCGCGCCCTCGCGGCGCGGACGTGTTCCCGAATGACGATGCAACCAAATGACGCGTCGTGCCCGCGCCGCCAGGAGGAGACGGCGGCTAAACCTCATCCCACATCCGCATCGAAGACGCGGACGGTCTTCCAGTTGTGCTTGTTCTCGAGGATGAAATCCTGATGCCGGGGCGCCGACTGGTAGGCGTCGTGGTCGGCCATTGATGCGAAGATCACAATCAGCGCAACGTCGTAGTCGAGGTCGTTGACCGAACGGCGCAGATCCTGGTTGCAGGGCCCGGCGGCGAAGTAGAGCGTGCCGGGATGGCCGGTCAGATACTTCCGGCAGGCTTCCACCAGATGCAGTACGCTGGCAGGGCTGTTGTCGTAGAGCGTGAAGTAGACGTTGTGAGCCAACTGGGGCATGGCGGGTCTCCCGGAAATGCGATTTCCCTCTCATCTTATGAGGGCCGCTTGGAAAAGTCTGGTCCAAACCTACATTACAGCATCATGCGGGCGTTATTCGTATCCTCGGAAGTCACGGGCTTCGCCAAGACCGGCGGACTCGCGGACGTGTCGGCTTCGCTGCCGCCGGCGCTCAAAGAGCGCGGCGTCGACATCGCTGTCATCATGCCGCTATACCGGAGCGTGCGCGAGGGGCCGCACCGCCTGGAACCAACGCCGCACGTCGTCCGCGTCTCCCTCGGCAATCGTTTGGCCGAGGGCGCCATCTGGAAATCGACGCTGCCGGGGACGGAGATTCCCGTCTATCTCGTCGAGAACGCCAAGTACTTCGAGCGCGACAACCCGGCGACGGGGGCCTCGCTGTACACGTTCACGGACGCCGCCGGCGTGAAGTCGGATTACGGCGACAACTGCGAGCGTTTCATCTTCTTTTGCCGGGCGGTCCTCGAGGCGATTCCGCTCCTCAATTTTTGGCCTGAGATTATTCACCACAACGACTGGCAGACGGCGCCCATCGCCGTTTTTCTGCGCGAGAACTATGCCCGGCTCGGCAAAGAGACCTGGCGACGCAAATACGAATCTATCCGGACGCTTCTTACCCTACACAATCTCGGGTATCAGGGGAATTTCTGGTATCACGACTGGTTCATGCTCAATTTGCCTGGCCATGTTTGGCATCCCGATCTGCTTGAGTTTCACGGCAACATTAGCTTCCTCAAGGGGGGGCTGGTTTACGCCGACGCGCTGAACGCCGTCAGCCCGACATACGCGCGCGAGATCCAGACCACGCTCTACGGCCACGGCATGCACGGAGTCTTGATGCGGCGAGGGTCGGCTCTCACCGGCATCGTCAATGGCATCGACGCCAGGACCTGGAACCCGGCAACCGATCCGTATTTGGCTGCAAATTACGACGAAACCTCGCTGGGGGTCGGCAAGGCGCGTTGCAAGCAGGCGCTTCAGCAACGGTTCGGCCTGGAAGTCGACCCGGCGATCCCGCTCCTGGGCGTCGTGTCGCGCCTGGCCACGCAGAAAGGCTTCGATCTGCTCCAACAGATCGCGCCATACTTGTTGCAGCAGCGACTTCAACTCGTCCTCCTGGGCCAGGGCGAGGCCGTCTATGAATCGTTCTTTCACGATCTTCACGTGCATCATCCGTCCCGCGTCGGCTTGGCCGTCGACCTCAGCGAACCGATTGCGCACCAGATCGAGGCCGGGGCGGATATGTTTCTGATGCCCAGCGCCTATGAGCCGTGCGGGCTCAATCAACTCTACAGTCTGCGTTACGGCACCGTCCCCGTCGTTCGCGCAACCGGAGGCCTGGCGGATACCGTCGTCGACGCCACGCTTGAGAATATGATTCACGGCAAGGCAACAGGTTTTACCTTCGTCTCCTACGCCGGCGACGCTTTCTTCGGCGCCCTGCAGCGGGCGCTCGAAATGTACCGCCTGCAGCCCGCGTTTTGGCGGCAGCTTCAGGTGACCGGCATGAAGCAAGATTGGTCCTGGAACCGCAGCGCCGCCGAGTACGTGAAGCTTTACGGCGAACTGCTCGCCGGCGTTTAGCGAAACGAATGTCATTCACGGCAGGGTCCGTTCATGTCTTTCGGCAACTACCCTCACGGCCAAAACGGCAGCGCGCTCATGCGGCTCGCGCCTCTACTGCTTGCCATCATCCCCGCCATCGCCTTGATGTCGAAAGGGTGTCAGGAAGGCCCCTTTGGTCGAAAACAGATCGTCAAGCTCTCCGTGGCCGAGGAGAAAACGCTCGGCGCTCAGGCGTTCAACCAGATCCTGCACGAGAACCGCGATAAGATCCTGCCTCCCTCGGCGCCGATCGTTCGGAAGGTCGTCGAGATTGGCGACAAGCTGCGTAAGGCGGCGCAAAGTCCGGAATTCCTCAAGGCGACCAAGCTCAAAAAGCTCGACTTCCAGTGGGAGTTCCGGGTCATTCAGGAAAACCAGGTCAACGCCTTTTGCCTGCCCGGCGGTAAGGTCGTCGTCTACACCGGCATCATTCCGGTGTGCAAGACCGAAGCGGGCCTGGCCTGCGTCATGGGGCACGAGATCGCCCACGCCCTCGCCCATCACGGCGCCGAACGCATGGCCCATCAGGAGGTCGTGAAACTCGGACAAATTGCCGCCGCCGGAACTTTGGGCGGCAGCGATCCCGTCAAACAACAGCAGGTCATGGCGATTCTCAGCGCCGGCGCCAACATGGGCTTTCTGCTACCCTTTAGCCGCAAACACGAATCCGAAGCCGATCGGATCGGGCTTTATCTCATGGCGCTGGCGGGGTACGATCCGCGCGAGGCGGCCGACTTCTGGGAACGCATGAAGACCGCGTCGGGAGGCAAAGGCCCCCCAGAGTTCGCGTCGACGCATCCCAGCCACGACCGCCGATCTGCCGACCTCCGCGCCTGGGCGCCCGAGGCGATGCCCTTCTTCGAACGCAGCCCCTATCGCCAAGTCCAGGATGTGCTGCTCCCCGGACCCAGGCCCAGACCGTAGAGAGATCTGCCATGCCCGACGTGCAAGCGCGAATCGCCCAGCTTCGGCGCGAAATCGACCGTCACAATCGCCTGTACTACGCCCTGGCCGAGCCCGAAATCTCCGACCGGGAGTTCGACGCGCTCCTCCAGCAACTCATCGACCTCGAGACGGCGCACCCCGAGTATCTCACACCCGACAGCCCCAGCCAGCGCGTCGGCGGCGAGCCGATCGAAGGTTTCCAGACCGTCCGCCATCGCGAGTCCATGCTCTCCATCGACAACACCTATGAGCCCGGCGAACTGCAGGAGTTCGATCGCCGAGTCCGCAAGCTGCTGCCGGGCGAAGCGATCACTTACGTCATCGAGCCGAAAATCGACGGCGTCGCCATGTCGCTGGTCTACGAAAAAGGCCTATTCGCCTTGGGCGTCACTCGCGGCGACGGAGACATGGGAGACGACGTCACGCACAATCTGCGCACCGTGGCCGGCGTGCCGCTGCGCTTGCCGCAAAGTCCCGCACGGCTCGAAGCGCGGGGCGAAGTCTACATGAACCGCGCCGACCTTGCACGCATCAACCGCCTCCGCGCCGAAGCCGGCGACGAGCCGTACGCCAATCCGCGCAACCTCACGTCCGGTTCGCTCAAGCTGCTCGACCCCAAAGAATGCGCCAAACGCCGGCTGCGGTTTTTCGCCTACGCCCTGGGCGTGTGCGAAGGCGTCGACGTCAAGACCCATCTCGATGCCCTCGCGCTCCTGAGGGACTGGGGCTTCCCCGTCAATCCGCACATCGCCTCGTTCGCCGCCATCGACGACGTCATCGCCTATTGCGCCGCCTGGGCCGAGAAACGGAGCGATCTCCCCTACGACACTGACGGGCTCGTGATTAAAGTCAACGACTTCGGGCAGCGGCGGAAGCTGGGCTTCACGTCGAAATCGCCTCGGTGGGTGGTGGCGTTCAAATTCGCGGCCGAGCAAGCGCTGACCAAGCTCGAGAACATCACGCTGCAGATCGGCAAGCGCGGCACGCTGACGCCGGTCGCCGAACTCGCCCCGGTGAAGCTGGCCGGCACGACGGTGAAGCGGGCGACGCTGCACAACGCCGACTTCCTGACGAGCAAAGACATCCGCATCGGCGACATGGTCGTCGTCGAGAAAGCGGGCGAGGTCATCCCGTATATCGTCCGCTCCGAACCGGGCTCCCGCACCGGGGCCGAGGTCGTGTTTCAGTTCCCGACCCAGTGTCCCTTTTGCGGCAGCGCGCTGACGCGTGAGGGGGCGTTCTTCCGCTGCACCGGCGGCAGCGAATGCGTCAATCAGATCAAACGTCGGCTCCGTTCCTTCGCCACGCGCGGAGCCATGGACATCGAAAATCTGGGCGAGAAGATCATCGATCAACTCGTCGAGACCGGCATCGTCCGCTCGATTCCAGATCTCTACCGTTTGACGGAAGAACAGCTTCTCAGCCTCGAACGCATGGGCAAAAAGTCGGCCCAGAATCTGCTTGAGGGAATCGAGGCGAGCAAGAGCCGAGGGCTGGCGCGCTTGCTGGCGGGCCTGGCGATTCCGCACGTGGGCGAGAGCGTGGCGGACCTGCTCGCCAAGGAGTTTCGCACGATGGACGCCCTCGCCGCCGCCGCGCCGGAGCGTCTCAGTGCCATCCCAGGCATCGGGCCGATCATGGCCGAGGATATCCCCGCGTTCTTCGCTCAGGAAAACGTCCAGACCATGCTCGCCGACCTCGCGGCCCTGGGCGTCTCCCTCAACGACGAACGGCCTGCGCCCCCGGCGGACCTTCAGGGCGTGAATCTCGCGGGCAAGACGTTCGTCATCACCGGCACGCTGACGAAGTTTGGCCGAGAGGAAATCGAGGGGCTCATTCGCCAGCTGGGGGGCAAGGCGTCGGGCAGCGTTTCCAAGAGCACGAGTTATCTCATCGCCGGCGCCAAGGCGGGGAGTAAACTGGACAAAGCGAAGGCGCTGGGCGTTCAAGTCCTCACCGAGGACGAGTTCCAGGCTTTGATTCAAGACATGAAGGAATGACTTGGCTACCTTTGAATTCATTGCGTCGGCGGAAACGACCCAGTGGCATGACGCCCTGGCACATCTGCCGGGCCGTGATTTTTATTTCACGCCTGCGTATCACGAACTCGGCGAAGGAGAGGCGCGACTCTTCGTCTACCGCGACGGCGGCGAGTCGCTCGTGCTGCCGCTCTTGTTGCGCCCGTTCGCAAAAGAACCCTGGGCCCATCTCGTTCCCCACGCCTGGGGCGACGCGACCAGCGTGTACGGCTACGCCGGGCCTTTGGCGTCGCAGGCGAATCTGTCGTCGGCGTTTCTGCGCGGCTTCCGCGAAACGCTGACGCGCGCGCTGAGCGATCTCGGCATCGTGTCGCTCTTCGCTCGATTGCATCCGCTGATCCCCGAGCAGCGCGACTGGTTGGCGGGACTGGGCGAAACTCCTCACATCGGCGTCACCGTCTCGATCGACACGACGCTCTCGGCCGAGGCGCGCGAAGCGCAGATGAAACGCAGCCATCGCCTGGAAATTCGCAGGTTGACGAAGACCGGCTGGACGTTTCGCATCGACGAATCGCTCGAGAAATTGGACGACTTCGTGCGCATCTATCACGAGAACATGGTGCGTGTGGGAGCCAGGCCCGAGTATTTCTTCGCGCCGGACTACTTTCGCCGACTGTGCCGGGATCGCGCGCGTGTGAAACTCGGGCTCGTCGAGAACGACGGCGCCATCGGCTGCGCCGGCCTGATCCTGGTAGGCAGCGAATTCGGACAGTATCATCTGAGCGGCTCCGCGGACGCGGTCGGTTCGTTGCCGCTGACGAAGTTGTTGGTTTCATCGCTCGCGGAATGGGCGAATCGCGCGGGCCTTCGCCGCTTTCATTTGGGCGGCGGGCTCGGCGGCTGCGAAGACGCCTTGTTCGAATTCAAGGCCCGATTCTCGCCGCTCAGGCACGACTTTCACGTCTGGCGCTGGATCGTTCGTCCCGACGATTACAATTCGTTGATCGACCAAAGTCTCCTGGCAGGGCCAGATTCGCCGCTCGAAACCGCCGGCGCCTACTTTCCCGCGTATCGCCATCCGAGTCTGCGCTGGGAAGAGCCGTAGGATAATTGTGAGCGATGAGGCAAGGCGAGCGGCGCG
>JBBQPM010000132.1:0-18517 GCA_038217425.1 Gemmatales bacterium
TCCCCTCGTTGGGGATTTCACGCTGATGATCCGTGCCTGTTACCGACCGGCTTTTTCGTTTTGGAGGACTGTCATGAATGCAGATCGAAGTGGCGTGAAGGTGATTCATGGGGCCAACGACGGCGTTTTCGATGTCGCCGGGTATTCGCTTACCCGACTCCGTAGCTCTCTCGTGACGGCCTTCAATATCCCGGAGGACGCAATTGCCCTGGTGAACGGGCAGCGGGTCACACTCGACTACATCGCCCAATCCAGGGACGTGATCGAGTTCATCCGAGAGCGTGGCGAGAAGGGTGGGCGCAGGAAGATCGCAGCCCCTCCCGACGACGATGGGGACGACGAGTCCGATACGCACCCTGACCTTTCGGCCATGAGCCTTGATGAGTTGGCGGCGTATGCCGACAGCCGCTTGGCGGCTTCTCATGCCGCAGGGCAGAGAGCGATCCTGCAAGCCCACAAGTCTGCCGTCGCTCTCTTTTGGGCTGGAGCCGCTCTGTACGAGGCCAGGGCGAAGTGCAAGAACGAAGGCCGAGGCCGGTGGACGGAGTACAAGGCGGAACACGGCTTCGCACACTCGACGGCCAACGACGCTATCCGGCTGTTCGAGAACGCAAAGACGCCGGACGCCCTCACCGAACTTGGCGTCACCGAGGCCAAGCAGAAGTTCGTGTACCCGGAGCCGAAGTCGCCCACAACGAAGCCAAACGACGGGACGACGAAGCAAACTACGGCGAGCAAGAGAACGCAACCAGCTTTTCCCACCGCCAAGGACAAGCAGCCCGGCGCAACCGAGGCTCCCACGAAGGATGAGCCTGAAGAAGCCGAACACGATGAAGTCGAGGCTGATGTCCCCGAACTCGACCCCGCCCACGCCATCGCCGAGGAGTTTGAGGACATCGCCCAACGTCTGAACGAAATTGCCCAGGACGACCTGGGGAAAGTTGAACTAACTCAAGAGGCGACCAACCGGCTCGGCATCGCCCTTCGAGCAGTAGCCCAGGGCCTCGCCAACATTCACCGGAGGATCAACCATGACCACCCGAATTCCTGAGAATCAGATCATCCTAACCGAGTGTGTGCAGGGCTTGAAGACCTTGCCGGACGACAGCATCCCGCTGACCACCACCAGTCCGCCCTACGACGACCTTCGGACCTACGACGGCCTTGCCGAATGGAACTTCATGGACGTGGCCAGGGAGCTTTACCGGGTCACGATGCAGGGCGGCGTAGTCGTGTGGGTCGTCCAGGAGCAGATCGTCAACGGGTCCGAGAGCGGTGAAACGTCCCGGCAGCGCCTCGCCTTCGCCAATATCGGGTTCCGCCTCCATCACACGATGGTCATGGCGAAGCTCGGTGGGCATCAGCACTCACCGGGCCGATATGGGCGTCCGTTGGAGTACGCCTTCATCTTGAGCAAGGGGAAGCCAAGACACTTCTCGCCGATCCGAGACAAGCCGAACAAGGAAGCAGGCCGGGTGAAGGTCTTTACGAACCGGCAGCGTGACGGCAGCTTCCGCACGAAGAAGCTGGCCAAGGTTCACCCGTTCGGGTTTCGATCCGCCGTGTGGCCATATCCGACCGGGAAGCACCACACGGCGAAGGAGGACTACGCCTTCGGGCATCCGGCGCTCATGCCGGAGAAGATGGCCGAGGATTTCATTCTGAGTTGGTCCAGGGTCGGCGATCTGGTCTTCAACCCGTTCGCCGGGGCTGGAACTGTGCTGAAGATGGCGATGTTGAACCACCGCCGCTACCTGGGCTTCGAGATCAACCCCAAGTACGTCGAGATCGCCCATCGTCGGCTCAAGGATGCCGAGGCGACACTTCGGGGTCAGGAAGGTCACACCAGCAGAAGGACCGGCTGACAGCCAGGAGAGGATGATGGTCCACAACGACAACCAAAAGATGATCGACTTTATCTCCAGCCAGTTACCGGGCGGCGAGGCTACGCTGATCCTTGCCACCGGTATTGGCGGCAGCGTAATCGCCTACGTCACCGTCCAGGACGACGAACTCGAAATCGAATCGAATTGCCCGGAATGGGTGTCAGTTCGAGAGGTATACGAGCATCTGCGGTGGAAAGCGATGCCCGGCTGGGAGCAGCAGGCATGGCTGCGGACAACCCGATATGCAACTCAGCCTCGCCTCGATGGAGTTGCTGATCGCCTGGAGCAAGCCGTCGCACGACTTGAACGGATACCAGTGACTACTGAGCCGCCAGAGTTGTCGTCCGGGAAGGTGACGGAATACGGGCCGATTCGTGTGAATATGGCCCTGAAGGAGGCCACGATATTTGGAAAGACCTTCCCTATCGACGACCTACTTCTGGACATCCTTGCCTGTTTGGTAGAGGCTCAGGGGAACTGGATTACTAGGGCCGACATGCAGTCGAGCAGCCGCCTCCTCAAAGACGAGGAACGTCTGGACCGAAGCATCAGCCGCCTCAAGAACTTCAACAAGGTAATTGAGCCACTTATCGAAAGTTCTTCACGAGGCTATCGGCTCCGTCCGCTCAAGCTCATGGAATAGCTGTTCCACTTCTTGTCCATTCTCCTGCCAACAGCCTCGCCGTAAATTTCTTCAACAGTTGGGCGTTAGGCACTGGCCGAGTTACGGCAGGCCAGCGCCGACCGCACTTGGAGGAGTTTACCGTGATAAGTGATGTTCTGTCCGACGCCGGGGCCGAGATCGAGGAGTACCAACTGAACATGCCGGACATCTACGCCGACCTCGCCAACGAGATTGGCGTCGTGAAGGCTGTCATGGACAGCCTGCGTATGGTCCTCGACGCCGCACCGAGCCAGTCCGCCGAGTTCGAGAAGCTGGTCGAGGAATTGCGGGCCACTCTCCGGGCCGTGGATGTATCCGGGCTGGTCGCCGTTCGTGATCGGCTGCTGGAGTGGGTGAAGGAAGCACAGGGTCGTTTACCGCAAGACCATGAGCAAGATGATGACGATCCAGCCGACGATGGCTGGTTACCGCTTGGGGCCGTCACCATCGACACCGCCCGTCTGCTGCTGGTCGATCCGGTCCACCAAGGCCGAGTAGATGCCGGAGCCGAAGATGGCCAGATCGCCATCTCTGGCGGCGATTACTCAGCAGTGCAAGTGCCGACCGGAATCGGTGATGGTCGGTATCGGGTCGAGGGCCGAGTTCTCGACTCGCCCATCTTCGGACAGCGCCTCGCCGAAATCCGGGTTCGGTTCCTGGATGAAATCGGGAACTGGCTGGGCGGCGATCCGCAGGAGAAACCGGCGCAGGACGAATATAGGGGAGACGAGACATGACCGAGCAGAACGACAACGAGACGATTCAAGCACTACATCGAGCGCAAAGAATACGCCGCTTGGCGGCGAAAGACGACCTCATCGCACACAAGTCCCGCAAGGATGGCATGTGGTACTTCACCGACTTCAACAACTTTTTGAAGTCGCCGGAGCAGGGACTCGATGACGAAGAGGCTTTGAAGTTTCTGAACATCAATTAGGGAGAACCACAAATGAAACGTGAAGAACAACGAGCGGCGGCTATCGAGCGGTGGTTGGACGCCCACAAGGAGGAACTGGACGAGACGTATGACGAAGACCTGCCGGGTTTCGATATGGAAGCCCTCCGCATGGAACACGAGGCGAGGGTCGAAGCTGCCAGGGAGCAGCATATCGCCACCCTTCTGGCGGGCCGGAGGGAGAGGTTGGAGAGCATGTCCGACGAGGAGTTGATGGAGGACGATGACGATGAGAACTGACCGGAGGCAAGCAATGAACAAGAGCGTCAATGTGGTGTTCCTGCCCGACGCCAAGAAGCTACAAAGCGTCAGCCGCACCTTCCTGGAACGGGCCTACGAGGTCTGGAAGGAAGCCAAGACTGACAAGGCCCTCATCAGCAACTACATGGACGGCGATCTTCACGTCGTCACCGTCAGGGAGGGCGGCAAGCTGTTCCAGATGGTGTTCACCGAGAAGGACGTGCCGCTCCTGCCCCAGCACCTTCAAGACGATCTGCGCCGCACCCAGGCGGCTAAGCCGGTAGTGAGCGGGCAGTTCACCGGGCAGTTGAAACCGCTGTGACCGCCTGCGGGTTTCACCCGGCCCACGAACGACTCATAGAGGACCACCATGAATATCGGCCAACAAGTTGTTGTACACACCCACACTGTCGGCCCCTGGCGATACTGCATCGGGGCCACCCTGGTAAGCAAACTAAAAACCGGGCAGTGGCGGGTGCGGGATAATGCGGGGGCGACCCTCGAAATCGACCCCAAGCAGGTTTACCCCTCCCAGGAGGCTTTCGAGGCAGCCATCCCCGGTCTGGCGATGTCGGTCAACACCGAGTCGGGCCGCATCACCGAGTTCCCAGGGGATAAGCAGTGAGCCACCTGCGGGCGTCTCGCAATGGCGGGGTCGGGAGTTGTAGTGTCCCCCCGGCCCCACGATCAACTCGCAGTCGAGAGGAACGGAAAACACCACTTGCTCGAAATTAAGGCGCTGTTCTTCCCCGGCTGGGACCGCAAGAACCTTTGACGGATCAGCACGAGGTCGGCTGTGCTTGCCAGCCGCATAGCCAGAAGGGACATCAACGATAAACCTCCCCAAGTGGGCCGAGGACTTTCTCAACTCGGTGACGGTTACTCGGATCGAGCAGGGCCGAGGTCCATAAGTGGACCGTGGACCTGAACAAGATGGCCACGACGGTCAATATGGTTGGTCGCCGTCAAGTTCGCCCGGCCCAGCCGAGGTTCGACGTGAAGCCCGTCGCCACCGAACTCTTCGACGCCATCATCGCCGGGCAGCGGGACGAGCGACTGAAGTGGGAGGGTGTCTCGAAGGTGCGGGTGCTGATCGGGAGGGTCATCCCGGAACGGTCGGCGGTCAAGGACACGCTGGCCGGTCGTCGCAAGCGGCTGCGAGATGAACTGACCCGTCTTCTTGCTGCTGCGGGGTGGAATCTGTTCAAGCCAAACGTGTACGAGCAGCACGTCTGAACGGCGGGCGCACTTGGCTACAACCCGGCGATGCACTTTTTCATTAGCAGGCGAAGTCCCTGTTGTCTCGCCACTCTATGCAGGTGTGAGGGTCTTCGTGATCCTAACCCAGCCAAAGGGGACCATGCCATGAACTTCAAGAAACCTGCTGACAAGACGTTCCTCAAAAAGTTGCACGCCGCCCGGTCATGTATCGAAAAGGCAGACGTGATTTTCGGCGTCCACCAGCGAGGCCGGTCCATCTTGTACGGTCGGGAGCGGCTAGAGGCCATCATCGCATCTGGCAAGGCCAACACCCTTACGACCATTTGCATCGAATACGACTCGGCCCCCGATTCCGATCAACTGGAAATCTTGTGTGCCTTCTTGATTGTCGTAAAGGGTCGTCACGAGTACGAACCCACAAAGGACAAGTTCGTTGACGACGGGCAGCATAAGTGGGGTGGGTGGAACCACGGACCCTCGTGACGCCAATGACAGGCGACACGCTGGGTTCAGCGACCGGATCGAGGCGACCAACAAATGAACCGCTTCTTCACCGCCGCCGAACTCGCCGACGTTTACCGCCTCCCCAAGCACGTCCAGGAGCAACTGCTCTCCAAGGTCGCCGCAGTCGAGACGAACGACCTGGGCGAGCCGCTGTTCCTTGAGGCCCACGTCGATGCGTGGCTCGCCGACCAGTACGCCGCCGTCCCTGGGCGGCGGGCGGCTGAGGACTCCATCAAGAGTTGGAGCAGGGTCGGCGATCTGGTCTTCAACCCGTTCGCCGGGGCGGGAACCGCACTCAGGATGTCCCTGCTCAACCACCGGCGTTACCTGGGCTTAGAGATCAACCCGAAGTACGTCGGGATCGCCCGGCGTCGGCTCCAGCAGGCCGAATCGGACCTCCGTGTACGGCAAGACCGTTAGACCGACTGACAAGCCCGGAGTAGAACGATGTTTCGCAGTGACCGGCAGAAAATGATCGACTTTATTTCCACGCAGTTACCGGACGGTGAGGCCACCCTGGTCCTCGCCTCCGGCACTGACGGCCACATCACTGCCACGGTTGCCGTCCGGGGCGACGGCCTTGACATGGAGTCGAACTGCCCGGAGTGGGTTTCGCTCCGTCAGGTCTACGAGCATCTGCGCTGGAATGCGATGCCCGGCTGGGAACAGCGGGACCAATTTAAGGCGGGCCATAGGGCCGCCATTGCCCCTTCAACGACCAGCCTGGAACGCATCACCGAGCGTCTGCAAGGTGTCCTCAACGGGCTGGGTCGGATTCATGGTCAGAACAATTCCACCCAAGCTCCTGCGTCTTCTGCTTCCCCGGAACAGTTCCTACGCATTCGGGATGTCGCCGCCCTCCTGGGTTGCTCGTATTCCGAAGCCAGGGATCGGCTGCTCGACGGGAGGATACAGGCCATCAGGGATGGGCGCTGGCTGCGCACCCGCCGAGAATGGGTTGAGGAGTACGTCATGAAGAAGCTCGTCCAGGCCCCGCCCTCCACGCCAGAGATACACGTCGTCAAGGTCCGAAAGGCCCGGAAGGGGCAGGTGGCCTTCAGGAAGGGTGGGATGGGTTATCAGTTTCTAAAGGAGCGGCAGCAGAACCAGAAGTAGCCGTTCCCCTCGCCCGCTTAAAAATGTCCCGCAGGTGGTCGGGGTTCTTCCGAGAGTGGTCGTAGTGGAGCATCACCATCTGCGTCGTTTGATGGCCGAGCGCTTTCGCTACCTCGTACACGTCCAGCTTGCCATCCTCCAGGGCGTGCGTAGCCCAGGCGTGCCGGTAGGCATACGGTGAAACCTTATCCCGGATGATCTCGTGAACCCGTGCCGACTCGAACCGGACGAACGACGCCGAAGTGGTCCACGGACGGCCATAGGTGTTGCGAAAGATGGGGCCGGTCGGGTGCTTCTTCGTCAGCCGGTCCACGATCTCGTATAGCTCGTCGCACACCCCGATCACCCGGTCCTTGCCCGTCACCCGTCCCGTCTTGTGTTCGCTCGGCTCCAGCAGCCATAAGCCGTCCTTGAAGTGCCTCGCCTCGATCTTGGCGATCTCCCCCGGTCGAGCGCCGGTGAACCACATGGCTTGGAGGAAGTCGCAGTAGCAGTCGTTGTTCCAGAACTTCAGCAGGGCCTCGTGTTCCGTCCGGGTGATGACCACCGCCCGACTCTCGATCTTTGGGGCTTTCAGGGCGAGGAACGGGTTGTGCGAGATGTTGACACCCTTCTTCTTGACCGCCCAGGTCAATGCGGCCTTCACGTCGTTGATGTAGGAGCGCTGCGTCTGATCCGACGCAAACTGCTCGACCCACGCCCGCAGGTGCTTGCCCTCGGCCTCGGCGTTGACGAGCAGGGAACCCACCCGCCTGCCCTTTTCCACCCCCTTGGGCAGAACGAAATCGCAGAACCGGCCAAGCACCTGCTTATACCGCTTCGCCAGCTTGGGGTTCGACTCCTCCAACTCGTCCACATAGAAGGCGCAAACCGTTTCGAGCGGGTAGTCGTCCTTCGACGCCGTGTCCCGGACGGCCATCAGCGTGTGGAACTCTGATAGAATCCCGCTAGGCGGGTTCCACCGCCCGTTCCGCTTGACCGGCTTCGGCGCACCATCGGGGTGCTTGCCGAGGAAGGCTTGGTCGCCACGAATCTTGACGAACCAGCCGCCGCCAGAGCGAGTTTCGGAGAACCAGGGGTACGGTTGCTTCATCGGTGGCCTGCAATTAGGATAAGGTGCATGAAAGGTGCATCGCCCGCAGGATACCTTAAAAAACACGGCAAAAACTGTCAAGTCGATGTCGTCATGGGCGAGATTGACCGGTAAGGCCAAGGATGAATGCACCCAGTGTATCTGCCGGTTGAATATCCAGCGGCCACTTTTCCTCCTTTGGACCGGTGGCCGTTTGTCGTAAGCCATCCGCCGGCGATTTTTTCTTCACAAAACGCTTGCACCCTCCGCGTCGCCGCTTTACAATCCCGCCTATCCTCGTCACTGAAGCGTCAGGAGTGCCTCCATGAAACAGCATCAAGGCGCCGTGGAATCCACGGACGTATCGCGTCGCGAATTTTTGCACGGCTCCGCCGCCGTCGCCGCGGTCACCGCGCTCGCCGCGGCGCCGCTCGCCACCGTGCAGGCCCAGGCCCCCGCCGCTCCCGCCGGCGTCGGGCCCGCTGCCGTTCGCATCACCCTCAAAGTCAACGGCAAAGATTTCGACACCTCCGTCGAGCCCCGCGTCACCCTGCTCGACGCCCTGCGCAACTACCTCGACGTCACCGGCTGCAAACGCGTCTGCGATCGCGGCACCTGCGGCGCCTGCACCGTGCAGCTGGACGGCAAGATCGTCTACTCCTGCTCCATGCTCGCCCTCGAAGCTCAGGGCAAAGACATCAAGACTGCCGAGAGCCTGATCGAAGGCGGCAAGCTCGACGCCGTGCCCGAGGCGTTCGTCCGCTTCGACGCCCAGCAGTGCGGCTTCTGCACGCCGGGATTCGTGGTGGCGATCAAGACGGTCTTTCAGAACAACGCCAAGGCCACGCCTGCGGAGGTCGAAAAGGGCCTTCAGGGCAACGTCTGCCGCTGCGGCACCTACGAACAAATGCGCGACGCCATCTATTCCCTTTGCCAACAAAAGAGAGGCTAACCCATGCCCTGGCCGACACAACGCCGAATTATCGGCACCAAGGTACAGCGCCTCGACGGACCCGAGAAATCGACCGGCATGGCCAAGTATTCCTACGATCGCAACCCGCGCGGGCTGCTCCACGCCCGCATCCTGCGCTGTCCGCACGCGCACGCCAAGATCAAACGCATCGATCTGTCCGATGCCGAGAAAGTGCCGGGCTTCCGCGCCTCGCATTTGGCGGTCAAGGACAACGAGGAGTTGATGTTCGCCGGCGCCGAGATTCTCGCCATCGCCGCCGACACGGAAGAACATGCCGACGACTGCATCCGCGCCGTCAAGATCGAGTTCGAAGTGCTGCCGCACCTGGTCAAGGAAGCCGAGGCGCTGGCGGCCAAACGCGGCACGCTCGGCGGCGCAGAGGACGTGACCAACGTCCTCCCGGCCAACACCGACAGCACCGATAACTTCGCCAAGCTCGCCTTCGAAGGCGCCGCCGCGATTCACGAAGGCACCTACGGCGTTTCGATTATCAGCCATCAGTGTCTCGAATCGCACGGCCTGGTCGCCGAGTGGGACGAGAAGCAGACGTCGCTGACCGTTTACGCGTCGACGCAGGCGGTTCCGCGCACCGCGACGGGTCTGGCGGCCACCTTCAAGCTCAAGCCGACCGACGTCAAGTGCATCACGCCGTTCATGGGGGGCGGCTTCGGCAGTAAATTCGCCGCCGACATCCAGGGCGAACTCGCCGCGGAACTGGCACGCAAGGCCAAGGTGCCCGTCAAGCTGATGCTCGATCGCGCCGAGGAAGTGACCGTGGGCGGCATGCGACCCAGCGCCTTCGGGCGCGTCAAGATCGCCGCCGCCAAGGACGGCAAGATCCAGGCGTTCGAAATCGAATGCTACGGCTCCCCCGGCGTCGGCAAGGCAGCGGCCGTCAACTTCGGCGTACTCCCTTACATCTACGCAGATTCGATTGCGCACAAAAAGAAAACCAACCGCATCGTCCGCATGAACGTCCAGACCGCGCGGGCCATGCGCGCTCCGGGCCATCCGCAGAACTGCATCCTCACGGATCAGCCATTCGACGATTTGGCCGCCAAGCTCGATCTCAATCCGCTCGAGATGCGGCTCACGAATCTCCCCCCCAACGACCCCGACGCCGTCAAGGAGGCGCCGAATTCGTACCTCGCCCAGCGCAATACCATCTATCGCCGACAAATCGAAATCGTGCGCAAGATGAGCGACTGGGACCGCACCTGGCACAAGCCGGGCGTCGGCACGGGAGCAATTCGCACCGGCCTGGGCATGGCGCTGCACACCTGGGGCGGCAACGGCAAAGGGCCCAACCCCACCCGCATCACGATCTCCGCCGACGGTTCGGTGCTCGCGCAATCGTCGTCGCAGGATCTGGGCACCGCCCAGCGCACCGTCACCGCCATCATCACGGCCGAGATTCTCGGACTGATGCCGCGGGACATCACGGTGCGCGTCGGCGATAGCGCCCACGGGCCCTCCACGCCCTCGGGCGGCAGCACCACCTGCCCCGGCACATCCCCCGCGATTTTGCTCGCCGCCGAGAACGCCCGCACCGCGTTCCTCGCCGCCCTGGCGCCCCGGCTCAACACCACTGCCAACATGCTCGAATTGCAGACGGGCCGAATCCTCAATCGCACGACCAACGGCACGATCACCTGGCGCGAAGCGTGCGCCTTGTTGCAGGCCCCGGTCACTGCGGAAGGCGATTGGCCCGCCGACGCCGCGCTCGATAAAGACGCCGCCCTCGCTCGACTTTGGCGGCAGCAGCTTTCCAACCAAGGCGTCGGCGGCGTGCAAATCGCCGAAGTCAAGGTCGACATCGAGACCGGCGTCGTTCGCTGCTCGCGCTTCTGGACCGTGCAGGATTGCGGCCTCATCATCAACAAGCTCGGCTGCGAATCCCAGGTCGCCGGCGGCGTCATCATGGGCATCAACTACGCCCTCTTCGAAGAGTGCATTTACGACCGCCAAACGGGCCGGCAAGTCAACGCCGACATGGAGTTCTACAAGCTGGGCGGCATTCAGGATATGCCCAACATCCACGTCCACATGATGGACATGCCCGAGCGCGGCGTCATCGGCATCGGCGAGCCCCCCACGATCTCCACCGCCGCCGCCGTCGGCAACGCGATCTTCAACGCCATCGGCGTCCGCGTCCCCATCGCCCCCTTCACCCCCGAACGCGTCCTGGCGGCCCTCGCACAACGCAAATAACGTTTAGCCGCCGCCTCCGGGCGGCGCGATCGGCACGTAACTGAAGCGATTCACTCAGGGATTTTCATCATGCGGAATTTCACCTATAATCGGCCCGCGACCGTCGAACAGGCCGTCGGCCTCCTCGAAGCCCGCTTCGGCAACGCCGAGCTCCTGGCCGGCGGCACCGACCTGCACGACCTGCAAAAAGAGTACATCGCCCAGCCGACCAAAGTCGTCAGCTTAAGCGGCATCCCCGCTCTCAAGGCGGCGCCCACGATCGGCGATAAATCGGTCACCCTCCCCGCCGGCATGACTCTCGCCGAGATCGCGGGCCATGCTCGACTCAAGCAATGGTTCCCCGCGCTCACCGAAGCCGCCGACCAGATCGGCGGGCCGCAAACCCGCAACATGGGCACGCTCGGCGGCAACCTGTGCCAGCGCAACCGGTGCTGGTACTTCCGCGATGAACACACGCCTTGCCTGCTCAAGGGGGGCGACAAGTGTTACGCGATCGAGGGCGAGAACAAGTTTCACGCGGTGTTCTCGCAGGGCCATCGCTGCGTCATCGTTCATCCGTCGACGCTCGGCACCGGCCTGATTGCACTCGACGCGACGGCTGAGGTGCAAGGGCCCAACGGCAAGCGAACGATTCGGCTTGCAGAGTTCTTCAAGGCGCCGACCGCCCGCGACGAACGCGAACACGTGCTGGCCGCGAACGAGATGGTGCTCTCCGTGTCGATCCCGTACACGGGCCTGGCCAACGCGAGTTACGAAGTTCGGCAGAAGCTGTCGTACGATTGGCCGTTGGTGCAGGTGGCGGTGTCGTTCCAGGGGGGCCGAAACGGCGCTCCCGCGACGCAGGTAAAGATCGTCCTGGGCCACGCGGCGCCGGTGCCGATGGTAAGCGCCGCCGCGGCCGCGGTGCTCGAAGGTAAGCCGGTGAACGAGGAGAACGCGGTCGCCGCGGGCCGAGCCGCGGTGCAGACGGCGACGCCGCTCAGCAACACGGGTTACAAGACGCGTTTGCTGGAAGTCGCGATCAAGCGGGCTTTGTATTTGGCTGCGGGGTTGCCGAAATATTGGGAAGCGTAGGCGGATCTTCCTCGGCTCGCCTGATTTCGGTGGGGTAGAATAAGGCGATCAGGAGGGATGCATGAAGAAAGCCAAGGAATTTACCGTCAGCAACGGCGAGATGACGCTCATCCTGGAAATTGCCGAAGAAGGCGGATACTTGGTTCGATCACCCTTCGATCAAAGCTTAATTACGGAAGCGGAATCGTTGGAAGAAGCATTCGAAAACGCGCGCGACGCAGCCGAGGCGTTGCGCGAGGCGAGATCGAAATCAACGCCACTTTAAGATTGTCGCCGGTTCCTCGCCACAACAAGATCAAGCGTGGAACCGTACGGAGCATCTATCGGCTACTGGCAATTCCCACGCCTCCGGGGTATTGAACCCTCTACTCCACAAACTCCACTTCCACCGGCTTCGCGATCAATCCGGCCTTGTGTCCCTCTTCCAGCAACTTCGCCACCGCCGCTCGGCCGCGCGGGCCGTAGTCCAGCGTCCAGTCGTTCACGTACATGCCGACGAAGCGATCCGCCAACTCTCGGCCCATGTCGCGGGCATATTGCAGGGCGTAGCTGATCGCGTCCTGCCGATGGTCCAGACCGTAGCGGATCGACTCCTTGATGAGCCGACTGATATCGCGCATCGCCGGTTGGCCGAGATCCTTCCGCACCACGTTGCCGCCCAAGGGGAGCGGCAGGTCCGTTTTCTCCTGCCACCACACGCCCAGGTCGACCACGAGGTGCAGTCCCTGGTTTTGGAACGTGAGCTGTCCCTCGTGAATAATGAGCCCCGCGTCGAACTTGCCCGCGGCCACCTGCGGGATGATCTCATCGAAAGGGATCACCTCGTACGAAATCTCGCCCGGCAAACACAATCGCAGCGCGAGAAACGCCGTCGTGAGCGTCCCGGGGACCGCGATCTTGATCTTGCGCAACTCTTCCAGAGCCATCGGCCTACTGGCGACGACCATCGGACCGTACTTGTCGCCCATGCTACAACCGCTTGGTAGAAGGGCGTACGTCTCAAGAAGTTGACTGTACGCGTGAATGCTGACGGCGGAGACTTCGAGTTCGCCGCGCATGGCTCGGCGGTTGAGCGTCTCGATGTCCTGGAGCTCGTGGCGAAACTCATAGCCCGCGGTGTCGATCTTGTCGTGCGCCAGCGCGAAGAACATGAAGGCGTCGTCGGGATCGGGGCTATGGCCAACGCGGATGATCTGTCGGGTCATTGGGGTTTCCTTTCGGGTGAGCCGCAGGGACAACCGTTAGGAATACGAACCATTAACGGTCCGAGCCAATGAAAATAACCGCGGGCTCAGGCGAGGATGCCGCGGACCGGTTCGCCGCCGTGGCCGATGTGGTTGGGGCGCGTCGCCAGGTCGGGCACCATCAGGTGCGGATCGATGCCGAGTAAGTCGTACACCGTGGCGCACAAGTCGCCCGGGCTGACCGGAAGGTCCGTCGGGAAACTACCGATGCGGTCGCTACGGCCATGCACGTGGCCTTGCTTCACGGCGCCCCCCGCGAGCAGACAGAAGCCGCATTGCGGCCAATGATCGCGGCCGGCGTTCTTGTTCGTCCGCGGCGTTCGGCCCATGTCGCCCATCACCAGCACCAGCGTGCTATCCCACAACCCGCGTTGTTTCAGATCGTCGAACAAGGCGCTGACGCCCCGGTCCAGATACGGGCAGAGCCAGCTGCGCAACATGTTGAAGTTGTTGCTGTGCGTGTCCCAGTGGCCGTTGCCTTTGGACTCGGTGTGTACGGTAATGAACGTCACGCCCGCTTCGACGAGGCGTCGGGCCAGGAGGAAGCTGCTGCCGAAGAGATTTCGTCCATAGCGATCGCGCACGCTGGCGTTCTCGACGCCGAGGTCGAACGCTTGCCGAGATTGCGCGGAGAGCAAGATCTCGAACGCCTGACGTTGGCGGTGATCCATGAGGCGATAGGCGGGCGAGTTCTCCAGTCGCTGACTCTCGGCATTCACCTGTGCCAGGAGCGAACGGCGCTGGCTGAGGGCGTCGAGCGAGATCGAGGCTTCCAGCGACGGAAGTTTCGGATCGCCGATCGGTTCGTACGAGGGATCGTAGAAGTCGCGGGCGGCGTCGACGTCCTTGGAGAACTTGGGGTCGCACAGGCTGAAGAGCGGATTGTACTGGCTGCCAAGATACCCGCCGTACGGTCCGCTGCGGCGCAGGCCCTGGCTGTAGCCGGGATAGGCCGGCAGAACGACGTAGGGAGGAACGCCCGGCCGAGTCAGGCCGGAATAATGGCAGACGGAGCCCATGCTGGGATGGTCGGTCGGCTTGGAGAAGTAATCGCGTTGGTCTTGCCCGCCGGTGAAGCCGGTCATCACGGCGTAGGGATTATGGCTATTATAGCCGTGCGAAACGGTGCGGACGAGGCAGGTGCGGTCGAGCCAGCGCGCCAGTCGCGGTAGATGTTCGCCGACGTGGACGCCCGGGAGCGCCGATTGGATGGCCTTGAATTCGCCGCGAATTTCTTCGGGGGCGTCGGGCTTTGGATCGAACGTGTCGATGTGGCTGGGCCCGCCGAACAGGTCGATGAGGATAACGGACTTCACCCGGCCATTCCGCGGCTGGGTCGCCTGGGCCTGAGTGAGTGCGGAGGCGCCGAAGAGCGAGAGGGCGCCTGCCTTGAGCAGACTGCGGCGCGAGATGCCGTTGAGAACTTCGATCATGAGGCCTCCGGAGAGAGGGGAGGATGGCGGGGCGGGAGGAATCTGCAGCAGCAGTATCGTAGCAGAAAATCGACGCGTGTCAGCAGAGAATGGGCAAAATTCCCATGTCTCAAGCAATGATTTCTCGGATCACCTGGCCGGCGACGTCGGTGAGGCGGAAGTCTCGGCCGCTGTATCGGTACGTCAGGCGCTCGTGATCCAGGCCCATGAGGTGCAGCATGGTGGCGTGCAGGTCGTGAACGTGCGTGCGTTTGTCGACAGCGGCGAAACCGAAATCGTCGGTGGCGCCGTAAGTCATACCGCCCTTGACGCCGCCGCCGGCAAGCCAGGTGCAGAACCCGTAGGGATTGTGATCGCGGCCCGTGGCGCCTTCGCTCGTGGGCGTTCGTCCGAATTCGCCGCCCCAAACCACCAGCGTTTCTTCGAGCAGGCCGCGGCACTCCAGATCGCGCAGCAGCGCGGCAATCGGCTGATCGACCATGCTGGCGCGGCTGGCGTGTCGGCGAATGTCATCGTGATCGTCCCAGTTTTCGCCCGCGCCGAAGTAAAGCTGCACGACGCGGACCCCGCGCTCGACGAGTCGACGGGCGAGAAGGCAGCCATTGCCGAAATCGCCGTTGCCGTACAGGTCGCGTGTGGCGCGCGTTTCGTTCGACAGGTCGAAAGCGTCCTGCGCTTCGAACTGCATGCGGAAGGCCATCTCCATCGCCTGGATTCGACCTTCGAGCGAAGCATCGCCGGGCCGTGCGGAGCGGTGCTGATCGTTCATGGCGCGAATGAGATCGATCTGGTCCCGCTGCGCCTCGCGGGAGAGGACGGTATTCTCGATGTGCGGAATCGCGTTGCGCGGCGTGAGGCCGCGATTGTTGACGAAGGTTCCCTGGTAGATGCCGGGCAGAAAGCTGTTGTTCCAAAGTTGAGGCCCGACGACGCCCGGCCGTCCGGGGCACAGGGCGATGAAGCCGGGGAGATTCTGATTCTCGCTCCCCAGGCCGTAGAGCATCCAGGAGCCAAAGCAAGGACGCGTCGGCTGCATGACGCCGGACGTCAGGAGCAGCATGGCCGGATCGTGGTTCGGGATATCGGTGTACATGCTACGCAGGACGCATAGCTTGTCGGCATGGGCCGACAGGTGCGGGAAGATGGAACTGATCTCGAGCCCCGATTGACCGTACTTGCGAAACGTGAACGGCGACGGCATGAGCGCGCCGGTCCGGCGTTCCGTTACCAGGTTGGCGGAAGGCGGGCGTTGGCCTTGATAGGTCGTGAGCGCGGGCTTGGGATCGAAGGTATCGACCTGCGAGGGGCCGCCGTTCATGTACAGATGGATGACGTGTTTCGCCTTGGCGGGAAAATGCGGCGCCTTGGGGGCCAGCGGATTCTCGGCGTCGGCGCGCAGGTGCTGCTCGTTCATGAGCCCGGCCAGGCCGAGGGCGCCGAGCCCCGTACCGGCACGGGTGAGAAGGTCGCGACGAGTGAACATCCGCATGGTAAATCCTCGAATGCATAGTGCCGCTGCTTGCGAGCGGTCAATCGACGTACACGAACTCGTTGCTGGCCAGCAGCGCTTGGGCGAAGCGCTCGAGGCGAGACAGGGCGTTCTTCGAACGCGGGTCCGCTTCCGCCGGCACCGACAGGTAGCGAACGCCGATCTGAACTTCAGTATCCCCGGCGGGCCGGCTCAGGGCAAGCCAGTAAGCGGCCCGGATCTGGGCGGCAAAGTCGGCTTCCTTTTCAATTCGACTCGCCAGCGCCTTGGCCTGGGCGACGGCGAACGGGCTGTTGATGGCGAAGAGCAACTGCTGGGGCACCGTCGTCTCGGTGCGGCGATCGCTGGTAATGTTGGCGTCGGGGAAGTCGAAGAGCCGCAAGAGCTGACTGAGGTCGAGCCTGCTAATTTTGCCGTAGACCGTGCGACGCCGATTGGCGACGTCATCGATGCTCGTGCTCTTTCCCCCCATCGACAGGTCGAGCGTGCCGGCCGCCGCGAGCAAGGAATCGCGGTACGCTTCGACAGTGACGCGACGGCGATTCATCCGCCAGAGCAGCCGATTTTCGGGATCAGCGTCCTGATTCTTCGCGACGATGTTCGAATCGCGCTGGAAGGTTTCGCTGAGCAGTATCTCGCGATGCAGTTTCTTGACGGACCAGTTCCCTTTCACGAATTGATCGGCCAGGTAGTCGAGCAACTCCGGATGGCTGGGACTTTCGCCGAGCGCGCCGAAGTTGCTCGGAGTGCCGACCAATCCCTTGCCGAAATGCTGCTGCCAAACACGGTTGACCATGACGCGCGCGGTGAGCGGGTTCTTCGGGTCGGCAATCGCCTCGGCGAGTTCGCGCCGTCCGCTGCCGTCTTTGAAGAGGACTCGCTCCTCGCCGCCGAGGATGCGCAGGAATCGGCGCGGAGCCACTTCGCCGGACTTATACGGATTGCCGCGCAACGCCACCTTGATGTCGCCGACCTTCTTTCCCTCGGCGATTCCGTGCGCCACTGGCAAGGGCGCCGGCGTCTGGTCCCATTTCGCCTTGGCCTCGGCTTTCAGCGCGGCATGTGCGGCCACACGCTCCGGCGCCGCCGAAGCAAGCACCTCCTCCGCCGAAAGGGGAAAGACTCCCTTGGGGCCGAACAAGTCGTTCTGAATGTCCATGTTTCGTTTGGGAATCGGCTTGTCGAGATTCTGCGTGACCGCCTGACTGTAAGCGCTCGCGATGCCACGCACCTCCGCCGGCACTTCGCGCGGGCTCTCCTTCGTGGGCAAGTGCTTCGACCATGCCTTCAAGGTTGCGTGGGACGCATCGCGTCGGCCCACGTACTTGAGCAGTCGGCTGAACGAGTCCTTGTCGAGCTGGACCGCCTGCGCGTCCGCGGCGACGGTGCGATCGGGTTCGTCGAGCTTCTTCGCATGGTGTAACCAGATCGCGGCGAAGTAGTCGGGGAGTTTGTTCGCGATGCCGCGCGCGACGCGGTCCTTTTCTTCCTGGACGAGATCGTTGACCCGCGCGTCCGCCTCGACAGCCTCCTTGCGGGCGGCCTCGTAGCGAGCGACCTCCGCTTTCGGGGCGAGCGGCACCTCCGCCATTTTCGTGCTGTCGAAGATGCCCGCGATTGAGTAATAGTCGATGGTCGGGATCGGATCGAATTTGTGATCGTGGCAACGAGCACAACTTACCGTGAGCCCGAGGAAGCCACGCGTGAGCGTATCGACCCGATCGTCGAGCGTTTCGGCCTTCGCCCGCAACGGGTCGCCGTTGGCCACGTAGAGTTGCCCCAGTCCGAAGAGCCCCAGTGCGGCGAGGTGTTTCGGTTCCTGATCGGTCTCGTCGTAAAGGTCGGCCGCGATCTGGTACTTCACGAAACGGTCGTACGGCAAGTCGCTGTTAAAGGCGTCGATCGCCCAGTCGCGATAACGCCACGCATGGACGATACCTTCCTTGCCCAGGTTGAAGTTCACGTCTTCGCCGTAGCGGGCGACATCGAGCCAAATGCGTGCCTGATGCTCGCCGAAACGCGGCGAAGCGAGTAGCCGATCGAGAACCTTGGCGAACGCGTCCGATGCGTCGTCGCGCAAATAGTCCTCGACCTCGGCGCGAGTTGGTGGCAGTCCGGTCAGCGTAAAGGTCGCTCGGCGGATGAGCACGAGGCGGTCCGCTCGGCCCACGGGCGTCAGCCCTTTCTCCTCGAGCTTGGCGGCAACGAAACGATCGATCGGCGCCCCGGCGCCCGCGGGCAACACGAATTTTACAGGGCGAAATGCCCAAAAGTTCTCAGCCGTCTTCCAGTCGATTCCCTTGACGGCGACTTCGACGACGCCCGTGCGCGGATCGGGCGCTCCCAGGTCGATCCACTTCGCCAGGATCGCGACTTGCTCCTTGCTGAGATGCGTATCGGGCGGCATCTGCGGCGGCGTTTCCGTTCCCCCTTTG
>JBBQPM010000133.1:0-18415 GCA_038217425.1 Gemmatales bacterium
GTCAAACTCTACGCAGCCCAACGCCGCACCGCGCGAAACCGCCGATTTTTGCCGAAACTACCGCCCGAAGAATATCTTACAAAACGCCGACAGGCGGTTTTTCCTCGCGAAGGACAGCTATAATTCGTGTAGAAAGCTAAGGACTCACGTCCCCCGCTCGCCTGAATGCGCCGGTCGAAAATCGACGCCAGTTGGTAGAATGACCTCACACGCGTTCTCTCCGGATCACCTTAAAGGAACGACATGCATCGTCGCACCCGCATCGTCGCCACGCTGGGGCCGGCCACCGATGGTCCCGGCGTCCTCGAAAAGCTCCTCGGCTTCGGGCTAAACGTTGCCCGCATCAACTTCTCGCACGGCACCTCCGAAGAGCATTTGCAACGCGTCGCCCATTTCCGCGCGACGGCGTTGACGCTCAAGAAGACCGTCGCCGTCCTCGCCGATTTACCGGGCCCCAAGCTGCGTGCGATCCTGGATAAATCGCTCGAGTTCACGGTCGGCCAGCCGATCACCCTTGCCTCGAAGTCCAACGCCTCGGCCGACATCCAACTGACCGTGCCCGAAGCGGTCCACAAGATCAAAGTTGGCCAGCGCGTCCTGTTCGACGACGGCAGGCTGCAAGCGAGAGTCGCCCAGGTTTCGAGCGACAAGGTGACGCTCACCGTCACTGTCGGCGGTACGCTGCTGCCCAACAAGGGCATCAATCTCCCCGAGACGGAACTGAACATCCCGGCCGTCACCAAGCGCGACCGCGACGCCATCGCGGTCGCGGCGCAGGCGGGCGCCGACTGGTACGCGCTGTCGTTCGTGCGCGATCCCGGCGCCGCCCACGAACTGCGCGGCGTGCTCCGCGCCTTCGGCGTCGAGGCGCCCATCCTCGCCAAGATGGAACGCCCCGAAGCCGTGCGCCGCGCCGAGGAAATCATTCAGACCTTCGACGGCATCATGGTGGCGCGCGGCGATCTCGGCGTGGAACTCCCCCTGGAACGCGTGCCGCATGTGCAGAAGAAGCTCATCTACCTTGCCCGCATGGCCGGCAAACCGGTAATCACCGCGACCGACATGCTCGACTCGATGCGCAAGAATCCACGCCCCACCCGCGCCGAGGCGAGCGACGTCGCCAACGCCGTCTACGACGGTACTGACGCCGTCATGCTCTCGGGCGAAACCGCCGTCGGCGATTACCCCGTCGAGGCGCTCGGCTGCATGAACAGCATCCTCTGCGAGGCCGAACTGCACATTGCCGAGGATCGGCCCCGGCATCTGACGCTGCCGCGGCAAGACATGATCGAGCATCTGTCGCACATGACGTGCACGCTCGCCGAGGAGATCCAGGCGGCGGCGATCATCGCGCCGACCAACACCGGGCGAACCGCTCGACTCATCGCCCGGCATCGCCCCGCTCAAAAAATCGTCGCCCTGTCGACGCAGGCGGAAGTGGTTCGGCAAATGGTGCCGATCTGGGGAGTCGAGCCAGTCGAGTTTCCGTTTCCGATCGAGAAGGGGGACGACCGCATGGCCGCCGCGGTCAAAGCCGCATTTCTCGGCGGCGCGGTGCAGTCGGGCGATCTCGCGGTCGTTCTGGCCGGGCACCCGATCGAGGGGGGCGACGGCTTCCCCACGGTGCGCGTGGTGCGCGTGGGCGACGGAGGCCAGTCATGCGAGCCGTGAGCGGGATCCCCTGCTTTCTGTTCGCCCTCGAGCGCGAACACGTCGAGTTTCGCAAGCGCATCGTCGGGCTGACGTCGATCGGCGACCGCATGTGGCGCGGGCGCGGACGAACCGGCGAGTTCTTGCTGATCGAAACCGGCCTGGGCGCCGAGAACGTGCAGCGTGCGTTCGGGCATCTCGAGAAGCCGAGCTGGCTGGTCTTCGCCGGGTTCGCCGGCAGTCTCGTTTCGGAGCTTGCGGTCGGCTCGGTGTTCGCCGCTTCGCGCGTGTTGTCCGAGAAGGCGTCGTTCACGCCGCCGATGCCGCTGGTGCTGCCCTCGGCTCCCTTATTCACCTCCGCAACGATGGTCGGCGATCCCCGGGCGAAACGCGAACTGCACCGCGTCAGCGGAGCGTCCGCGGTCGACATGGAGTCGGCAGCCTTCGCGGCGGAATGCCAGCGGCGCGGCTGGCGCTGGGCGTGCGTGCGGGCGATCTCCGACGACGTTGACACCGCGTTGTCACCGGAATTGGGTTCGCTGCTCGCGGGGGGTCGGCCTCGCACCGAAAGCGTCCTTGGCGGCCTCGTGCGTCGGCCGTGCATGTTCTGGGAGTTGCTTCGCCTGGCGCGCGACACGCGTCTGGCGTCGCGCAATCTGGCGGAGGCGTTGCTGCCGCTCACCTGACGCCGCGCGAAAGCCCAGGGATCGGCATCCCTGGGCTTTCATGTGATCGCTCACTTCTCGTAGATCGCGATCGAGATCTTCCCCGACTTCGTGATCGTGCCGCGGTACATGCCGTTCGTCGAGTACGGCGTCGCCACGTTGCCGTGCCGATCGAGCGCGATGATGCCCCCGGCGCCGCCGGCGATCTTCGGCAAGCCGTCGAGCGCGTCCTGCGTCGCCTTGACCAGCGAATCGCCGCGATACTTGATGCGAGCGGCGATGTCCGACGCCACCGTATGGCGGATGAACAACTCGCCGGTACCAGTGCAGCTGACGCCGCAACTTTCGTTCTCCGCATACGTGCCGGCGCCGATGATGGGGGAATCGCCGACTCGGCCCGGTCGCACGTACGTGATGCCGCCGGTCGACGTCCCCGCGGCCAGGTTCCCCTGCGCATCGCAGGCCACGGCCCCGACGGTGCCGTAATGAGCCGGCCCCAGCTCCGCCTGCTGTTTCTTCTTCCGGGCGGCTTCCACTTCCTTCAGGTATTTCCACGCCGTGTCCGTGTGAAAGTAAAGCGGACTGACCAGCGGCATCCCCTGCTCGTGCGCGAAGCGCTCGAGACCCTCGCCGATCATGAAGACGTGTTCGGACTTCTCCATCACCAGCCGGGCGGCGCTGATCGGATTCTTGATCCGCGTGAGTCCCGCGACGGCGCCCGCCTTCTTCGTCTTGCCTTCCATGATCGACGCGTTCATTTCGTGCCGGCCGTCGCGATTGAACACCGCCCCCTTGCCCGCGTTGAAGAGCGGCGAATCCTCCAGCACCCCGATCGCGGCCTCGACGGCGTCGAGACTCGTGCTCTTCGCATGCCCCGCCTTGAGCGCCGCCTCGAGCGTGTCGCGGTACTGCTTCTCCAGCGCCGGCGTCATCTGCGCCTTGGGAAGCGCCCCCGCGCCGCCGTGAATCACGAGTACGACGTTATCCTGGGCGAACAAGTTTGTAGTCAAGAAGAGCATGACGAGTGCAAGACGCATGGCGAAACTCCTGGGGGGACTACCGCGTTCGTTGCCGCGACCGAAAGAATTGCTCGAGCCGCTGCAGACAACTTCCGTCCGTCGGCAATTCTAGCCAGTCGACGTTCGCTGACCGCGCCTGCCGTTTGCACGCCTCCAGCCGGGCGCGGCCCGTCTCCGCATACGCCCGGCGAAACGCGTCGTCCGACGTGTCGACGATCAACCGTTCGCCGGTCTCCGCGTCCTGCATCTCGATGAGCCCCGCGTCGGGCAGCTCCAGTTCGCGCGGATCGACGAGAGCCCCGGCGATCACGTCGTGCCGACGCCCCGCTCGGCCCAGCGCCTTCTCGTAGCCGGCGCTGCGAAAGTCGCTCAGCAGCACCACGATCGCCCGCCGATGCTGCACGCGGTGCAGAAACTCCAGCGCCGACTCGATCTTCGTTCCGACGTGTCGCGGCTCGCAGACCAGCACCTCGCGCAGCACTCGCAACGCGTGCCGACTCCCCTGCCGCGGCGGCAAGTACTTCTCGACGCGATCGGAAAACAGGATCAGGCCGACCTTGTCGTGGTTTCGCAGAGCGCACAGCGTCAGCAAAGCCGCGGCGTCGAGCGCGGTCTCGCGCTTGCTGCGCGCCTGGGTGCCGAACGCTTGGCTGCCGCTGACGTCGACGAGAAGCTGGAGGGTGAGTTCGCGTTCCTCGACGAAACGTTTGATGAACGGATGGCCCATGCGCGCGGAAACGTTCCAGTCGATGGCGCGGACGTCGTCGCCGGGCTGATACTCGCGGACTTCCTCGAAGGCCAAACCCGCGCCCTTGAAGACGCTGCGGTTGGCGCCCCCCAGGAGATCCTGGACGGCGCGGCGCGTGCGCAGCTGGAGCCGGCGAATCTGCCGGGCGACGTCGCGCGTGAGCATGGCCTATCCTTCCCGATAAAACGCGATGACCTGCCGCACCGCCCGGCGCCACTGCTTCAGACGTTCTTGCCGATGGGCATCGGGCCAGGCCGGCGCGAACGTGCGCCCCGATTCCGCCAGCCGAGTCAGGTCCTCCAGCGACGACCAGACTCCCGCGCCGAGCCCGGCGAGATAGGCGGCGCCCAGGGCCGTCGCTTCCTTCTGCGGCGCCGCGCTCACCGGCTTGCCCAGGACATCCGCCTGGCGCTGCAGGAACCAGTCGTTCTGCGCCATGCCGCCGTCGACGCGCAGCACCTGGAGCGGCACGGGGGTATCGCGGTCGGCGGCTTCGACGAGATCGGTCACCTGAAACGCGACGCCTTCGAGGGCGGCTCGGGCCAGATCGCCAGCCGTGGTGTTGCGCGTCAGCCCGAAGAGCACGCCGCGCGCTTCGGGCACCCAGTGCGGCGCGCCCAGGCCGACGAAGGCAGGGACGAAAAGCACGGGTTGATCGGGGTCGGAGGTTTGCGCCAGCGCCTCGACGTCGGCCGACTGCTGGATGAAATGCATACCGTCGCGCAGCCAGTGGACGGCGGCGCCAGCGACGAAGACGCTCCCTTCGAGAACGTATTCGAGCTTGGTCGATGTGGTCGCGGCGAGGCTGGTGAGCAGGCGTTGTTCGGATTGGATGGGCCGATCGCCGGTGTGCAGGAGGAAGAAGGCGCCGGTGCCGTAGGTGCACTTCGCGCTGCCCGCGTGAAAACCCGCCTGGCCGAAGAGCGCCGACTGCTGATCGCCGGCGATCCCCAGAATCGGCAGCCCTGCCGGGAGAAAGCCAAGGTCCGCCGTCACGCCGAAACGGTGCGTGCTGGGATGGACGCTGGGCAGCAGCGCCTCCGGCACGCCGAAGAACTTGCACAGCTCCGGGCACCAGCGTCCGGTGTGAATATCCAGGAGCAGCGTGCGCGACGCGTTGCTGAGATCGGTGGCGTGCGCCTTGCCGGCGGTAAGGTTCCACAGGAGCCAGCTATCGACGGTGCCGGCCGCGAGTTGGCCCGCTTCGGCCTGCGTGCGCCAGACGGGATTCTGCTCCAGCAGCCAGGCGATCTTGGTGGCCGAGAAGTAGGGATCGAGCACCAGACCGGTCTTGGTGCGCAACCACTCTTGCGAGCCGGCATGCGTACGGCAAAAATCGGTGGTGCGTCGATCTTGCCAGACCAGGGCCCGCGCCACCGGCCGGCTCGTGGCGCGTTCCCAGAGGACGGCGGTCTCGCGCTGGTTGGTGATGCCGATGGCGATCAGATCCCGAGCCGCGACCCCGGCGCGCTCCAGCGCGCGCGGGGTCAATTCCGCGACGTGCCGCCAGATCTCCTCGGCGTCGTGCTCGACCCAGCCGGGATGGGGATAGTGTTGGGGGAGTTCCTTCTGGGCGGCGCCGAGCACTCGGCCCTGGTCGTCGAAGATCAAAACGCGCGTGCTGGTCGTCCCCTGGTCGATCGCCAGGACGCGTGGAGAGGGCATAGAGGAATTTCCTGTTAAGATCTTGCAAGCTGGCTGGGCGCTGCGTGCAAAACATCGCTCGATTGACAGCAATCTGTCAGAGCCCGCAGCGCAAGCAAGGATCGAATTTCGTCCTTGCTTGCGCTGCGGGCTCCCGGCGACAATTTACGCGCGGATACTAATTCAGACCACTCAGCGCCTTGGCGCGGTACTCGTTGAGCGTCTGCCGCATCGAGCCCTGCAGCCGTTCGAGCGACGCGTTGACCTCGGCTTTGCCGGGCCGACCGAAGGCCTCGAGCCGGGCGCCTTCCTTCATGTGGAACGCGACTGATTTCTCGCGTTTTTTGTCTCCCTGCGACGTGATCGCCAGGGCCAGGAAGTAGTGGTAGCGCGCGTCCTCGCGATAGTACGAGACGGCTTGCGTGAAATTCTCCTCGGCCTGTTTGAAACGCCGTTCCCAGAAGTAATGCAGGCCCTCGCCGAAGAACTGCTCGGCGACGAGCGGGTTGTTTTTCTTGAAGGCGTCGGGGATCTGCAAGGCGGGATGTTCGTCGATGATGACGCCCAGATCGGTGCCGGCCTTGCCGTGCAGGATCTTGATGCCCTGGGCGAACTCCTTGAGCGCCTGCGTGTTGTCGCCTCGCTTGGAGTAGGCTTTGCCGAGCAGCAAATGTCCGTGGCCGCGGGTCTTTTCGTCGGGAGAGAGGATCATTTCCTTGGCGACCTCGATCGAGGCCTGCACCCGTTTGGCCTGATCGCGGGCGTCTTCGTCCTCGAAATCGAACTGCCCAATGGCGAACGCGGCGAACAGATGGTCCACGGGATGGACGTAGGAAATCTTGGCGGCGGGGGGCTGCTTACCCTGCCCGATCGGCGCCGGCGCGGGCGCCTGGAACCCTTCGGGGAATGGATTGCCCACCGGCGTTCCCTGCAATAGTCGGCCCAGCGCGAGCAGGTAACGTCCCTTCTGCGCGGGGTCGGCGATGCGGACGGCCTCGCGCAGCTGCGTCTCGGCAGCGGCGGCGTTGCCCGTCGCTTCCTCGAGCAAACCAGCCAGGAACGTCGCCTCCGCCTTCGCCTTCGGATCGCTCTTGCCCGCATCGATGTCTTGACGCAGCTGGGCGAGCACGTCGGCCGTGAGTTCGCCCTTACGCGCGGCGTGCAGTTTCGCCAGGCCGCGCTGCACGCGCACCAGCGGATGGTTCGGCAGCGCCCGTAGCGCCTGTTCCGCCTCGGTCACCGCTTGCTCGAAACTCGTCTTCGCGAGACCCGGCTTCTCGCGTTCGACTTCGTCCAGGCCCTTGTTGTACTGCTCCGCGATTCGCGGCAGATAGTATTTATTCGGATCGACGAGGTCGGCCTGCACGCGCTGCGCGAGATCGCCCCACGGGGCCGCGTTTGCCTTTTGCAGCTCCTTGCTGGCCTCGCCCAGCGCCACGCGCGCCTCTTCGAACTTCTCTTGATTGCGGGCCGACAGTCCCTGCACCAAGAGCGCTTTGCCGCGAATCTCAGGCGGCGAGCCGGCTTCCTTGTCGAGCACCCACGTCGCGGTCTTGGCCGCCTTGTCCAGATCCGCAGCGTCCTTGTAATCGCGCTGCAACAGGAGCTTCGCCAGCGTCTCCAGCTGCTGCGCCGGTCCCTCGATCAACGGCTCGCGCAGTTTGAACGTCGCCAACTCCACGTCCTTGGCCGTGCGGTCGAAGACCACGCTGAGCGCCCCGCCCGCGTCCGTCCCCAATCCCCCGAACGTTCGCGCCAGCTGCTCCAGCGGCAACGCCAACGGCGATTCCGCCTTCTTCCGCGCCAGCTTCGAAGCCGCCACCAGCTCCTTCCGCGCCTCCTTACCGGCCTGCTCCACGATCTTGCCGTCCTCGAACTCCTTGTACGATTCCTTGACGACCATTTCCAGATCGTCCCGGTCCACCTTCGTGTCGTCGAAATCCTTCTTGAATTTATCGCGCGACTCGACCAGCAGCGTCACCCCCTCGGCTCCTTGCTTGGCGAGTTTCTGATCGACCAGGATCTTGTCGACCGCGTCGATCTTGACGTCGACGTCCTTCTTCGCGGTCGAGAGTTTCGCGACCCCGTCCGCGCCGGTCTCGGCGATCTTGTGGGTCTCGAGAATGTCGTTGGTTTTCTTCACATCCTGAATGACCTTGGTGAGCACGGCTTCCTGGAAGTCGTCCTTCTTCGCCAGCATCTTGGCCACGACGAGATCGTCCTTGGCCTTGTCGAGCGTCTTGGCGTCGTCCAGCGAGGCGAGCACGACCTTCCTGACTTCCGCCAGATCTTTGAGCTTGGCGACGTCCTTGATGTCTTCGAGCACCTTGAGGCCGGCCTTGTTCTTGGCTTCGTCGAGCAAGCGGACGGCTTGTCGGTAGGCGAACTTGTCGTCGCGCTCAAGATCCTTGAGCGCCTCGACGACGTCTTTCTCCTTGGCGTCGGCAGGGGCGATGACTTCCTTTTTGCCGATGACGAACTTGCGGAACTTCGCTTCGCCGCGCAGGAGGAGGAACTTGTCCTCGGAGGTATCCTTGACGTTGTTGATGACGGTGTCGTAGTCCTTTTCGAGCATGGCCTTGAGGATCATGCCGGTGGAATCTTTGGGCGCGTTGGGGGACTTGCCGGCATACTCGGTAAGGAGTTCCGGCTGCATGTACCAGACGCCCCCGACGGCGCCGGCGGTGAGCAATGTGCCCAGGACGACGCCCCCGAACCAGCGCCGGCCGTAATTGGGCGGCGGCGCGGGCTTTTGCCGGGGATACGTGATTTCCTCTTCCTCATCGTCGTCGAGCGGCTTCTTCTTTTTCTTCTTCTTCTTGTCGGTAGGTTCGTCGTCGCTGTCCAAAAACCCGCTTTCGGATTCGTCGGCCACCAGCGCGTCGTCGTCTTCCAGCGCCTCGTCGGCCGATCCGACCGCGTCGTCATCCACGAGCGCGTCGTCGGTCGATGCCACCGCGTCGTCGTCGAACAGACTATCGACGGCGTCCTCTTCCGGAACGATCCCATCGTCGGCGACTTCCTCGGCTGCGGCGTCGACTTCTTCCGCAAGTTCTTCCTCGAACGCGTCCACGGGTTCTTCGACTTCTTCCGCAGCTTCCGCAACTTCGTCCTCAAAGGCATCGACGGCTTCCTCGGCCACTTCATCGTCGGCCAGCGCCGAGATATCCAGCTCTTCGTCAGCCACGGGTTGATCCGCGATCGCCGATTCATCAAGGTCGTCGAACTCGACCAGTTGCTCCATCTCGGCGGTGGGGGCGACTGGGGATCTGGATTTCTTGGACCTCTTGTGGACAGCGGATTCGGGCAGCCCGATCTCATCGCTGTCGTGCGGCAGATCTCCCAGGAGGACGTTGGAATCGCCGTCGCGGGGGAGGTTGACGCCGGAGATGATATCCGACGGCGGGGCATCGTCGCCGAGGTTGACTTCGGATTTTCGGCGCGAACGTTTGGGGGCGATGGGCATGAGGGGCACGGGTTGAACGCCGGTGATCGGCTCGCCCATGACGATTTCGGATTTGCGCCGGGCGCCGGACATCGGTTCGCTAGTCGAGGCCAAGCCGGAGATCGGTTCGCCCATGACGAGTTCGGATTTGCGTTGGGCGCCGGACCCGGGCCGATCCTGCAGCGTGATACCGGAAATCGGCTCGCCGAGGATGAGTTCGGATTTGCGCCGGGCGCCGGACCCGGGCCGATCTTGCGGCGTGATACCGGAAATCGGTTCGCCAAGGATGAGTTCGGATTTGCGCTGGGCGCTGGACCCGGGCCGATCTTGCGGCGTCACTCCGGAAATCGGTTCGCCGAGGATGAGTTCCGACTTGCGCGGCGACGGGTCGCGTGGGACAACGGGCCCGCCTAGCCCGGTGATCGGTTCGCCGGAGACGACGACGGAGGAGAGAGGCTGCCCGGAGGGGCGGCTTTCGCTCGGATCGGCGAAGACGTCCTCGGATTCCAGCGACAGGTTCGGCAACTTGGGTTTCTTTTTCGGATCGTTCGCGGGGGGCACGGGAGAACCCGGCGGAGTGCGTCGCTTGGCCATGGGAGAGAAACTCCAGCGAGAGGAAATGAGGCGAAATCGGGCAGAACCGGAAGTCACTCTCCATTTTCTCCCATCGGCGCCGTTTACGCAATCTCATTTTCAGCGACTTCGGCCGACTTTTTCTTTTCCCGCAAGTTTCGCTCGTTCCACGCGTGCAACCAGTAGATTCCGTTCCACGCGTGCGGCCGGCGCATCCGAATCTTTGCCCGGCGACGGCGGAATTCTGTCGTTGCTCGCGTTTCTTTGGGATAAAATAAAAGAGTGAGAAAGCCGAACTTGGGCAAGCCGAGACGTCTCCTTAATAATAGCGTGTCTTCGCGTCCATCATCTTGAAGGAGGTCCTTTGGAAAACACACTGTCTGCCACGCTTACCGCAACCCATCCGCCCGCTCTGGAACGCGCCGCTTTGGCCGCCCGGATCGGCGAGGATAACAAAGCCAAGGACATCGTTGTCCTGGATATGCGAAAACTTACCCCCCTTTTTGACTACTTCGTCATCATGACCTGTATCAGTCAGCGGCAGAGCCGAACGCTTGCCGAGGAAATCGACGGCGCCCTCACCGCCGTCGGCGATAAACGTCTGGCCATCCAGGGGTTTCAAGCGAGCCGCTGGATCGTGCAGGATTACGGCGACCTCATGATTCACATCTTCGACGCTGAAGCGCGAACCTACTACGGACTCGAAGACCTCTGGACCGACGCGGCCAAGATCGATTGGCTGAGCGTGCCCACCCCCACGATTGACCCTTGACGGATTTCCTCCCTTGAGGGAGAATAAACGAAATCCCACCCCACTCGCCTTTCTTGCGGAGATCTTTACGATGGTGCGCACCGCCTGGATTGCCTCGATACTGACTTGTGCCCTGGGGAGTTTTGCCCAGGCGACCGATCCCAAAGGCGTCTACGTCGAAGCACGTAATTGCGACGTTTGGACCGGCCCCTGCTTCGCCAATGCCGACTTCAACCTCACCGGCAAGAACGCCGTCATGGCCTGGAAGATCGACAAGGGTTCCTTCGACGACGTCTCGCTGAGCGGCCTGAGCGTGGTCGCGGTCATCGCCGCCCACAACACGTTGGGCCTGGATCAAACCGGCCCGGCCAAGGCAGTGCTGCTCGTCGACAAGAAGGCGACCTCGCAGCAGCGCGAGGCGCTGGTTCGCTTCGCCCAAAAACAAGGGGGCCGCCTGCTTGCAAATCTCGTACGCATCCAGGACACGAACATCGAGATCACGTTTTGCAATTGTAAGGGCGAAACCTGCGCCGAGGTCGACGCCGGCGTCGCCCGCATCAAGACGCGCTGCCTGAACAACACGCACGACAAGGCCTGCGGCAACGAAACCGCGTACTATCCGCCGTTGGCGCTGAACGTCACCGCTCGCCCCGCGGGCGTGATCGAGCACGTCTTCACCGGTTCGGGCCTCAACCTCAACTGGGCCGACCACGAACGCCGAGGCGCCTACGTCGGCTCCTTCGCGGCCAATTAATTGTTAAGCATGGCTGACGAAAGCCCAGGGATGGCTATCCCTGGGCTTTTCCCAATACCGGAGATCCCCATGAAATCGCTCGTCTGTTTGTTCTTGTTCGCCGTGCCGGCGCTCGCGCAGGAGAAGGTCTCCGTGAAAGTGGGGGACGCCGATCCGCCGATGGAGTTGAGCGAGAGCATTCGCAAGTTGCTGGCGTCGAAATCCGTTCAACTTCTCGATCCCGCGGGCCAGGCGATCGGCGAGTTTTGGTTCCGCGCCCAGACTCCCACCGACGCCAACGAGACGCAAGTCAAGAACGGACTCACCTACAAGGAAATCAAGCAGACCGAAATCCTCGGCGCCGTCCGCTTCGGCGCCGAACATCGGGATTATCGCAAGCAGAAGATCCCGGCCGGCGTCTACACGCTGCGCCTGGGCTATCAGCCGACCGACGGCGATCACCAGGGTTCATCGCAGTATCAGGATTTCCTCGTTGCGCTCGCGGCGGCCAAGGATACGAAGGCCGAAGCGATGGAACCCAAGGCGATGATCGAGACCAGCATGAAGAGCATCGCCTCGGGACATCCGTGCGTCTTCATGCTGTTCCCCAATTCCGGCCCCAAAGCGGAACCGGAGATCCTCGCCAAGGCCAAGAAACATTTCGTGCTCAGCACCCGTACCGAGATCCTCGCCGGCGGCAAGAAGACCGGCACGTACCTCGGCATCGGCGTGACGGTGGTCGGCGCCGCCGAATAAAATTAGTCGCCGAAGTTGGTGCCGACGCGCCGGGCCGCGCGGATGAGGGGATGATCGAGCGGCACCAGCTTCGTCTTGCCGGCGACGATCTCGATCGGCACCGACGAGACTTCCGAGCGCTTCAGGCAGACCATGTGATTGTACTTACCCTCGGCGAGCATCTCGGCGGCGTACGTGCCGAAACGGGTGGCGAGGATGCGGTCATAGGGCGTGGGGACGCCGCCGCGCTGCAAGTGCCCCAGGACCGTGACGCGCGCCTCCATGCCGATCCGCTTGGTGATCTGCCGGGCCACGGCGCTGCTGGTCGGGCCCGCGGCGAGGTCGATCTTGTGGTCCTCGGGCGTGGTCCCCTTGTCCTTTTTCTTCTTCTTTTCCCCCGACTTCTTTTCCGCCGACTTCTTCTCCTTCTTGGCGATGCTTTCGGGCGTGGGGGGCAGCGCCTTGGGTCTGGCGCCCTCGGCAACCGCGATGATGCTGAACCATTTGCCGCGCCGGCGCCGTTCCGTCAGATGCTGACAGATGCTGTCCATGTCGTACGGGATTTCCGGGATGAGAATGATGTCCGCCCCGCCGCCGACCCCCGCGTTAAGCGCCAGCCAACCGGCGTGATGGCCCATGAGTTCGATCACCATGACTCGCAAGTGCGCCTCCGCCGTCGAGTAGAGCTTCTCGATCGCCTGGGCCGCGGTCGTGACGGCGGAATCGAACCCGAACGTGATATCCGTCTCGGCGAGGTCGTTGTCGATCGTCTTGGGGAGCCCCAGCACGTTCAGACCCTGCTTCATCAGCGCGTGCGCGACCTTGTGCGTGCCGTTGCCTCCCAGGCACACCAGGCAGTCGAGACCGAGACGGTGGTACGTCTCGACGGCGCGCGAGGTGAGATCGATCGATTCGCCGTTGGGCAGCGGCATCTTGTGCGGCTTCTCGCGGCTGGTGCCGAGGATGGTGCCGCCCAGGGAAAGGATGCCGGAGATGTCGTTGAGGTGCAGGACGCGCGAGTGATTTTCGACGAGGCCGCGGAAGCCTTTTTCGATGCCGATGACTTCGATGTGGAAGTCGCTGATGGCAGGCTTGCAGACGCCGCGAATGGCGGCGTTGAGACCGGGGCAATCGCCGCCGCTAGTGAGAATGCCGATGCAGCGGGCCTTGGACGACGACATAGGACGCCTCATGAATGCGAACTGGAGTCTTCGCAATCTTAGGCAGAAGGCCGCAAAGAGCCACCGCAATTACGGCGACTTCCGCGCGAGTTCCGCCTCGACGACGACGGCGCGATGATCCGAAGGATAGCGTGCCAGGAAGACGTCGGCATTGCCGGCCGATTCGCCCACGATCTTCACCGCCGTCACTTTCGCTTCGAAAAAGTAGACGCGGTCGATGCGGTCGTGGCGATCTTTCGGGTCGCTCGGCTTCGTAATCGGCGTCCAGGTGAGGCCGGGATGTGTGACGGGATCGGGATAGAGTGTGCGATACGCGTCGGCGAACCCCGCGGCGACGACAGTGTTGGACGTGGGCCAATCGACTTTGAGGGGACAGCGCTGCGCCTGTGCCGCCGCGGCCGTCCAGTCCAGGTGCGACGGTTCATTGAAATCGCCGGTGAGAAAGATGGGAATGCCTTCGGCGCGCACGGCTTTGACTTCCGCGAGCATGCGTTCGGTTTGGGCCAGGCGGGCGCTGCGTGCGGATTGAACCGCCTCGGCTTCGGTCTTCAGCGGCGGCGATTTTTCGAATGGGATGCCCAGGAGTTGATAGGGTTGATACGGCGCGGCCGCGAGGTGGACGTTGAAGACGTAGAATTGCCCGCCCGAGGGGAGCGCCAGTTTAACGCCCCACTTTCGGGGCGTGGTCGAGACGATGGGGTAGCGACTGAGGATCGCGGTTCGGCCGCCCTGATCGAGGTAATGCCAGCCGAGCATTTTCGCAAGCTTGGCGGTGTTGTCAGGACGTTTGCCGTCGGGCCCGGGCAGGCCTTCGGTCTCCTGCAATCCGACGACGTCGGCCTTGGCGAGTTGGATAGCGGCGACGGTCTGCGTCAGCGGTTGTTTGCCCGCTTCGCCGCCGATCCAAAGGTTGAAGGTCATGACGCGGACGGTCTCCGCGTGCAGGCGATCGAGAGCCAGCAACATTAGCGCGAACGTGAAGATTCGGGTCATGATGAAGGCGTTCATGTTAGAGTGAGCAAGCCATCATAAGGAATCCAGTAGACCGCGTGATTTGAACCCAGGGGTTCGGAGTACCTCACCCGCTGGGCTTGCATGTTACACCAACGCTCCGGAGTTCGCCATGGCCAAACCGATGCCGTACAAGGGCATTCAGCTCACCCAGCTGCGCAGCTTCTGCGTGGTCGCTGGGCGTGCGAACTTCACCGAGGCGGCGGAGATTCTCGGCCTATCCGTCCCCGCCGTCTGGCAGCAGGTTCGCAGCCTCGAGCGCGAGATGGGCACGCCCCTCTTTCAGCGCGTGGGCCGAGCGGTCAGCATCACGGCGGAGGGGAAGTTGCTTGCCGACATGATTCAGCCGTACGTCAACGGTCTCGAATCGCTGTTCGAGACGTTTCAGCAGAAGAAGGCGGACATCCCGCAGCAGCTCTCGCTGGCGACGACGTATTACGCCGCGTCGTTTCATCTGGTGGAGCCGGTGCGCGAGTTCGTCGCCTCGCATCCGAGCGTTCGGCTCAGCTTGTACACCGGCATGGGCCTGGAACCGCTCGAGATTTTGAGTCGCCAGCAGGCCCATTTCGGGCTGATTTCGTTTGACCCGGAAGAAGCCCGACATCCGCAGATGGACTACGAGGATCTGTATACGCTCGATTACACGCTGCTCACGCCGAAGGGACATCCGCTGTCGCGCAAGCGCAAGGTGACGCCCGCGGACCTGGTGTCGTACCCTCACATCATCACGCCGCGGCAGGGCCTGACGTTCGAGACGCTGGAACGGCTTCTGCGGCGGCACGGCTTATTGGAGTCGCTGGACGTGGCGATGGATTGCCGGTACACGGAATTGATTCTGAAGTACGTCGGTCTCGGCCTGGGCATCGCGCTTGTGTACATGAACGGGAAGGTTCGGCAATCGCTTGACCTGGTGCATGCCCGCGTGTACGATCCGGAACTTCGGCCGATGAACGTCGCCCTGGTGGCGCGGAAGCACTACCGGTTCTCGGAGCCGATGGAGGCGTTTCGGGAGTTGCTCAGGAAGCACCTGTACGATCCGGCGGCGCTGGCGAAGAAGTGAAACCTAATTTCGTTCCTGCCATTTGGCCGGATCCTGAGACGTGTGGAAGATACTGACAACGAAAATGTAGGATCGTCCGATCTTGTAGTAGATGGCATACGGCCATGTCAACACTAGAGCTTCCCGTAGCTCGCCAAAAACGACGGGATACCGATCCGGCTGCTCTTTGACCCGCTGCAAGACTCGTTCGACCGCCTTGATGAAGCGAACGCTAGTATTCGCGCTTTCCCAGGCGTACCACTCAACTGCTCGATTGTATTCGGTCTCTGCATCGGATCGAAGTCGTAACGGCAAGCAATTCACTTTCCGATCCGCTTCAGCGCGGCCTCCTGAACCTCTCGCCAGGGGATTCCGCCCTCCGGATCGGCGTCGGCTTCCGCTGCGCGGCGTTGCAGCTCTTGTCGTTGCCAGGGACTAATCCACGAGCCTGGCGGATCGGATGCGCGGACGCTCTCGAACAACTCCTCCGCAAGTGCGATCTTCTCGTCGCGAGTCAACCGGTCCAGGCCAAGCGAATTCATGTCCATCGGACCCTCCTACTCGTTCGAACGTTCATCCGCCCTATTCTAATTCCGACAGCGCCTCCCCGCAAGGCCGCATCGTTAACCCGGGCAACAACGTCATTTTTGCAAAAAGAAATAGCAATCGCTCGCCGACGTCGGGTATAAAGAGCGTACGAACCTCCGTTTCCTACCTCGCCCCTGTTCACGGTTTAAGCCAATCATGACTGCCAAATTCTCCAGCACCCTCGGCCTCCTCGCGCTCCTCACGCCTCTCGTCTCCGCACAGGAGGCGAAGCAGGCGGAACCGGTCAGCTACCACAAACAAGTTCGGCCCATCTTCCAGGCGAATTGCCAGGGCTGCCATCAGCCCGCCAAGGCCAAGGCCGACTACGTGATGACCAGCCGCGATGAGCTCCTCGCCGGCGGCGAGTCGGGCAACAAGGCCATCGTCCCCGGCGACGCCAAGGCGAGTTACCTCCTGGACCTCATCACGCCGGTGAACGGCGTGGCGGAGATGCCCGAAGGCCGCAAGCCGCTCGATCGGGACGACGTCGCTCTCATCAAACGCTGGATCGAGGAAGGCGCCAAGGACGACACCCCGGCCAACGCCCTGGAACGCTACGACTCGAAGAATCCCCCCGTCTACACCCACCAGCCGATCCTGCCGTCGCTCGATTTCGCCCCCGACGGCAAGACGCTCGCGGTCGCCGGGTTTCACGAAATCCTGCTCGTCGATCCCGTGCAGGGAAAACTCACGGGCCGGCTCGTCGGTCTGTCGGAGCGGATTCAGACGGTCCGCTTTTCGCCGAACGGCAAGCTGCTGGCCGCGTCGGGCGGGTCGCCGGGACGCATGGGCGCAGTCCAGGTGTGGGACGTCGCCAAGCAAAAGCTCAAACTCTCCGTGCCGCTCACCTACGATATTCTTCTGGGCGTCAGCTGGTCGCCCGACGGTTCGAAGCTCGCGTTCGGCTGCACCGACAAGACGATCCGCGTGATCGATGCCGAGACCGGCGAACAAATCTGTCAGCAGGGGAGCCATGACGACTGGGTGCTCGACACGCTCTTCAGTTCGGACGGCTCGCATGTCGTTTCCGCAGGACGCGATATGAGCGTCAAGCTCACCGAGATCGCGACGCAGCGATTCGTCGACAACGTGACGTCGATCACGCCCAAGGCCCTCAAGGGAGGCATCCAGGCGCTGACCCGACATCCGAAGTACGACCTCTTCATCGCGGGGGGCTCCGACGGCATGCCGCGGGCGTATCGCATCTTCCGCGAAACCAACCGCGCCATCGGTGACGACGCCAACCTCATCGGTGAAATCTTCCCGCTCATGGGACGCGTCTTCAGCATCCGCTTCAGCGCCGACGGCACACGCATCGCCGCTGGCAGCAGCCTCGACGGCAAGGGCGAAATCGTGCTGGCGACCTTCGACTACAAGGACGACGTCCCCAAGGAGATCGTCCGCATCATGGGCAAAGTCCCCGGCACCCGCACCGCGCCCGAGAAACAGGCGCTGGCCGATTACCGCAGCAAAGGGATCAAGCTCCTCGCTCGCATCCCGAGCCCCAAGGCGGGCGTCTACGCGGTCGCGTTTCAGCCCGACGGCAAGGCGCTGGCGTCCGCCGACGGCGAAGGCATGGTCCGCCTCTTCGACGCCGCCAGCGGCAAGCTGATCAAGGAGTTCGCCCCGGCGCCGATCAAAGCCGTCGCCAAGCAGCCACGCGCCAATCCGAAGCTCACGTTCCCCAAGGACGAACCGCTCGCCGCAGAAAAGCTCCCCGCGGGCGTCAAAGTCGTCGCGCTGGAAGTCACGCCCACGTCGGTCGATCTGAGTAGTCCGTATGCCTACGTGCAACTTCTCGTCACCGCTCGGCTCTCCAGCGGCGATACGTTCGACGTCACCCGTTTGGCGAAGATCGGACTCTCCACCAAGGCGGTCGAGGTGACCGCCTCGGGCCTGGTTCGGCCCATGAGCGACGGTCTCGGCAAGATTACCGTCGCCTTCGACGGCAAGTCGGCGGCCATCCCCGCCAAGGTCTCGGGCATGAACGTCGCCTACAATGCCGACTTCATTCACGACGTCAACCCGATTCTCGGCAAGCTCGGCTGCAACCAGGGGACGTGCCACGGCGCCAACAAGGGCCGCAACGGCTTCAAGCTGTCGCTTCGCGGCGTCGATCCGATCTTCGACGTTCGCGCTTTTCTCGACGACCACGCCGGCCGGCGCGCCAACGTCGCTTCACCCGACGACAGCCTGATGTTGCAAAAACCGACCGGCGCCGTCCCGCACGTGGGGGGACAGCTCTTCAAGCCCGGCGAGCCGTACTACGAACTTCTACGCAACTGGATCGGCCATGGCGCCGAGCTGGACCTCAAGAGCCCGAAGGTCGCGAAGATCGAACTGCAGCCCGCGAATCCGATCGTGCAGCACGGCGGCGAGAAGCAGCAGTTCCGCGTCCTCGCCACCTACGCCGACGGCAGGGTGAAGGACGTCACCCGCGAGGCGTTCATCGAATCGGGCAACATCGAAGTCGCCACCGCCGACCGCACTGGCCTGCTCACCGCGCTGCGTCGCGGCGAGGTGCCGGTGCTGGCGCGTTACGAAGGCGCCTACAGCGCGACGTTGATGCTGGTCATGGGCGATCGTTCCGGGTTCGCGTGGAAGGATCCGCCGACGTTTAACAAGATCGATGA
>JBBQPM010000134.1:0-18221 GCA_038217425.1 Gemmatales bacterium
GCTCCAAAACGATCTGCTGAAAAGCCGTTTCCGCCGCGATCAATGCAAAAGCCATGGGAGGAACCTTCCTTGGTTAATATGGATTACCCCCCTCTTTTAACTCATCGCCGTATTTTGTGCCAGAAAGAATTGGCGCGCCCCGCCGTCCCTGGGCTTTCGTCGGGCATGTGTTATAAAATCTCCAGTGCCGCCCCACCCCGGAGTTCCCGCATGCGACTCACTTGCCTCGTACTCCTCTCATTGCCCGCATCGGCATTCGCGGACCACTGGCCCGGCTGGCGCGGCCCCGCCGGCCAAGGCGTCGCCAACGACAAGGGCTACGTCACCACTTGGTCCCAGACCGAAAACATCAAGTGGAAGATCCCCCTCCCCGGTGCCGGCGTGAGCACCCCCATCGTCTGGGGCAACCATGTTTTTCTCACCTCCTCCCACGGGCGCCTGAACGATCGCCTCACGGTCTACGCCTTCGATCGCCGGGACGGCAAACAACTTTGGCACACGCGTCTCTTCGGCTCGTCGCCGACCGATCTCTACGCCCCCGGCGGCATGGCCGTGCCCACGCCGTGTACCGACGGCAAACTTCTCTACGTCCTGTTCGGCACCGGTGATTTGGCGGCTCTGGATTTCCAGGGCAACCCCGTCTGGATTCGCTCGCTGGCCGAGGAGTACGGCCCATTCCGCAACCGCTGGGGCATGGGCGCTTCGCCGATCCTCGTCAAGGGAAAGTTGATCGTGCAGGTCGATCACTGGAGTCAGTCATACCTGCTTGCGGTGGAGCCACGCACCGGCAAGAATCTGTGGAAGACCGACCGCACTGCCGCCGTCAACTGGTCGACGCCCGCGGCCGTCCAGACCAAGGACGGTACGCAGATCGTCGCCATCGGCACCCATCACGTGCGCGGCTATGACGCCGGCACCGGCGCCGAGATGTGGTGGGCGGAAGGAACCCATCAGCAGTGCATCCCGAGCCCGGTGTCACGGAAGGATCTGGTCATCGCCTGCTCGGGGACGAACACCCTCGCCATCAAGCTCGACGGCGCCACGGGCGATCTCACCAAGTCGAACGTCGCCTGGACGAACAAGAAAGCCGGCGCGTTCATCCCGTCCCCGGTGCTCGCGGACAAGTATCTCTACGTCCCGCTCGACAAGGGCTTCACGCTCTGCCTCGACGCCGAGACGGGCGAACAGCTCTGGCGCGAACGGCTCGGCGATTCGTTCCACGCTTCGCCGATCGTGGCCGAGGGACGCGTCTACTTCTTCAGCAAGAGCGGCCTGGTCAACGTCGTGAAGGCGGGCGCCAAGTTCGAGGAGTTGAGCCGAAATGACCTGGGCGAGGAGATCATCGCCGGTCCTGCGTTCTCCGCAGGGGACATCTTCCTGCGCACCGGAAAACATCTGTACTGCATCGGACGTAAGTGATTCGACTCGAGTCTCTCCAGAGCAGAAAGCGATTCGCGATGAAGTTGATCCTGGCCATCATCCGTCCCGACAAGGTCGAGGCGGTCAAGGAAGCTCTGAACAAGGTCGAAGTCTTTCGGCTCACGATCGTTGACGTGCAGGGCTTCGGCCGACAGAAGGGACACTCGGAAGTCTACCGCGGTCATGAGCTGACGATCAACCTCGTGAACAAGGTGCAGCTCCAGATCGCGGTGAACGAGGACTTCGTGGAGCCGACCGTGAACGCGATCATGGAGGCAGGCCGAACCGGACCCGAGGGACGCATCGGCGACGGCAAGATCTTCATCTTGCCGCTGGAGGACTGCATCCGCATCCGCACCGCCGAGCGCGGCCCGGAGGCGATTTAGCACCCCCGTTTAGCCGCCGACTCCTGTCGGCGCGGACGTCCCCCGGTTGCCGATCTAAAGCCCCAACTCCTTGAGCTGCTTCGCATCGACCGTCGCCGGCGCTCCGGTCATCATGTCGCGCGCCTTCTGATTCTTGGGGAACGCGATCACGTCGCGGATGTTCGTCGTCTGCGCCAACATCATCGCCCAGCGGTCCAGGCCGAGCGCCACGCCCCCGTGCGGCGGGGCCCCGAACTTGAGCGCGTCGAGCAAGAATCCGAAGCGCGCCTTGGCCTGTTCCGGCGTCATGCCCAAGAGCGCGAAGAGCCGGCTCTGCACGTCGGGGTTGTGGATACGAATGCTGCCGCCGCCGCACTCGTAGCCGTTGATGATCAAGTCGTATGCCTTGGCGCGCACCTTGCCCGTATCGCTTTCGAGAATCGCCAGGTCTTCGTCCATCGGTGCCGTAAACGGGTGATGATTCGCGGCGAAACGCTTCTCGTCCGCGTCCCACATGAACGACGGAAAATCGACGACCCACGCAATCTTGTAGTCCGGCTTCGTGTTGTCGTAGAGCTTGAGCTGAGCGGCAAGGTGCGTCCGAAGCGCCCCGAGCGCGGCACATACCGTATCGTGCGTGTCGGCCACGAACAGCAGCAAGTCGCCCGGCTCGGCGTTCATCGCAGCCTTGAGTTCCGCCTGCACATCGGCAGGGAAGAACTTCTCGATCGACGACGTCAACTTGTCCCCCTCCATCTTCATCCACGCCAAGCCCTTGGCGCCGTACGTCGTGAGATACTCCGTCAGCTTGCCGCCCGGCTTCAGCTCCGTGTTCGAAAACTTGTCGGCCGCGCTCTTGGCGTTGATGCCGCGGACCACGCCCCCCTTCGCGAGCAGATCGTGAAAGACCTTGAACGTCGTCCGCTGCGCGAGCCCGCTGATATCCACGATCTCGAGCCCATACCGCAAGTCGGGCTTGTCGCTGCCGTACTTGAGCATGACGTCGTCGTATCGCAGCCGAGGCAACGGCGTCGCGATCGTGACGCCCAGGCACTTCTGAAACACGTCCACGGTTAATCCTTCGATCACGCGGAAAATGTCGTCCATCTCGACGAACGACATCTCGAGATCGAGCTGCGTGAACTCCGGCAGCCGATCGGCGCGCAGATCCTCGTCGCGCAAACAGCGAGCGATCTGGAAGTACTTGTCGTACCCGGCCACCATCAGAAGTTGTTTGTAAATCTGCGGCGACTGCGGGAGCGCATACCAGTGTCCGGGATGCACCCGGCTCGGCACGAGATAATCGCGGGCGCCTTCCGGCGTGCTGCGGCCCAACAGCGGCGTCTCCAGTTCGAGGAAGCCCTGAGCGTCGAGGAAGTCGCGAATGACCTTGTTGAGTCGATGCCGCATCTGCAGCGTCCGCTGCAGCGTAGGCCGGCGCAGATCGAGATACCGATATTGCAGCCGCAGGTCTTCATTCGCGAGGTCCGCGTCTTGCAACGTCCCGTCGTCTTGCGGGATCGACTGCACTTCGAAGGGGGGCGTCGGGCAGCGATTGAGCACCGTGAACGACTGTACCAGCACCTCGACGGCGCCGGTCGGCAACTTCTCGTTCGTCTTGCCCGGCAGCCGATTGCGGACGGTTCCCTGCACCGACAGCACCCATTCATTGCGGATGTCGTCGGCATGGTGGAAGTCGTCGTGCTCGGCTTCGAAGACGACTTGCGTGAGGCCGTAGCGGTCGCGGAGATCGACGAAGATCTGATCGTTGTACGCGCGGTAGGTATTGACCCAGCCGTTGAGAGTGACGCTTTGCCCGACGTGAGATTCGCGAAGTTCGCCGCACGTGAGAGACCGCTGCCAGTTCGCCATGAGAAGGAGCCTTTCGTGAGGATACAGTCGTTTCCTTCAATGTAGAGTTTGGCGGAGCGGGGGCGAGGTTCGCGCAAGGCAAGGGCCGTCAGGAAACAAGTTCCCTGACGGCCCGCGGCGGATCGGAATTTATCCTAGCGATTCTGCACGGACAGGACGAACGCGCCGAGTTCGCCCGGGTTGAACGACGTCACAATCAAGCGATAGGTGCCGGTCTGCGTCGGCCGAAATTGGAGCCGGGAGTTCAGCCCCTCGCCGCCGTCGTCGTTGAAGGCGAGCTGCTGGCCTTGAGAATTCTCCACGCGAAGGAAGGTGTCGAAGGCATTGCTCATTACATCAATCTGGTAGACCTTGCCGGCATCGAGCTTGACTTCAATGACCTTGTGTCGGCTCTGCCGCATCATCCGATCGAAGGGATCGGCGGCGTTGAGTTGGCCCTGGAAGACGTTGCCGTTGAGCGGTTGGCCGGGGACGACCTGGCCCGGAAGCGGCTGACCCGGAAAGGGCTGTCCGGGGTTCAGTCCGGTAAACTGACCCAGCGGGCTGGTCGACTTCGGTTCGATGGTGGCAACGGTATAAGCATCCTTGGTGCGAACGCGGAGGACGAAGTCGCCGACGGCGCCGTTGTCCGAGGAGCTGACGACGAAGCGAAAGTTGCCAGCCTGGGCGGGCGTCAAAATCGTGCGAGCGTTCGTGCCGCCGCCGCCGAAATCGCGTTCCGCAAGCACCGCCCCCTTGCCATCCTCGACGCGAAGGTACGTGGGGAAGTAGCCGGGGTTGTGCGGGCCCGCAAAGCCATTGCCGCTCATCAGATCGACGACGAACTCCTTGCCGGCCGGCAGCGTCGTCTCGAAAGACTTGAAATGGCTCGCTTGGCGAACCTTGTCCATCGGGTCCTGCTTCGTGAGCTTGCCGCGGACGATGAACGACTTCTCCTGGTGCGCGAGGATCATCGATTCCGACAGCGACGGGGAATGATCCATCTCGCAGTCATGGCCCGAAACTTTGCGATCGCGAAGCTTTTGGTGCAGACGATAGAAAGTGAACCGGCGCGCTTCCTTGAGCGTCACCAGACCGTCGCCGTCGGCGTCGGCTTCCCCCTTGAGACCTTCGTCGACGGACTTGGCAAACGGGCTAAAAGTCGGCATCGAAGCCGTCAGCTGTGTCGCGGCGCTGGAGACCATCAGCAGCACGCCCCCCTGGCCCGCTTCGTGATAGCGATCCAGAAGCGGCCCCGCATTGACGCGCAACATCCCCGAAAAACAGGAGTCGATCATGATCCAAACGGTTTGTCCCTTGTCCGCGGCTGCCTGAGCAAGATCAAAAATCGCCTGTTGCGTCAGCTGCGTCGACACCGGATTGCGCGAATCGAAGTCGACCGGCAAAAATCTCCAGCCCCCAACCCCCTTGTCGCCGTGCCCGCTGAGGAACAGAACGATGTGGTCCTTGGCTTTGCCCGTCGTCGACAGCGCCTTCATCTCGCGTTCGATGTTCTCCTTCGTCGCCTGGTTGTCGACCAGAACCTTCGTGTTCACGCTGGCGAACAGCTTCCCTTCCTGGCTGCGAAAAAATTGTCCCGCGGTCGTGGCGTCATTCGCGCAACCCGTGAGCTTGCTTGCCTTTTGGTACTGATCGACGCCCACGGCAAGAACGTACGCATTGGGCTGCGTCGCCTGTGCGACTTGAAAGTTCGCGACCAAGAAACTGAGCGCGAGACCGAAACTACAGCGGAAAAGAGACGTTCGCATGGCGATCTCCCAGGGATTTTTAGTGGATGCTACATTCCTCTATCACCCTTAACGCAAACGGATCGGCAAAGCGGACAAAAAAAACCGGCTCCCAAAAAAAACGCCTCGCGGATTGCGAAGCGTTGCCCAAAGCGGGTGAGGGAAACGATCGCCTTACTTCTCAGTCTTCTTGGGGGGCGCCGTTTCGCCGATAAACGCCTTTTTTTGATCTTCCGTCAGAACCTTCATCAATTCGACCCGCTCCGCCATCTTGGTAGCCTTCAACTTTTCGTCCAAATCCGCGAACTTTGCCTTGAATTCCTTCTGAATCGAGTAGATCCGCGTCTTCTGCTCTTCCGTGAGATTGAGCGCCTTGAACCCGGCAGGTAGAAAGCCCTTAATCTTGTCCTTCTCCTGCGACGCACCGACAGACACCAGAAGACCGATGCCCACCGTACAAATCCCCAGAATCGCGCTGAGACGAATCATAAAGACTCCGCTGCAAATGAATTTCAGGTAAGTTCAAGTCCCGATCAATACCAAGTATCTCGGCGAAGAAATCGACCGTCAACAGAAATCTTTCGCGATTCTGCAATTTTTTCTTCGCACATGCCGGAGAAAGGGCTTTCCCTGCGGACTCGGCCCTTCGCCTAGCGAGCGCTTCAGGCGATGAAGAAATGGCCGGCACGGAGCCGCCTCGATCTAGGGAAAAATTTCGGATTCATTGCAACCGGAAGTCCGAGCGAGTACATTTTAACGAGCGCGAGGCGCCTACTATGAGCTTCATCGCGGATGCCCAGTGGTTCGTTGCCTGGCGTGCGACAAATTGTTCGAGCTCCAAGCTGAGAAACTCGTACCGGAGGATGCACCATGAGCGGCTCGGCCAAGATCATGAAGGTGTTGTGGTTCGGCTTCCTGGGCGCGCTCGGATGCGTCGCCGGCTGGTTGATCGGAGAACTTTTTCTGCGGGCCTTTTTGCCCACCCCGGAAGTCGCAGGAGGATCGTTGGCGTCGAAGCCGGAATTGCCGGCGCTGGAAAGCAAGGCGTCACTTTCCGCGCCGCCGGTGGCGTCGCTTCCCGCGGTCGAGGAATTCAAACGTGCGCAAGCCCCGACGGCGCCGGTGCCAACGCCGCTCGCCGGCACGTCCCGGACCCCGTCGACTCCCCCCGCGTCGCAACCGGCGCCGACGCTGGCGATCGTGGGAACCAAAGCCGCCCCGGTCGCTCCCCCGCCCCCCGAATTTGCCCAGCGACTCGAAAAGGTCGGCGCCAAGACCGGCGACGTCCAAATCTCTCTGATCTGGTTCAACGTCAATGACCTCGATCTCTACTGCATCGAACCCAATGGCAACCGCATCTTCTACAACAACCGACGCTCGGCTTCCGGCGGCGAACTCGACGTCGATATGAATGTCACTCCCACCACCGATCGCCCCGTCGAGAATATCTACTGGCCCAAGGGCAAAGCGCCGCTGGGAAAGTACCTCATCTACGTCGATCATTACGCCAATAACGGCGGCCGCGATCCCTCCGAGTACAAGGTCAGCCTCCTCATCGGCGGGACTCGGAAGGAATTCACCGGCAAGATCTCCCGCGGTCAGCCGAGGGCGCTCGTCGCGGAGTTCAACGTGAAACCGGGCGACCTGGGCGGCAAGGCCGACGTGCCGGAAATTCGTCTGGCGGCGTCGCCGGAACTGGTCGTATACCAGGGAGGCAAGAACCAGTTGCAAGTTCGCCTGGCCCGCGCCAATTTCAATGGACCGGTGACGGTTCGACTGGAAGGCGACGTCAGCGGGCTGTCGCCGCAGGAGTTCCTCATTCCCGCGAGTCAAAACGAATTGACGGCGACGATCTCGGCCGACGCTTCGGCGGGGGCGCGCGAGCGATTATTGACGCTCAGGGCAAGCGGCGGCGGTTTGACGACCGAGGCGAAGTTCAAACTCGTCGTCCGCGCCATCGAACCGGAGCTGCGCATTGCGGCGTCGCCGGAACTGGTGCTTTTCCCGGGCGGGACCAACCAGTTCAAAGTGCGTATCGCCCGGGCGAACTTGACGGGGCCGGTGGTTTGCCGGCTGAGGGGCGACTTGAGCGGGTTGACGGCGCCCGACGTTACGATCGGGGCGGGGGACACGGAAGCCGAGATTGAGCTTTTTGCCGCGCCGACTGCAAGCGTCGGCGTGCGGCCTGTTCGCATTGAGGCGAGCGCCGGCGCGGTCAAAGCCGAGGCGAGCATGCGACTCGACGTCAAGCAGATTCCGTCGGCGCTGCGGATCGCGGTGTCGCCGGAATTGATTGTGCACCCGGGGGGCGTCAATCGGTTGCTCATTCGCGTCGCCCGTTCCAACCTCGCCGTCCCGGTGAGTGTGCGCCTGGAGGGAGATCTCCAGGGTGTGTCGCCGCGGGAGTTCGTGCTGAACGCAACCGCCGACGAATTGACGGCGGAGATCGGCGTCGACGCGAAGGCGACGCTCGGGGAACGCCTCGTGACGGTCAACGCGAGCGCGGGGAGCGTGCAAGCGGGCGCTCAGTTTCGGCTCAAGATCGAACGTTCCGCGCCGGCGCTGCGCGTGGCCCTCCCCGGCGAGATCCGCATCAATCAGGACGGCAGCAACACACTCCCGGTGCGGATCGCACGCGCGAATTTCGAGGGCCCGGTGACGATTCGGCTCGAGGGCGAAACGGACGGCGTCAAACCACTCGAGTTCACGGTCCCTGCCGATCGCGACGCTACCGAAGTCGAGTTGAAGACGACCGGCGCGGCGGGCAAACGGGCTCTTCAGGTAAAGGCGATCGGCGCCAACGTGCGTGCGGAGACGAAGCTCGATCTGGTCGTCCTGAGCCCGGCTGGCGCCGAGGGACCGCCCTGGTCGTGGCAGCTCATCCTGGTCATCGGCCTGTGGACCGCGCTGCTGGCCACGGGTCTGTCGTTCGCGTTGGCGATGGGGCAAAACAAGTATCTGACGCGTCCGCTTCTTTCACCGAGCGAAGCGGCGCTGCTTCTGGCGGGGGGGCTGACGGCGGGCGTGGTCGCAGGCGGATTAGGGCAAACGCTGTACAGTTTGCTGACGCTGTTTCGCATGGTCCCGGAGTGGGGCTTCCTGGCCGGCTGGCTGCTTTTGGGCGGGTTGCTGGGCCGGGGCGTGTGTTACTTCGTGCCGAATCTGAGCGGCTGGCGCGCGACGGCCGCCGGGTGCGTCGGCGGACTGTTGGGCGCGGCTGCGTTCCTCGCGGTGTCGGCGGTCGGCGACGTCGCCGGGCGTTTCATGGGCGCCGCCATCCTGGGCTGCGCCATCGGGCTGATGGTGGCGCTGGTCGAGATGGCCTACCGCAAGGTTTGGCTCGAAGTCGTTTACGGCCCGCGCGAAGTTCGCTCCGTCAATCTCGGCGCGACTCCCGTCATCATCGGCGGCGACGGCGCCAAGTGCACCGTCTGGGTCCAGGGAGCTCCCGGCAAGGCCCTCAAATTCTGGGAGCAGGACGGCCAGGTCTTCTGCCTGGACATCGTGGCCGAGAAGACGCGCGTCGTGGTTCCCGGATATCGCCACCCGCTCAAAAAGGCGGAAGTCGTGGTGTGTTCCAGTTCGACCGGCGCGCAACCTGCGGCGCGCGTGGCTCCCATCCCTGCCGTCGGCATACCCGTCGCTCGGCCCGCAGTCGCGCCGCCACGGCAGGCTCCGACCGCACCGCCACGGCAGGCGCCGGCCGCACCGCCACGGCAGACGCCGGCCGCTGCAACGCCTCGACAGGCGCCGGCCCCTGCGCCGTTCCGAAAACCTGTGGATCCGAACGCCTGCCCCACGTGCGCGAAGACTGCGCCCGGTAGTCCCGGCAAACGTTACTGCATCCTGTGCGACCGACTCTTTTAGAGCAGTTTGGGTGGTATCGTACATCCGTTACGGCGAGCCGGATCGCGTCGGTCAGCGCCCGGAGCATGCGCGGTTTGCAAGTGCGCACTGCTTGCTTCCGTTCGCCTCCCGGTGCAAACGAGCTTGCCCAGTTGCCGCCCCCGCGCTCTCCGAGCCGCGTAGTTCGCAGTAACCCGCCGATCGAATGATCGGTTCCGGCGCGCGCTCGCCGATTCTGTTTGCGTCGATCACCCGTTGCAGGTAATATCCAATCCATACGAAAATCGGGGAGCGTTTCCAATGAGCCAATCGCATCGTCGTCGTTTCTTGCAACAATCCGCCGTGGCTGTCGGAAGCGGCTGGCTTCTCGGCAATGTCGATGCAGGGACGCCGAAGCGAGAGAAGCTTCCGGTCGCGGCCATCGTCACGGAATATCGGACGAACAGCCATGCCGACGTCATCGTGGGCAAGATTCTCGAAGGCTACGATCAAGCCGGCGGCGCGGGGCCCGATCTGCGGCTCGCGGCACTTTTTACCGATCAGACGCCCAAGAACGACCTGAGCCGCGACCTGGCGAAAAAGCATGGCTTTCGCATCGCCGGCACCATTCAGGAAGCGCTGACGCTGGGGACCGACAGGCTCGCGGTCGCTGGGGTCATCAGCATCGCCGAACATGGCGACTATCCCTACACGAAGGACACGCATCAGCACATGTATCCGCGACGGCGTTTCTTCGACGCGATCGCCGCGACGTTTCGCAGGTGCAAGCAGGTCGTGCCGGTCTTCAACGATAAACACCTCGCCTACAACTGGGCCGACGCCAAGCACATGTACGACTCGGCCAAGGAGCTGAACGTGCCGTTCCTGGCAGGGTCGTCGGTGCCGACGAGCTGGCGCTCGCCGGCGGTGACGTTGCCGATGGGTTGTGCACTCACGGGAGCGGTAGCGATCGGCTACGGCGGCCTGGAGTCTTACGGCTTCCACGCGTTGGAAGGGTTGCAATGTATGGTCGAACGCCGCAAGGGGGGCGAGACGGGGATCGCGTCGGTTCAAGCGGTGCAGGGAGAGGAGATCGTCCGGGCGGAAAAGATGGGCCGTTGGTCGCGGGAATTGTTCGACGCGGCGGTGGCGGCGTCGCCGATGCCGCCGAGAGGCCGGCCGCGCGAGTTCAACAAGGATGCCGTCTTCTACCTGATCGAATATCGCGACGGTCTGAAGGCCGCCGTCGCCATGCGGACCGGGTTCGCGAACGCAAACGCCTTCGCGGGCCAAATTCAAGGCGAAGCCCGCCCCACCGCCACCTGTTTTCGACTGCAGGAAGGCAGGCCGTTTGGCCATTTCGCGCATCTGCTCCGCGCCATCGAGCACACGATCCACACTCGTCGGCCCGCCTACCCTGTGGAGCGGACGCTGCTGACCACCGGAGCTCTCGACGCCCTGCAGCATAGCCTTGCCGAGCAGGGACGCTTGAAAGCAACGCCTCAGTTGGCCGTGACCTATCAACCCGCCGACTGGGCGTTCGCTCCCGGCCTACCCACATGAACCCGTTCGTATCTTACGGCTTCGATGCCAAGTACTCCGGACATTGACTTGTAACGGATGGGTTGTTCAGTCGCCCTGTCTGGGACCTGGAGATTAATAGGGCGGGAACAACCGGCGTACGACATGACCGACTACGGCCGTGATAAATAACACGTTGCGTGGCAATCCCGCTCCCGGGAGGGACGAGGGCGCACGCCGGGGCGGGCCGTCTTCCACGGAAGATTGCAAGGCATCTGCAAGCCGTTCCATCCAGGCGACCGATCTGGGCCATTCCCAAAGTTTCCTGCGCCATTCGTGCGGAATGCCCGCCCGGCCGACACGGCTCCCCACGATCGCTCCGACGATGGCGGCTGTCGTGTCTGTGTCGCCGCCGAGGCGAATCACATTGCTCACCGCCGACGCAAAGTCGCGAGGTTGGCTCAGCCAGACATGAAGAGCTGCCGGAACAGTACGAAGCACGTACCCCGAAACACCATGCGCGCCACCGAGCTTGTTCACGTATGCCTGCGTTTCTTCATGTGACGCAATGCTTTGCTCCAGGCCTGCCATCAACTCTCGAAACTCGTCCGATGAATCTTCGGCCATCGTCAGGTCAAGTCGCTTGAAGAACTCGCCCGACTGATCGAGGCCACGCTTCGCACACCAAGCGGCCACGGCGACCGCCAATGCTCCTTGGTAAGCCTTGGGGTCCGTGTGAGTGATGATCGTCGCGTTTCGAACGAATCGTTTGAGCGAATCCAGAACTTCAATCGTGGCTCCGAGGATTGCGCTTCGCATCGCCGGCCCGTTCCCCGCCGAGAAGACTCCGCTTCGCCGCCAGGAAAAGCCCAGCCAAAGTTTGAGCGACGCACGCAGGGTGGCCAGGCCGATGCCAGCGGGAACTCCCAGGAGCCACCAACGCAATTTCCAGGCGAACCTCCGGGCGAAAGCGTCGGCATCCATGGGATGTTCGCATAAGGACTGAGCGACCAGGCAAGTATGTTCGGTGTCGTCCGATACCATGCCATGCCCGAACAGAAAACGATGGCGATCCGGTTCGCCGAGAAGACGCACTCCTCGCTGCTTGGAGAGGCCCTCGTACGGAAGGCCCAGCGCGTCGCCAACGGCGCAACCAAGGATCGCTCCCGCAATGGCATCGGATTGCATAAGCTCGAACTCTATTAGGGGGTAGATTCGCATTCCCCGGCACGCGTACAGACTTTACGACCCGTCGCCCCGATTGCCGCCCATGACGCCAATCCCGGCGACGGAGCGGCACGATGTTTGCAGATCCTCTTCATGGAGGATTTAACATGCTCGTCAACGATTTTGCACGCGCCAAGCCCCCGGAACGGGAATCCGCCCCGCCTAAAGTGCGAAGCCTCAATCCCCAGCTTGCCTTCCTCGCTTCGCTCATGGACGACATCGTCACCGTTCCGGGTACCAAATTCAAAATCGGCCTCGACGGCCTCATCGGTCTCATCCCCGGCGTCGGCGATTTGGCGACCCTCGTCATTGCCAGCATGTTCCTCCAGGAAGCACACCGCATCGGCGTCTCGCGCTGGACCAGGATGCGGATGGTCGGCAATTACCTGATCGACCTGACTGTGGGCGCCATCCCGCTGGTCGGCGATGCCTTCGATTTCGGCTTCAAGGCACATCGCCGAAACTTCCGCCTGCTTCAAGAGCATCTGGAAAAGCATCCCGACACGATCCGCGGCCCTGGGCGATTTCGCGTCGATCTGCCGCTCGCGCTCCTGGCCGCCTTCGTCGCCGGCAGCGCCCTCACGCTCACCATGTTTTTCGTGCCCGCCTGGGCGGGGATGGAGCGCATGGACATCGGTCTGACAATCGCCGAACTGACCGCGCCCGCGGGCGGGACGCCCGCGCTTCTAAGTCGGCTCGCCTGGCATATGGGCAACGCGGTCCTCTTCGTCCTCGTCTACACGGCCGTCTTGCGTTACGGGCAAAAGCAAAGCACCCTCCGCACCGGCGCCATCTTCGGCATCCTCTTCTGGCTTGCGGGCCCGATGCTGCTGGTCCCGCTGGTTCTCAACCTGTGGACGCCCCAACCGGAAATCTTCATGCTCGACCTCGGCGGGGGATGGACGCCCGCGGCCCTCAATCTGGGCGCCTATCTATTCCAAGGTATCTTGGCGGGCGGCATTTACAAACATCGCACGGAGCACGATTCGCGAGTTACTTTTTCGCAGGGCTGATGGAGTGCTCGCGCACGTCTTTGCCCTGTCGAGGCATGGAACGGAATGCCCCGCTTCGGTTCAGCGTTCGCAAGAAATCGTGCGAGCGCTGAACCGCGAGAATGGGATCAACCCTGCACCACGGGATTACGCAGTACGCCAAGCCCCTCGATTTCGACTTCGACGACGTCGCCCCCCTTGAGAAAGAGCGGCGGCTTCTTCGCGAATCCCACGCCCGGAGGCGTCCCTGTGAAAATCAAATCCCCCGGCTCCAGCGTGAAAACCTGCGACAAATACGCCAGGATCTCGCCGACGCCGAAAATGAGCTGATTCGTGCTGCTATCTTGCATGGTCTGCCCGTTGAGCCGAAGCTTGATGGCCATATTGTGCGGATCGCCCGCTTCGTCCGCGGTCACAAAATAGGGCCCGATCGGCGCGAACGTATCGAACGTCTTGCCGATCATCCACTGTTTGCCGTCCTTCTTGAGTTGCCAATCGCGCGCGGAAACGTCGTGCCCGCATGCATACCCAGCGACGTAATCAAGTGCGGAGGCTGCGGCAAGGTTCTTGCCCTTCTTGCCGACGACGATGACGAGTTCGGCTTCGTAATCGACTTCGCTGGAGACGGGGGGTAGTACGATATTCTCGTTATGTCCCAGGAGCGAGGTCGGATATTTGCTGAAGAGGATCGGCTCCTTGGGAATGGCGGCCCCGCTCTCGGCCGCATGATCTTTGTAATTGAGACCGATGCAGATGACTTTGCGGGCGTCATGCACTGGGGCGAGGAATTTGACCTTGTTCGCCTCATAGCGGACGGCGTCTTTGCGCTCGGCCGCCCGCCCAGCCGCGGCAAGGGCGCCGAGTTCGAGAATGGAGCGAACGGAGGGGGGCACATGGGGATCGGTGGCATGGACATCGACGTAATGTTCGCCGACGAGAACCGCCGCCCGCGGCCCGGCCCAGGTGGAGATGGTAGTCAAACGCATGAGAACCTCACAAAAAGCGAACCTACCGGGCCGCAGCGGCGTCCTGTATGGTCGGCGGTTCGCGGAAAAAAGAAGCAAAACGCCCCTTGAAGGGATGGATTCGATATCCTATAAGAAGAAAGATATTGAACGAAGTGCAGTCAGGCACCATTCCCCGATAGCTCAATGGTAGAGCGAGCGGCTGTTAACCGCTAGGTTCTAGGTTCGAGTCCTAGTCGGGGAGCTATTTGATTTGTAGCGGACTATTTCCGCCCCGCCAGTTAACACGAAACGCCGAGAGCGAGATCTCTCGGCGTTTTGCATTTCCCCAGTTCTACCAACGATTTACGACTAGTTTGGCCGCGCGGCTGAGACCTCCGTTTCGCAATTGAAAACTCGGGGTTCGAGCCAAACCTTGAAGGTTGCGCTCGGACCCCGAGTTTTCGTCACAAAACTCTCCAAGTCTCTGGTTAACAACCCCCCGCGAGTTAACAACCCGGTTCGGTTCGCACCCCATTTGCAACATTTCGAACTGCGACCGTGTAGTTAACAGGTAGAGAGATCTCGTTTCTGCCCGACATCCGATCCAGCCGGCCAAGCCAAGGGCGTTGTGGGCGTTTTCCATCCAAGGAGAGCACCCGTGCGCAACCACTCCGAAACTCCCGCAGACCCCGACCCCATCGTCGAAATCGCCGCCATCCTCGCCCGCGCAATCCTGCGTCTGCAGGCCCGGAACGCGCTACCACACGCTGAGTCGTCGGCTGGCGACAATTCCGAGAAATCTCTCTCGAAAGGCCTTGAGGTCTTCGCGGAAACCGTGCTCAGTGTGGGTCGCGGTTAACGCACCCTCGAGACCTTTTTCGAAAGGAGATACCCATGGCCCTCAACATCGCCAAAGAGCTGGCGGTCTTGCAGAAGATGACCGTCAAACCGCTTCAGGCCCGCTATGCCGAGGTGTTCGGCGAAGCAACGCGCAGCCATCACAAAGCCTGGCTCATCAAACGGATCGCCTGGCGTCTGCAAGCCCTGGCAGAGGGCGATCTCTCGGAACGGGCCCGCCGTAAGGCCGCGGAGTTGGCCAACGACGCGGATCTGCGCCTCTCTCCGCCCAGGACCAAAGCGCTGGCTCCTGCCGCCGCCACGAGCCACACGGCGCCTTTCAAACCGTCCGAGAACCCGAGACTCCCGCTGCCCGGGACCGTCATCACCCGCCCGTACAAGGGGCAGACCCTGCAGGTCAAGGTCTTGGCCCACGGATTCGAGTTCGAGGGCCAATCGTACAAGTCGTTGAGCGCGGTCGCCAAGGCGATCACGGGCCAGCACTGCAACGGTTACCATTTCTTCCGCCTCACCAAGGAGAACGCATGAGCAAGCAACGCAGCCAAGCTTCGAGTCCGCGAACGATTCGCTGCGCCATCTACACGCGGAAATCGACCGAAGAAGGCCTCGAGCAGGAGTTCAACTCGCTCGACGCCCAGCGCGAGTCGGGCGAAGCGTATATCAAGAGCCAGGCCCACGAAGGCCGGACCTGTTTGCCCGACCGATACGACGACGGCGGTTTCACTGGCGGCAACCTGGACCGCCCGGCGCTGGGGCGTTTGATCGCCGACATCGGCGCCGGTCGCGTCGATTGCGTCGTCGTCTACAAGGTCGATCGCCTGAGCCGGTCGCTGCTGGACTTCACCAAGATCATGGAAACCTTCGACAAACAGCAGGTTTCGTTCGTCTCGGTGACGCAGCAATTCAACACGACCACCTCGATGGGTCGGTTGATGCTGAACGTTTTGCTGTCGTTCGCTCAGTTCGAACGCGAGATCATCGGCGAGCGGACGCGGGACAAGATCGCGGCCGCACGCCGTAAAGGGAAGTGGGCCGGCGGCATGCCGCTCTTGGGCTATGATGTCGCCAACTCCAAGCTGGTCGTCAACGAAGCTGAAGCCCTGCGCGTGCGGGCCATCTTTGCATTCTATCTGGAGCACGAGGCGTTACTGCCTGTGGTTCAGGAACTCGAGCGGCGTGGCTGGGCGAACAAACGCTGGACGACGCGCAAGGGGAACGAACGCGGCGGCAAAGGTTTCACGAAGACCAGCCTCTACGCCCTGCTGACCAACGTCACCTACGCGGGCAAGGTCCGGCACAAAAAGGACGCCTTCGACGGCGCCCACCAGGCGATCCTCGACGCCGCGCTCTGGCAGAAGGTCCAGGCGACTTTGAGCCGCAACGGGCAGACCGGCGGGGCTCTGGTGCGAAACAAGTTCGGCGCTCTGCTCAAGGGCATCCTGCGCTGTTCAGCCTGCGACTGCGCCATGTCGCCCACGCACACCAACCGCAACGGAAATCGGCGCTACCGGTACTACGTCTGCACGCAGGCCCAGAAGCGGGGCTGGAACGTCTGCCCGACCAAGTCGGTATCCGCAGGCGAGATTGAAGAGTTCGTGATCGGGCGCATTCGTACCATGGGTCAGAACCCAGAGTTGTGGCAGGAGACGCTGGCGCAAGCGCAACGCCAAAGCAAGCGGCAGCAGGTAGAGCTGGCGGCCGAGCAAAAGAGCCTGGAACGAGACGTCCGACACTGGAACCAAGAGGTGCGCAGCTTGACGCAAGCGCCTCCTTCGGAGAAGGCAATTGGCCGATTGGCCGATCTACAAGAACGCATTCGCACCGCCGAGTGCAGGTTCGCCGAAATGCGAACGGAGGTTGAGACACTCGACGGCGCGGGCATCGACGACACGGCCGTTTCCGAATCGCTTCGGCAGTTCGATCCGATCTGGCAAGCGTTGACGCCGCACGAAAAATGCAGCTTGGTTCACCGTCAGGTATCCCGCGTCGATCTGGACCGGCGGCACGGCAAGATCACGCTGCACTTCCAGCCCGCGGGACTTCGGCTGATTGCCGACGAAGTACGCCTTCAAACCCAAGGAGCAGATTAGCATGCCCTCAACGTTGACTCAGGAGTTCGACATCCATTTCCGCCAAGGTCGGCGCGGAAAAAAGGAACTTCGCTCCGGAGCCGACCCGGCTCCTTCCACCCCGCCGACCGGACGCGTGCCGCGCATCGCCCGGCTGATGGCGCTGGCGATTCGCTTCGAAGAGCTGCTCCGCCAAGGGTTGGTCGCCGATTACGCTGAGCTGGCGGCGCTGGGTCACGTGAGCCGGGCTCGCATCACCCAGATCATGAATCTGACGCTGCTGGCGCCGGACATCCAGGAAGCGATTTTGTACCTGCCGCGAACTGAGGAAGGCGGAGATAGCATCCGCCTTCGTGAGATGCAGCCGATTGCGCTAACCGCGGATTGGCGCAAGCAGCGACAAGGGTGGATCGTGTTGGCGGAACGGTAGATCTTCGGCCCCTTCAATTCGCTTGATTAAGAGCGAATTCGTATCTCTCTTCGACCACACCTACTCCCCAAAGGCGATGCGGAGTCGCCTCGACCTTTTGAAAACCGGCAGCTCGGTAAAGTCGAGCTGCCGTCGTCAAGGCGCTGACAGTAAGCAAAAAAATGCGTTCAAACCCGGCTTCCTGGCAGAACTGCAATGCGTTCTCGAGCAACTTCCTGCCTAAACCTCTCCCGCGTGCCTCTGGCGCCACCAGAAACCAGCGGATCGGCGCGACGCTCGTAGAACTCGGAACGACGGCAATGCGGCCGACGAGGCGACTGTCTTGTTGCGCCAACCAGAGACGCCCGCGGATATCCTTGGCACGGACGAATTCCGATAACGGCTTCGCGACATAGTTCTCGAACGAAGGATCGAACCCGAGTTCTTTGGCATAAAGCTCAGCATGGAGTGCCACGACCCCGACAACGTCTTCGGGCAAAGCGTCCACTCGGATGTTGAAATCCGCTGCCGGCGGGTTGGTCATTGATGCGGCCCGTGAGCACGTCGTGTAAGAAATTCGCCCCGTGGACTTCAGGATCGGTCTCACGATTGATGCCTCACTGATACTTCGCCTGGTTCTTGAGCCCCTGGAAACGCGGCTGCCAGACGCCTTCCGCGATTTGCCGGAAGAGCGCCTTTGCTTCGAGCGGCTTGCCGGCGCGGCGCAGGTTCTCCGCTCGGTCCCACAGAAGCTGCGCGTTGGTCGGCTCCGCGGCGAATGCGGCTTCGTAGGCACGGTCGGCGAGCGTCCATTCGCCACGCCGGTGCAGCGTGCTCGCCATCGACGACCAGCCGCTCGCTTCGCTCGGTTGATGCGCCACCGGCGTCGTCAGGTAATCCCAGCTTAAATCATGCTCGCCGAGCCGTTGCAAAATCGCCGACGCGAGATTGCAGGCGTCGTTGCCGGAGTCGTGTGCGCGCCAGCGATCC
>JBBQPM010000135.1:0-18121 GCA_038217425.1 Gemmatales bacterium
GAGGGGAGAAGATAGCGCTGTAGTACTAAGCCGGCGGCAGCACCGCCGCGGCGCGAAGGTTTGCACGCGGAACCTGGGGACCGTTGCGAAGAGCGAGGAAGCGCGGATTCGCCTCAAGTTTCTCGAAAAGCTTGTCGTCGGCAAAGTTTTGCGGTCCGAAACCCAGCTGCACCGCCTGGGTAAGATGGTCCACAGCCGGCTCGATGAGGTCGGGATTGGTTTTGGCCTGCTGTGCCAACAGACTGGCGGCGTCGAAATGGAGTTGGCCGGAAGCCGGTCTCAGGCGCAACGCGGTTTGCGCGTCTTGAGAGCCACGCGTCAACCATTTCGCACTTTCATCCCCGTCGGCTTGCAACGATCGTTCCAGGAAGAGTAACGCGCGGTTGCGGTAGACCGCGGCTTCGTTCGCATCGTGTTCCAGAGCGGAGTTGAACGCCGACTCGGCGCGGTCGTAGTCGCCGCGCTGTTTGTAGAGGAGCCCGAGATTGTTCCATAAAGCGCTGGTGCGAAAGTCGGCGGCGAGGGCTCGTTCGTAGAAGTTACTGGCGAGCCGATCGCTTTTCTGCAGATGGTGCATAAAGCCGGCCCAGGCCTTGGTCAGTCCCGACGGCGCCAACTCATCCGCCTTTTCGAAATCGTTCGCGGCGAACAGTCGCTTCGATTCGTCCGTCTCGCCCCAGTGCCGATAGGCATGCGCCCGCGCGAGTCGCAAGTCGCCTTGGTTGGGCTCTGCCGCGATGGCCTTGTTCAGATGCTCGACGGCGCGGTCCCACTGCATGAGCCGAATCGATTCCTCAGCGAGCGCCTTCGGGGACGGGGTCTCGCTCGGCCGATTCCAGAGGAAGGCGAAGGCCAACATGCAGACCGCGGCCATCCCGGCAAGCGCCGCTCCGAGCAGCACCTTGCGCCGTCTCGGTTTGACGACGGGCGCCGACCGAGGTCGCAACCGGTCAACGATTTCCCCGGCACTGGCAAAGCGATCCTCGAGTTCGAACTCCAAACACTTGTGAATGATCTTGGCGAATTCCGCGTCGACCTTCGGGTTCAGCGCGCGGATGGAGGGCGCCCCGAACCCTTGCTTTTCCAGCATGCGTAGCGACCAATCCTCGGCCGTCTTTTCGGGAACGGGGCCAAACGGATGGCGACCCGTGAGTAATTCGTAGAGAATGACGCCAGTGGAATACAGATCCGAACGCTCGTCGTTATCGTCGGCCTCGCCGCCTTGAGCGACGGCGAGGAGGTGTTCGGGCGGCATGTAGACGGGGGTGCCGCCGAACCGGGTCTCGGGGAGCCTGACGTCGGCGGAGAGGCAGGAGCATGGGACGGGCGGCGTGCGAGAGGAGGATGTTCGACGGCTTGAGGTCGCGATGCACGATGCCGAGCTGGTGAATGAACTTGAGCGCCTCGAAAATCTGCAGAGCCAGGTGTCGTACGCCTTCGACGTAAGAACCTTCGAGGAGGACGGAAGCGGGTTCTTCGCCGGGATCGCTATGGTTCAGAAAGCGGGCGTCGCGGCGGGCGGTTGCCAAGATGGCGTCGGCACGGGTCGGGACGGCGCCGAGCTCGAGAACGTGAGCGAGCGTCGCGCTCCCCAGGAACGGCATGCACACGACCGACAATCCCGACGAGGCGTCCGCGTCGACCGAGTAGACCGGTACGATATTGGGATGGCGAATCCGGCCCAGGATCCGCGCCTCGGCGTTGCCGTACGGCGACACCTTGAGTGCCACTTCGCGGTCCCCAAGTTCCGGCTCCAGGGCCAGATAGACGCGTGAAAAGGCGCCTCGGCCCAGCATCTCTTTGAGATCGAACCCCAGAAACGACGTTCCCTCCGCCGGGTAATCGGCGTGCACAGGCTCCAAGAGATGAGCGTTGTCCTGAACGAACTGGTGCGCCCGCAGGAGCCGCATCAGCGAGCTTTGCACCGCCGGGAAACGCTGGCAGAACTCGTCCGGATCCGGCGCCTGCCCCGCCTCTTCTTGTAGGCAAAATTGATCGTAGGCCTCGTCCAGAAGTTGCGATTCTTCCAGTTCGGGCGCGATGTCCAGGATCTTTTCGGCTACGTTCATGTTGGTAGGTTCTTGAGGGCTTTTTCGATCACGCGACGCACCGTCTTTTCGCTCACCTTCAGCTCCACGGCAATCTCCGCGGGCCTCTTTCCTCCGCGCAATAATACCATGATCCGCCGATGCACGGGATTCATTCCCGCGAGAAGCCCTTCCCAGGTCTCTTTGGCGATAAAGATCTGGCTCGCGCTGGCGTCAGGCGACTTCAGCGGGATGCGATCCTCGACCCCCTCCGTTTTCCGTTCGAGCGATTCTTCGCGATTGACGTCGAACTTCTTGCCGAAGCGCTGGCGGACGGTGTCGACGACCTTGTTCTGCGCCATCCGCGTCAGATAGGCGATGAGAGCCTGCGGCGAGTTAAAGGTCTTGCCCGACGGGAGATCGGCGAAAAATGAAGCCCACACGTCTTGCGTGAAATCAAGCGAATCGAACTTGGGCCGAAGATCTTTCGGCAGACGCTGACGGACGGCGCGCAGAATATGTCGGCCGTACTCGTCCAGGAGCACCCGGGCGGCTTCTTCGGAACCGCTGAGAAGTTGCTCCATGAGCTCGGCAAACGGAGTCGATTTATCGGCCATCACATGGTTCACGGCAGGTCTCCCCTGAGGAAACAGTATAACAGGGGATCCGCCGCGATGCCATGGCTGACTTTGACGAAAATTCCGAAGTTGTCAGAGGTAACGATTGTACGGTCAGGAAATCGTCGGCCGACTGCGGCTCTAGCGCGAACGTCCCTGGCCCAGCCCCAGAATCCGCGGGCCTTGCGGTGAGAGCCAAACCAGGATCGCGCCCATCTCTTCCTCGCCGACGTTGTAACGCAGCTTGATCGCGACGGCGCGGACTTCGCCCGGCGGGAACGGTTTGAGCGCAGCCGCTTCGTCCGTCGTCGCGTGGGCCAAGAAGACTTCCCCGCGGCGAACGTGCAACATGCTCAGCGAAAAGTTCTTGTATTTACGCGAATTGGCCGACATCTGCACGAGTGCGGCACGCAACTCGCCGGGCGATTTCGCTTCATGCACCCCTCCCATCGTGAACGGCAAATGACACATCTCTGCCAGCTCGTCGGTCTTTTCCAGAGCCAGGAGCCGAAAGAACGTACGGGCGGCCGTGAGCGCCTGTTCCGTCGGCGCCTCGGCGTCGAGCTTGAGCAGCGGCAAGGCCCGCAGCTGACAGGGCCAGGCGTCGGCGTCCGTGAAAAGGTCCGCCGGCGTGAGCCCCTGTTCCTGCAAATCGCGCAGCGCCGCGAGAATCTCGGCCTGAACCTGCGGATCCTCTGCGGTCGGCAGGTAGTCCCACAAAATCTTGGCGGCATGGGGCGGTCGATGCAGGCGCAACAGCCGAACCGCTGCCTCCGCCTGAAACGCCGGCCATCTCGGCGCCATCCGCAGTTCGATTCGGCTCAGCGCCCGACGCAGATGGAGATCGGGCCCCTGCGCCGCCTGCCGAAAGAGCGCAATCGCCCCCGGAGGCGCCGACGCCAACGCTTCCTGCGCCTTCAAACGGACTGCATACTCCGGATCGTTCAGCCGTTCCAGCGCGGACTCGACGTCTTTGCCCTGTTGCCGGGTCAGCGAAAAACGACGTACCAGTTCCGCGACGTGCCCGATCTCCTCGGGTGCCCGCAGACGCAGACAGCGCAGGTCTTCTTCCGACTGGTACAGCGGGAACCCAGGCCCCGCCCATAGCAGACTCGCCACCCAAATCATTGCGGACATCGTGCGAACGCCTTGTCAAACCGTGCCTTCTCCGCCCCGGCTGGTAGGTTTGGAGGGTAGAAGTTACAAGCTTTGCAAGTTTTTCCGATTCCGTCCGTTCTACCGGCACCCTCCGTGGTTCGCCGTAAATCAAATCTTCCTCAATACTTATGGAATGTTCGCACAGGTATCGAGGAATTGGCACGCGGAGTGCTTTCTATCTCTTTCGTTCTGGTGAAAGCCAGGAAGTTTTAAGGGACAACCGGTTCGAAACGTTCCCCCGCGATTCGAACCCAGCGGTTCCCCCCGCTGCCCAAGCGAAGTCGTCATGGTTCCCCCGACCGCGTCCTTCCCCCGGACGGCGATTTCCAGTTCCTGAAACTCCGTCCCCTCCCCCTATGGTTCTCCTACCCCTATCCCCTCAACCACCCGCTTCCCCAGCGGGTGGTTCTCTTTTTGCGCTGGCCGTGTACGGCCGCAACTGAGACGTTCGCAATTTCTTTCCGAGCCGGAAGTTAGCGACGATCTTCGCAAAATCGTCGCTAACGCTTCCGGCTCGGAAATTCACAGTCTAATTCTTGGCCGCGTGAAGGATCAAACGGGGCAAGCTTGACGACTGTAACTGTTGGGCAAACCCGCCGAAAGCCGATCTCGGCGATTCCGCGCCGCCGCGGACCGAAACCGCGCGGGGAAATCGGGCTGTGCCGACTGTGCCGCTTCATACAATGCCCCCTATGCTGCACTCCACACACGCCGTCCCCGCGCGGGCCTGGGTCGTGACCTTCGCGGGCACGGCCGTCAATCTCTGTCTGGGCATCCTCTATGCCTGGAGCATCTGGAAAGCCCAACTCACCACCAAGGACGAAGCCCTCGTCGGTACCGCGATGACCGGCCTCAATGAAGGCTGGGCTTATCTCAGCGACGCGCAAGCAACCTGGGCGTACGCCATCTGCGGCGTGGTCTTCGCCCTGTTCATGATTCCGGGGGGGCGCATCCAGGACCGTTACGGCCCAAAGGTCGGGGCCACCCTCGGCGGTCTCTGCGTCGCGGCAGGATGTCTGCTGGCGGGATGGATGAAAAGTTATCTTGGCCTGGTGCTGGGGTTCGGCGTCATGGGGGGCATCGGCATGGGCATCGGTTACGCCGCCGCCACCCCCGCCGCCGTGCAGTGGTTCAGCCCCAGGCAACGCGGACTTATCGTCGGCCTGGTCGTCGGCGGTTACGGCGCCGCCCCCATCTACATCGCCCCGCTCGCCAGATACCTGATCGGCGCGTATGGCCTCTCCGCAAGTTTCATCGGGCTGGGATTGTTGTTCGCGGTCGTCATCGTGATTGCCGGACAGCTGCTCTCCCGACCGCCGGCGGGGTACGTGGTTCCCGCGGCGCCGATCAATGCGAACATTACCAACATCAACTGGTCGGCGGGGGAAATGGTGAAGACCTGGCAGTTCTACGCCCTGGTCGCGCTCTTCGTGTGTGCCGCCCAGTCGGGACTGCTGGTCATCGGCAACGCCGCCGGCATGCTCGCCGACACCGCCCGGGTCGCCGGCTCGGCGCAGTTCTTCGCCGCCAACGCCTGGCTTTTGCCCGCGTTCATCGGCATCGTCAACGCGGTGGGCCGAGTCGGCACTGGGCTCTATTCCGACCGGCTGGGACGCACCGGCGCGTATTTGCTAAACGCCGGCCTTTCCGTCGTCTCCATACTCGCGTTACCCGCACTCATGCAGTCCGGTCAGGTCACGCTCCTGTTCCTGGCCGTCGGCGTCATCGCCTGGCAGTACGGCGGTTCGCTGGCGCTGCTGCCCGCGTTCACCGCCGACTTTTTCGGCTCCGGCAACCTGGGATTTAAGTACGGGCTCGTCTTCCTCGGCTGGGGCATCGCGTTCTTCGTTCCGCAGCTGGGAGGCTACATCAAGGACGTGACCGGCAGTCTCGACCGGGCGTTCTACCTGTCGGCGGGGATGTTATTGGCGGCGCTGCTGCTGTGCAAGTTCGTGCGTCGGCCGCTGCGCGACGGGCAGTGATTCAGCCGATCTCTTCCTCCACCGTCAGCGACTCGCGAAACTTGAGGTCCGACAGCAGGCACGGATGCTTGTACTGCTCCAGCGTGCCGCCGCTGCGCGTCAGGCGCTGCCGATCCCAGATCTGCCAGGCTCCGGTCGGAATCACCTCGACGCGGACGGGCCCTAGCCGCTGCGTTTCGCGCTTGCCGGCATACTCGACGTTCGCCTCCTGCAAGCGGCGTTCGAACACTTCGCCCAATTTGGCTCCACGCTCGCGGTTGGCCAGGTCGCCGCGCTCGATGAACAGACCGTAATAGGGCATCTCATCGTGCCAGATCGGCGCCAGCGTGTAGGCGGTCACGTTCATGTCGAGATCGCGCAGCGTCTGCGTCATGGCGCCGGTGACGTGGTACTCGGAGATCTTCTCGCCTGTGAGATTCGCGAAAAGGGCGCCCTTGGAGAGGAACTCGACCATCGGCGTGGCGTTGTGGTAACCGGTGCAGCGGACCACGTCGAAAATGTTGTAGCGATACAGGCCGTACGACGTGGTCAGAAGGATGTAGTAGTTTCGGCCCGGCTGGATTTCGTGGGCGGCGAGAACGGTGGGCTGCGTGCTGTTGATTTCGTCTTCGGGGACGAACTCGAGATAGTTCGTGGTGATGTCGAGAACGCCGCTGGGGGTGTTGTCGCTCATGGGGATCGTCATGCGCCCCTCGGACGCGATCAGCCCGAGATCGCGGACGGGCGTGGCGCCGAAATACTTCGGGAATTGCCGCAGGTACGCGCCCATGGAGCCGCCGGTCCAGTTGCCGATGACGCAGTCCTTGGGCCAGATGTCTTTGGGATAGAGCGTCCCGCTCTGACGGATGGCGGTTTCGAGTTCCTTGACGCGGTCGGGATATTTCTTCGCCAGCTTCCCCGCCAGGTACGCGCGGATGTCAGCGGGGAGTTCGATCTTTTTATCCAGCGTGCCGTCGCGCAGGTCGCGCAGCAGGTTCTCTTTTTCCTGATCGCCGACCTTGGCAAGGTTCAGCAACGTGCTCGGGTTGGCCGCCAGGATCATGCCGACCTTGCGGAACATGCTGAGGCGTAGGGCGAGGTAATACTTGGCGTTCGGATCTTTGAGTTTGCCGAGGATGGCGGGAACGCAGTAGAGCCAGCGGACGATGCGCATTTGCATGGTTGCGGTGAGTCCGGTGACCGCGCCGCACGGAATGCCCGACGGAGCCGTGAATTCTTGCCAATCGCCCGACATCTGGATGATGGGCCGAAAGCGGACCGGCGGATGGTCGCGGTAGACCTTCAGGCCCCAGATGTTCCAACCGCGTTTGTAGTCGGCGAGATACTGGTTCGTGACGGGGATGTACTTGCGCGCCGCGGTGGTGCCGCTGGTCATCGCGAACATGTGGACCTTGCTGTCGCCCAGGAGCGCCTTGGTGTCGCCTTTGGTCACGCGCTGGATGTAGGGGTCGAAATACTCGTACCCGGCGATGGGCAGGTGCTTGCGGTAGTCGGCGATCGTCTTGATGTCCTTGAAGTGATGATCGCGGGCGAAGTCGGTGTCGGCATGGTGGCGCAGGAAGCCTTGCAGGAGCGCTTCCTGCACGGCCTGCGGCGAATTGGTCGCCTCTTCGAACGCGTTGAGGCGTCGGCGGACCGACCACGCGGCGACTTTGCCGAACACTTTGCGGATCAACCATTGAAGCATGACGAGGCTCTTTCTACGAAGCCCCTGCAGGCAACGGTTGAGGGGTGTGAACGAGATGGGTGTCGAAAAACGCGCGCACGCGCCGCTGGTATTCCTGGGCCGCGAGGTGAAACGCCTGATTGTGCTTCGCCTTGTCGACGATCCAGAGTTCCTTGGGCGCGCCCGCGGAATCGAAGAGCACCCGGGCCATTTCCGGCTTGATGTAATTGTCGGCTCCGCCGTGAATCATGAACAGGGGCCGAGGCGCGAGCTTGGGGATCGCTTCTTCCAGGCAAGGATAGTTCGCTTTTCCTTCCTGAGTCAGTCGCTCCAGGGTGCGGACAGCGAGGATGCGGTAGTACCAATCCGGAAGAATGTTGCCGAGCCAGCGCCGTTTCGTGTAGATGTGGATCCATTGCCGCATGTAGGGGACCATGGTCGAAAGGGGCGAGAAGATGCCGTCGACCACGAAGCAGCGAAGGTAAGGATCTTCGGCGCCGACGACGAGTCCGGCACTGCCTCCCTTGCTGAGCCCGAAAAGCCCAATGCCGGCCCGCTCCGCATCGGGGCGGGCTTTGAGATACGCCAGGGCCGCGCGATAATCCTGCACCTCGAAATCGGTGACCCATTGCCGCGGTTCGTATCCCCCCGCGGACGGACTTTGGCCCTGCCCGCGCGTCTCGCAGGCGAAACAATCGTATCCGGCCTGGAGCAGGAATTCGCAGTAAGGAAGGCAGGCCCAGCGATTGGTGCCGAACTCCAGACCGAAGAGGATGACGCCCTTGCGCGGCACGGTCGTCTTGACGTAGCAGGCCTTGAGTTTGACGCCGTCGGTGGAGTCAATTTCGATCTGCTCGGCATCGGGCGAGGGCTTGCCGAAGGGAATGATAAAGAGCGGCTTTTCCTGAAAGATGCGGACGATGAGATGCAGATAGTTATGCAGCACCCAGCGGTGAAAGGCGTAGAGCGTCAGGAAGACGACGAGCGCCACCCCGACGAGAATGCCCGCGATCAATAGGAGCCAATCCAAGTGATGTTCCTCGTATCATTCTCCCCATTTAGCGCTCGATACGGGCGCGAGAATGGCGAGCGCTAAACGGGGACGATGCGAACTTAATCCCTGAATCGGCTCACGATCAGCGAGACGTTTTGTCCGCCGAAGCCGAAGCTATTGCTGAGGACGTGATCGACCTTTTTCTCGCGCATCTGGTTGGCAATGTAGTCCAGATCGAGTTCGGGATCGGGCGTCTCGTAGTTCATCGTCGGCGGCAGCCCCCCGTGGAGGATCGCCATGACGCTTGTAATGAGTTCGGCGGCGCCGGCGGCGGCGATCAAGTGCCCGAGCATGCTTTTGCTCGAGGACGTCGGAAGCTGGTAGGCGTAATCGCCAAAGACTTTCTTGATGGCCACCGTCTCCACGCGGTCATTGACCTGTGTGCTCGTGCCGTGGGCATTGATGTAACCGATGTCCCGAGGGTTGAGCCTGGCGTCCTTGAGGGCGCCCTCGATGCAGGCGATGGCGCCGCGGCCGTCGGGATGGCTGTCGGTCATGCGAAACGCGTCGGCGGTCGATCCATAGCCGGTGAGTTCCGCGTAGATCTTGGCGCCGCGCTGCTTGGCGTGTCCCAACTCTTCGAGCACCAGCATCGCCGCCCCTTCGCCCAGGACGAAGCCGTCGCGATGCAGATCGAATGGGCACGACGCTTTCTTCGGGTCCTTGTTGTTGGCCGAGAGAGCGGTGAGCAGGTTAAAGCCGGTGACGCCGAACGGATGGATCATGCTGTGGGCGCCGCCGGAGAGGATGAGGTCGGCGTCGCCCCAGCGGATCATCTCCGCTGCTTCGCCCAGCGCCTGGCTCGAGGCGGCGCAGGCGGTGAGGCAGTTGTAGTTGGGCCCCTGCAAGTTGAAATAGTCGGCCAAGTGCGCGGGCGTGGTGTGCAGTTCCTGTTCGTACTCGCGCTCGGCGTGGAAACGCTCGAGGGCGCCGGCGGTGAAGCGGGCCGCATCGACCTGATGCGTTTCCCGATTGTAACTGTCCCCGATCAGGGAGATCAGCCCGTCGAAATCCTGGATCCCCTCGCCCGAACCCAGGTACACGCCGAAGCGAGTGCGGTCGACCTTTTCGTCGTCAATAAGCCCCGAGTCGGCGAGCGCCTGCTGTGATGCGGCGGCGCCGAACTTGGCGTTGATGCCCGAGTTGGCCCAGCGCTCGGCATTTTTCACGAACTTCGTCAACTCGAAACCCTTAACCTCGGCCGCGAACTTGGTCGGAAACGTACGGGCGTCGAAGTGCGTGATCCAGTCCATGCCGCTCTTGCCCGCGAGCTGGTTCTCGTAGAGTTCCTTGACGCTATGCCCGAGCGGCGTGATCGCTCCCATGCCGGTGATGACGACGCGTTTTCTCATGATTTCCTCTTCCGAGACTTTGGCGCGCGGGGGACGCTAGTCTCCCGGTACGTCAATTCTGCCACTGGCGCTGACCCGAAACGAACACAACGCGTTCCATTATTCTTGTACCGGGGGACTAACATCCCCCGCTCGCCTTCACTCCCACTTGCGGCAAACAATCGCCGAACACTGCCCCATGTCGGTGAAGCCGATCTTCACGAAGTACGGCTTCGTCACGGGCCGAGGCTCGCGCGTCACCTGGATTGGACACTCCGGGTCAGGCGTGAAGTAATTCCTGGTCGCGGGGAGAATGCCTTTGTGCAGCGCCATCACGCTGGCAGTTAATTCTACCAGCGTGCTGCTGGCGCCGAGGTTGCCGGTCGAGCTTTTCAGGCCCCAGACCGGCGTCTCCAGTCCGAAGACTTCGTGGATCCCCTTGGCTTCCCAGGCATCGGAGACCGGACTCCCCAGTCCGACGCCGTTGACGTGATCGATGTCGCTCGGTTTGACGTTTGCCTGTTCCATCGCGAAGCGGATCGCCCGCGCCAGGCCTCGGCCGGTGCACCCGCGGTCGAACGAGGCGCCGAACCCGACCATCTCGGCCAGGATCGGGGCGTTGCGCTTTTGGGCGTGCTCCAGCACCTCGGCCACGACCACGCCGCCTCCTTCGCCCAGGACGTAACCGTCGCGAGTGAGGTCGTACGGGCGAACCGCCGTCTCGGGCGTCTCGTTGCGTTTCGAGAGGATCGCGAACTTCGCCTGGCGGACCATGCTGAGAGGATTGATTTTGCTGTCGGCGCCGCCGACGAGGAAGATGTCGGCCTGGCCGCGCCGCAGGATGCGGTACGCTTCGCCCAGGGCCAGGAGCCCGGCGACTTCCGATTCGGTGATGGTGTTGTTGGGCCCCTGCGCGTCCTGCAAGATCGAAACGTGGCAGGCGAGCATGTTGGGCAGATACTTGAGCATCCAGAGGGGCGTGATGTTGGGAATGCCCTGTTCGCCCCAGATCTTGAGATCGACGTCGTGGGCGCCGTTCTTACAGCTAATGACGGCTGCCATGCCCAGTTCGTGGAGTTCCGAGGGGATGAGCCCGGAGCCGAACTCGATGCCGAAACGGGTCGGGTCGGTTTCGCCTTTTTTGAGCCTGGTGTCGTCCATGCAGATCTGGGCGGCGACGACGGCGAGCTGGATGGCGCGCGCCATCACGCGCAGGCTTTTGCGTTCTTTCTTTTCGATGAAGTTCTTGGGATCGAGATCGCGGATTTCGCCGGCGATGCGGCAAGGCAGCGAAGAGGCGTCGAACGCCTTGATTGGGACGATGCCCGATTTGCCGGCGACGAGCGCATCCCACAAGGCCTCTTTGCCGATGCCGAGAGGGGTGGCGACGCCGAAGCCGCTGAGGACGACGCGAGGAACGGAAGCCATGAAACACCTACCCGTGGACCCTGAGCGAAGACTGTGCGCATTGCGGAACGATAACAGCGAATTCCGGGGCGCGACTCGTCAGGGCTATTGTACGCCCTGCGGAGTGCTGTCCTTGCTCTCGACCAGGACCTTCGCGAGTCCCAGGATGTGCTTCAGTTCTCCGCTGAAGACGAAGTTCTTGTCCCCAAAAAGTTGTTGTGAACGACTCTGATCCAGGTGCGCGAAGAACATCTCCGCCTCACCCACCGGAACTTCCGGAAGCGGATCGGGAATCGGCGTGCCGGCGGGAAAAGCGTGCACGCGTCCCTTCACCGAGGCGCCTTCCGGGCGCAGGACGATGATCTCGACGTCGTAGACGAGCGTCTCGCCGGCGCGGATCTCGCGCTGAAACTTGGCCGAGACGATCTTGGCGAGGACGACCTTTTCCTTGAAGTCGTTGGCCTCGCCCACGAGGATGCCGCCGGTCTGGGCGATCCCCTCGAGCATCAGCGCCGCAGGGAAAACCGGGTAGCCGGGGAAGTGATCACGAAAGATATCTTCCGCCTGGCTGGTATTTTTCAACGCTCGCGCCGCTGTCTTGGGCTCGAACTTGAGAAACCGATCGATCCAGAGCCAACGCATCGCGTTCTCCCCGTCCTCCGAGCCGGAAGCGTGAGCGACGACTCCTTGGGAGTTCGTCGCTCACGCTTCCGGCTCGGACACTCTACTTCGCGGCCAGCTTGCCCTGGATGTACTTGGTGATCATCTCGACGGTGAAGAGATCGCCGATCGAGGAGACCTCGCGCGACTTCTTGAAGGTCGAAAGATCCGCGAAGGGCATCTTGGTTTCCAGCTCGTTCAGGCCCTTGTCGGTGATCTTGCCGTTCTCGACGAATTCCGGGTCGCCCTGGAAGATCGATTCGGGGAACAGCTCGCCGCGCGGGATCTTGATGTTGAACTCGCGTTCCAGACGGAACACGATGTCCAGGAAATCGATGGATTCGGCTCCCAGGTCTCCCTGGAGCGTCGAGGACGGTTCGATCTCGTCTTCGTCGACGTTAAGCGCCTCCACGAGCGTCGAGGAGACTTTCAGGTAGATTTCTTCCTGGGTTTTCATCGCTATAGAACCTCCAAAAAAGGAAAGGATGCAAAATCGTAGGGTGCTTCGTTTAGACGGCGACGGCTCCCAAGCTGAGCCCGCCGTCGACCTTGATCACTTGTCCGGTGATATACGCGGCATCGGCACTGGCCAGGAACACCGCCACCTTGGCAATGTCGTCAGGTTGGCCCAGACGCTTCATCGGAATCATCTTCGTGATGATGTCGCCCGCCTTGTTGCGGACCGCTTCGCTCATGTCGGTCGCGATGAAGCCCGGGGCGATGGCGTTGACGGTCACGCCTCGGCTCGCCAGCTCCGTCGCCAGGGCCCGCGTGAAGGCGTTGATCGCCCCCTTGCTGGCCGCGTAGTTCGTCTGCCCCGGATTCGTGTGATCCGCGGCAATGCTCGAAACGTTGATGATTCGACCCTTGCGCTGCCGGGCCATCGCAAAGGCGACCGCGCGACAGAAGTTGAACGTACCGTTCAGGTTCGTGTCGATCACTGCGTTCCAGTCGGCCGGCTCCATGCGGACGAAGAGTCCGTCACGAATGATGCCGGCGTTGTTCACCAAAATATTGATCGGGCCCCAGTCCTTCTCGACCGCATCGACGACGGCCTGAGCGTCTTCGCCCTTGGTCACGTCGCACTGGTAGGCCTTGACGGTCCCGCCGGCGGCCGTCGCTTCGGCGACCAATGCATCGGCAGCGGCCTGACTTCCCTTGAAAACTAACGCAACCTTCGCCCCTTCTTGCGCGAACGCCTGCACAATGCCTTTGCCGATCCCCCGGCTCCCGCCGGTCACGATCGCCACCTGATCCTTGAGTCGCATGAAGCTTCCTTCCCTTAGACCTTCAACTGAGCGTACAGTTCTCGATAATGCAGTTCCAACCGTTCGTCAACGCCCTTCATGGCCGGGTTGCCGTCGGCCAAGTTGTACCGCGCCACCGTGAACTTCGCCGACACGGTCGCGTTACCTTCGCATTCCCCTTTGCCCTTGAACGATACCTGCTGCCCGTCCGCGGAGATCTTGTCGAGTTCCACCGTCACCGTCAGGCAATGCCCTGGCACCATAAAGGAGCCATATTTTACGTTGCGAGCGTCGCGGAGGGCGATGACGCTATGCTTGAAATCATCGCTGATCCGCAGCAACCAGGCCCCCGCTTCGACCAGCGTCTCGAGCATGAGCACGCCGGGCATCACCGGGAACGTGGGGAAGTGGTCAGCGAGGTATTCTTCCGCAAGGGTCAGGTTTTTGACCATGCGAATGTTCTTGCCCGCCTGTACTTCAAGGATCCGGTCGATCAGGTTAAAACGCATGTCTGGAGATTCCGAGAATAAGACCGAACCCTTTGTGCCCGTGCTATTTCAGAATGTCGATTTTAACGAGCCAGTCGTTTGCCGGCAACCCCGAAACCTCGCCCCACCGCAATGCACCCTCCGAGACCATTCGGCTTTCCCAGTCGCTACACTTTAAATATTTCCAGATTGGCGACGTTTTCGCAATCCAGATTAAATGGGAAAGTGGGATAATCTACACCGGAAGGTCGCGGTTGCGCCGATTGTCCGGATGGTGCAATTTGCGAGCCGAAAGCGTGAGCGACGAACCTATCGGCGTTCGCGTCAGATCGTCGCTTGCCTTCCGGCTCAGACAGGCGATGAAGCCGTCTTGCCGGAATCGCCGAAGTAGACCATAGTGGGACGACGTTCCCTTGGAAAGGATTCCGCCATGTCGAAACCGACTCCTGCCCGCACGTCCTGGTTGGGCTGGCTGACGAAACGCCTGCTCATCGGCGTGTCCATCGTCCTCATCCTCGTCACCGCCGCCCCCTGGGTGATCGCCCATACACCGCTGCGGCACTGGGTGGTTGCCAAGATCGGCTCCACGCTGGGGCTTGATCTCCATGTGCAGACGCTCAGCCTGAACTGGTTCGGGCCCGTCGAACTCGGCCAGGTCTTCGTCCGCGATCACGAAGGCAACGCCGTCGCCGAGATCCAGCGCGTCTCGACGAGCCGAACCCTGCTCGGGTTGGCGGTTTACCATCGCAGTGACCTCGGTACCATCCGCTTCGAGAAGCCGGCCATGAAGGTCGTCTTCGCGAACAACACTTCCAACCTCGAAGTCCTCCTCGCCAAACTCCCGAAGTCCGACCCCAATCCGACGCCAGGCAGTTCCAGCAGCAGCCCAAGCATCGCGCTCGAGTGGGAGGGGGGCTCCCTGCACCTACGCGATCAGGATCACAACCAGAATTGGCTCCTCGACCCGATCCAGGGAAAGATCGCCCTCGATCCGCACGGCCCCCAACCGATCGTCGGCAGCCTCCAGATCTCGGCGCCGCAACCCAAGACCGCCGGCACGCTCCAGGCGGAGTTTACCGGCCCGGCGGTCTCCGCGCAGCTCAAGGCGTTCCCCATCGACTGGTTGGCCCCGATCCTGCGCCGCTATGACATCGATCTCGAAGGCGTCTTGGGGAGCAAACTTCAGGGCGAGTGCAGCGCCAAACTCGAAAACACCCGGCTCGCCATCGACAAGTTCACCCTCGGCTGCGACCTCGGCCAGGCCGACGTTCAGGGGAGCTACGACTGGAGCCAAACCGTCTGGGACAACCTGCGCCAACCGGGGCAAAAGGCCAGCCTCAATCTCGATCTTGCCGCCCTCGCCCAGCGCCTGCCCCGAACGCTGCGTCTGCACGAGAACGTCCGCCTCACCGCCGGCGCCCTCGCCTTCCGCGGCGAAAGCGCGGCCAGGGACGGCGACGTCGTCTGGACCGCGAGCCTCAAGTCCTCCGCGATCAAGGGCCAACGCGGCATGCAAAACATCGCCCTGGACGACCCCATCACGCTCGACGTGCAAGCACGCAACCTGCACGCCGGGATGCCGACCGTGGATCGGATCAAGTGCGCCTCGCGGTTCCTGAAGATCGACGGCTCCGCCAAGCCCGGCGCGATGCAAATCGCCGGCAGCCTCGAACTCGACGAACTTTCCAAGCAGCTCAGCCAGTTTCTCGACCTGGGCCCGGCGCAACTCGCAGGCACGGCGACGTTTGGCGTCAAGTGGAACACCCCCAGCGAAGCGTACGAGTTCGACGGCTCGGCGCAGCTCGACAAGTTCCGCATGACCTGGGGGCCCGCGGGCTGGGACGAACCGAAGCTGAGCGTCAAGGCCGTTGCCAAGGGCCGTAAACTTGCCTCGGGCCAGGAACCGCTCGATCAGGCCTATTTCGAGGTTGCCGCCGGCGCGGATGTGGCCTCGGTGCAGTTGCGGGAGCCGATCGCCGACTACGCCAAAAGCCCGGCCGGCGCGTTTTACGTCAAGCTTCAGGGCGACCTGAATCGTTGGCATCGTCGCGCTCGACTCTTCGTGCCGGCGCTGAAGGACGTCGCCATCGCTGGTAGCGTCGATTGCCAGGGTTGGCTGAAGTCGTCGCCGGGGAAGTGGGACTGCGAACGCTGCGATCTCAAGGCCAAGAACTTCGTCTGGAACGGGCTCGGCCTCGCCATCGACGAGCCAACTCTCGACGCCGTCGTCGTCGGCTCCTACGAAGCTGGGCCGCAGACGCTGGTGCTCAAGGAATCGCAAATCCGCTGCGACGCGTTGGTCGTGCACACGCCGGCGTTATTGGTGCGACTGGCGAAAATGGACGTGGTCGGCAAACTCGTCTACCAGGCGAATCTGGCGCGGGTGGGTCGCTGGTACCAGGATCCCAAGGCCGTAACGCACACCTACGCCGGCACGCTGCTGGGCCAGGCGACGTTCGAACCGGCGGGGACCGGCCTGGCGTTCTCGACGACCAACCAGGCGTCGAACCTCGTCTGCAAAGTTCCGGGTCTGAATCTCAGCGAGAGCAAGTTCGACCTGCAGACCGCGGGCGTCTTGAATCAATCCGTGCTCGACCTCAAGAACACCCTCCTACGCTGCTCCGCCTGCGAAGTGACGGCGCCGAGCCTTAAAGTCGATCTCGCCGCCAAGACGGTCGCAGGCCAGATCCAGTACCAGGCCGACGTGAACCGGCTGCGTCAATGGACGCAGGATCCCAAGGCCCCCGGCGAACCATGGGCGGGCCTCGCCAAGGGACAGATGACCTTGCGAACGGACGCCAACCGCGTCGCCTTCGACCTGGCGACGACGATCGAGGGCTTCGTCTACGGCCCCAAGACCGCGCCAAAATATCAGGACGCCAAGGTGAGCCTCGCGGTGGCCGGCGATCTCGATTGGGCGAAGGACCGTCTGGGCCTGGAAAAGTTCGCGCTGCAGAGCCAGCTCCTGGCCTGTTCCGGCAAGCTCACGTGCGTCCGATTGGCGTCGGCGATGGACCTCGCCGTCGACGGCACGCTCACGTACGATTGGCAGAAGATCGAGCCGATCCTGCAGGGATATTTGGGCAAGAGCGCCCGCATCGCCGGCAAGGACACGCGCCGCTTCCGCATCTCGGGGCCGCTCTACCCGAACGCGGGTCAGCCGGGCGCCGAACTGGCGCTGACAAAATTGGAAGGCGAAGCCGGGCTGAACTGGCAGTCAGCGCAAGCGATGGGCGCCGTCGTCGGGCCCGCGGAGATCAAGGCGCGTCTAGCGGGCGGCATGCTCGTGACCGAGCCGATCTTGGCGACGCTCAACCAGGGCAAGCTCCGCCTCGAACCGAAGGTCCGGCTCGATACCTACGAATTGACCCTGTCGCCCGGCGTTATGATCGAGCAGGCGCGGATTACCCCCGAGATGTGCGCCAGCGGACTCGGATACGCCTTGCCGACGCTCGCCAACATTGCCGAGGCTGAGGGGAAGCTGTCGCTGGAGATCGAGAGCGCCCGCATTCCGCTCCTGGATCCGTACAAATCGACCATCCACGGCTTCCTGACGATGCACAACGCCCAGGTCGGGCCCGGGTCGATCGTGAAGGAACTCACGAGCCTCCTCAAGATGTCGCCGCGTAGCATCATTCGTGAGAATCGCGTCAAGGTGAAGATGGAGAACGGGCGGATCCATCACGAGAACCTGCAGATGGAGTTCCAGGACAACTTCGTCGTCAAGACCTCGGGTTCGGTCGGCCTGGACGGCACGCTGGCGTTGGAGGCGGACATGCCGTTCCCCGCGAAGCTCCTGGGAAGCTCGCCGATCTCCGCGGGACTGCCCAAGAATTTGAAGGTGCCGATCCGCGGCACGCTCGATCGGCCCAGCATCGATCCGAAGGTCTTCTCGGTGGGCGCGGGCTCGGTTTTGCAAGGCGCCGGCGAGCAACTCCTGAACAAGGGTCTGGATCAGCTTCTCAAGCCGCGGAAGTAATGAAACTTGGGATAAGCCGGCTCAGTCACATGCACAGCGATCCCGATTGATTCCGCTGCAGGGTCATTCCGAGTTTCGGAAATTGAGCGTTTCGCCGTAAGAGCTTGGTTCCGCGACTACACGTCCACGTACTCGCATTCGGTCTCCGGCTCTGGAATCGGCAGACCGTCTTCGCGCAGTCCTTCCAGATGCAGCGGAACCGCCTCCGCGATAAGCTTTCGGACTTCAGCGGCCGTCGTCGCCACGGCGACGCAACCGGGCAGATCCGGCACATAGGCGCCGTAACTGGTCGCGCCTTTCTCGATGACAATCGCGTAACGCATTAGTCTTCCTCCAACTGAGCCTGCTTCCAAATGCTTTTCAGAGTCTTGATCGGCACATCGACGCCAAGTTGTCCCGAAACCGTCACCCGCCCGGGTTTGGTTGCATGCTTAAATTGTCGATGTCCGCTATTGGAGTGAATCCTCATCGGTGGAACTTACTTCCTGTCGCATCTTACCACAAG
>JBBQPM010000136.1:0-18093 GCA_038217425.1 Gemmatales bacterium
AGGCGAGATTCTCGAGCTCAAAAACACCGTCAACACGATGGTCGATCAGCTTTCTTCATTCGCGTCGGAAGTGACGCGCGTGGCCCGCGAAGTCGGCACCGAAGGCATTCTCGGCGGACAGGCGCAGGTGAAGGGCATCGCCGGCACGTGGAAGGATCTCACCGATTCCGTCAACTTCATGGCCGGCAACCTCACGGCCCAGGTACGTAACATCGCCGCCGTCACCACCGCCGTCGCCAACGGCGACTTGTCGAAGAAAGTCTCGGTCGACGTCAAGGGCGAAATTCTCGAGCTCAAGAACACGATCAACGTCCTGGTCGATCAGCTCAGCTCCTTCGCCGCCGAAGTCACGCGCATGGCCCGCGAGGTCGGCACCGAAGGCAAGCTCGGCGGCCAGGCGGACGTCAAGGGCGTCGCCGGCACGTGGAAGGATCTCACCGACTCCGTCAACTTCATGGCCGGCAACATGACGAGCCAGGTCCGTAACATCGCCGACGTGACGAAAGCGGTCGCCAACGGCGACTTGTCGAAGAAGATCACCGTCGACGTCAAAGGCGAGATTCTCGAGCTCAAAAACACCGTCAACACGATGGTCGATCAGCTTTCTTCATTCGCGTCGGAAGTGACGCGCGTGGCCCGTGAAGTCGGCACCGAAGGCATCCTCGGCGGGCAGGCGCAGGTCAAGGGCGTGGCCGGCACCTGGAAGGATCTCACCGACTCCGTCAACTTCATGGCCGGCAATCTCACCAGCCAGGTGCGTAACATCGCGGAAGTGACCACCGCCGTCGCCAACGGCGACTTGTCCAAGAAGATCACCGTCGACGTTCGCGGCGAAATCCTCGAACTCAAGGACACGATCAACACCATGGTCGATCAGCTCCGCTCGTTCGCCGCCGAAGTGACGCGCGTGGCGCGCGAGGTCGGCACCGAAGGCCGGCTCGGCGGTCAGGCGGAAGTCAAGGGCGTGGCCGGGACCTGGAAGGATCTCACCGACTCCGTCAACTTCATGGCCGGCTCGCTCACGAGTCAAGTCCGCAACATCGCCGACGTCACCAAGGCCGTCGCCAACGGCGACTTGTCCAAGAAGATCTCGGTCGACGTCAAGGGCGAAATTCTCGAGCTCAAGAACACCGTCAACACGATGGTCGATCAGCTCAGCTCCTTCGCCGCCGAAGTGACGCGCGTGGCGCGCGAGGTCGGCACCGAAGGCAAGCTCGGCGGTCAGGCCGACGTCAAGGGCGTGGCCGGGACCTGGAAGGATCTCACCGACTCCGTCAACTTCATGGCCGGCAATCTCACCAGCCAGGTGCGTAACATCGCGGAAGTGACCACCGCCGTCGCCAACGGCGACTTGTCCAAAAAGATCACCGTCGACGTTCGCGGCGAAATCCTCGAACTCAAGAACACCGTCAACACGATGGTCGATCAGCTCCGCTCCTTCGCCGCCGAAGTGACGCGCGTGGCGCGCGAGGTCGGCACCGAAGGCAAGCTCGGCGGCCAGGCGGACGTCATGGACGTGGCCGGGACCTGGAAGGATCTCACCGACTCCGTCAACTTCATGGCCGGCAACCTCACCGCTCAGGTCCGCAACATCGCCGAGGTGACCACTGCCGTCGCCAACGGCGACTTGTCCAAAAAGATCACCGTCGACGTTCGCGGCGAAATCCTCGAACTCAAGGACACGATCAACACCATGGTCGATCAGCTGCGTTCCTTCGCCGCGGAAGTGACGCGCGTGGCCCGCGAGGTCGGCACCGAAGGACGCCTCGGCGGACAGGCCGACGTTCGCGACGTCGCCGGGACGTGGAAGGATCTCACCGACTCCGTCAACTTCATGGCCGGCAACTTGACGAGTCAGGTACGCAACATCGCCGACGTCACCAAGGCCGTGGCCAACGGCGACTTGTCCAAGAAGATCACCGTCGACGTCAAGGGCGAAATCCTCGAGCTGAAGAACACCGTCAACACGATGGTCGATCAGCTCAGCTCGTTCGCTGCGGAAGTGACGCGCGTGGCCCGCGAAGTCGGCACCGAAGGCAAGCTCGGCGGGCAGGCTCAGGTCAAAGGCGTCTCGGGCACCTGGAAGGATCTCACCGACTCCGTCAACTTCATGGCCGGCAACTTGACGAGCCAGGTGCGCGGCATCGCCCGCGTCGTCACCGCCGTCGCCAACGGCGATCTCAAGCAAAAGCTTATGGTCGACGCCAAGGGCGAAATCGCCGCCCTCACCGACACCATCAACAGCATGATCGACACGCTGGCAACCTTCGCGGATCAAGTGACGACGGTGGCGCGCGAGGTCGGCGTCGAAGGGCGTCTGGGCGGGCAGGCGAAAGTCCCCGGTGCCGCCGGCACCTGGAAAGGCCTCACCGAGAACGTCAATCAGCTCGCCGCCAATCTCACGACGCAGGTCCGCGCCATCGCCGAGGTCGCCACCGCCGTCACCCGCGGCGACTTGACGCGTTCCATCTCCGTCGAGGCTCAGGGCGAGGTCGCGGTGCTCAAGGACAACATCAACGAGATGATTCGCAACCTGCGCGACACGACGCAGAAGAACACCGAGCAGGACTGGCTCAAGACGAACCTCGCCAAGTTCAGCCGAATGCTCCAGGGGCAGCGCGATCTCACTGCGGTCGGCCGACTCATCCTCTCGGAACTTGTGCCGGTCGTCACCGCGCAGCGGGCCGTCTTTTACGTGCTCGACGCGGGGGAAGATCGCTCGCGTCTTCGGCTGCTCGCCAACTACGCCGGACGCGGCGAACAGGCGATCGGCGACGTCCTGGGCATGGGCGAAGGGCTCGTCGGCCAATGCGCCCTCGAGAAGCAAAAGATCCTCGTCAACAACGTCCCCACCGATTACTTCCGCATCTCCTCGGGCCTCGGCGATGCATCGCCGCGCGATTTACTCGTCTTGCCGATCATCTTCGAAGGCCAGGTCAAAGGCGTGCTCGAACTCGGCTCCTTCGAACGCTTTAATACGACGCATCATGCTTTCCTCGACCAGCTCACGGAATCGATCGGCATCGTGCTCAACACAATCGAAGCCAACATGCGGACGGAAGATCTGCTCAAACAATCGCAATCCCTCGCCCAGGAACTCGGCAGCCGGCAGGACGAACTCCAGCAGACGAACCAGGAACTCAAGGAAAAGGCCCGGCTGCTCGCGCACCAGAACGTCGAAGTCGAACGCAAGAACCAAGAAGTCGAACAGGCCCGGCAAGCGCTCGAAGAGAAGGCCAAGCAGCTCGCCCTCACGTCGAAGTATAAGTCCGAGTTCCTCGCCAACATGTCGCACGAGCTACGCACGCCGCTCAATAGTCTGCTCATCCTCAGCGATCAGCTCTCGAAGAATCCCGAGGGAAACCTCACCGGCCGGCAGACGGAGTTCGCCAAGACGATCCATTCCTCGGGCAACGATCTGCTCATGCTCATCAACGACATTCTCGATCTGTCGAAGATCGAGTCGGGGACGGTCGTCGTCGATGCCAGCGAACTCAGGCTCATCGATCTGCAGGCGTACGTAGAGCGGACGTTCCGCCATGTCGCGGAGGCCAAGGGGGTCAACTTCACGATCGAGCTGGGCGCGGACTTGCCGATGTCGATTCATACGGACGCGAAACGGCTGCAGCAGGTGATCAAGAATCTGCTCTCCAACGCGTTCAAGTTCACGCATCAGGGGCAGGTGAACCTGTCGCTGCAGGCCGTCAACGAGGGCTGGAATCCGGAGAACGAGACGCTGTCGGCCGCTCCGAAAGTGCTGGCGTTCTCGGTGCGCGATACGGGCATCGGCATTTCGCAAGACAAGCAGCAGATCATCTTCGAGGCGTTCCAGCAGGCGGACGGCAGCACGAGCCGAAAGTACGGCGGCACGGGCCTGGGCCTGGCGATTAGCCGGGAAATCTCAAGACTGCTTGGCGGGGAGATTCGCTTGCAGAGCGTGCCGGAGCAGGGGAGCGTGTTCACGCTGTTCTTGCCGCAGAACTACACGCCGGCCAAGGGCGCGCGCAAGGCGATCACGTACTCAGAAACGCTGACTTCGCCCGCGGCGCTGCCGAAGTTCGCGTCGCTGGCGAAAATCGACGCGCGCGAACCGACGCCTGCGCGTCCCCCTCTCAACGAAGTCGGCGACGACCGCGGCTCGATCCAACCGGGCGATCTCGTCATCGTCATCGTCGAAAACGATCGCGCCTTCGCGCGCGTGCTCCTGGAGGTCGCGCGCGAGAAGGGGTTCAAGGGACTCGTCACCAGCCTCGGCGCTGCCGCCCTCACGCTCATCCACGAATATATGCCCAGCGCCATCACGCTCGACATCTGCCTCCCCGACATTGATGGCTGGCGCGTGCTGCAGCGCGTCAAACACGACCTCGCCACCCGGCACATCCCCATCTGCGTCATCTCCACCGAGGAGGCGCGCGAACGCTCGCTGCAGGAAGGCGCCCTCAGCTTCGGCGCCAAGCCGCTGCAAAGCCGAGCCGCCGTCGAAGAAATCATCGACGACGTCGCCAACTTCGTGCGCCGGCCGGTCAAGAGCGTTCTGGTCGTCGACGCCAACGAGGTTCGCCGCGCGACCATCCTGGGCGATTTGCAAGGCCTGAACTGCAGCGCAATCGTCGCCCAGACCGGCGCCCGCGCGCTGCAACTCCTGCTGGACCGGCGCTTCGACTGCATGATTCTCGCCCCCGAATCGCGCGATGCGCTGACGCAGTTCGCAGAGGAGCTGCGCCGAGAGCCGACGCTGCCGAGATTGCCGATCATCGTGTTCAGCGACGGACCGCAGCTCGCCGGCGCCGAGCACGTGCTGCAGGCGCTGGGCCAAAACTATCCGATTCGCCAGGTCCGTTCCGCGGATCGGCTCACGGACGAGACGGCGTTCTTCCTGCACGCCAAGGTCTCCCAGCTCCCCGAAGCCCGGCGCAAGCAGTTCGAGCAGTTGCACGAATCGGACAAGGTGCTGCTGAACAAGAAGGTGTTGATCGTCGACGACGATTTCCGCAACATTTTTGCCTTGTCGAGCGTGCTGGAATGGCGGAACATGAACGTGGTCTCGGCGGAGACGGGTCGGGAAGCGATCGCCATCCTGCAGCGCGAGCCGGACATCGACATCGTGCTGATGGATATTATGATGCCCGAGATGGACGGTATGGACACAATCCGCGCCATCCGTAATCTGGGCCCATTCAAATCGTTGCCGATTATCGCCGTCACCGCCAAGGCGATGAAGGGCGACCGCGAAAAATGCATCGAGGCCGGAGCGTGGGATTATCTCTCCAAGCCGGTCGACACCGAGCAGATGCTCTCCGTGCTGAGAGCCTGGCTGCATCGCTGAGGATCATAAGCCCTGGGGTGAGGTACTCCGAACCCCGGGATACGCGCTTGCAACGATGGAATCCCCGAGGTTCGGAGTACCTCGCCCTGGGGCTTTGATGGCGGAACATGACTGATCGCGTCAATATCTTGATCGTCGACGACTTGCCTGAGAAGTTGCTGTCGCTTCAGGCCGTCCTCGACGAACTCGGGCAAAATCTGGTCCTGGCTCATTCGGGCCGAGAGGCGCTGCGCTACGTCATGGAGCGCGACTTCGCCGTCATCTTGCTCGACGTCAACATGCCGGGCATGGACGGCTTCGAAACGGCAGCGCTCATCCGTCAGCGCAAACGCTCCGCCCACATCCCCATCATCTTCATCACCGCCTTCAGCGACGACATGCACACGGCGCGCGGCTACTCGCTGGGCGCCGTCGACTATATTCTTTCTCCCGTCGTACCAGAGGTTCTACGTACGAAAGTTGGCGTATTCGTCGATCTGTACGTCATCCGCGCGACCGCGGAACGCCTGGCGGAGGAACGGATCGAACTGGCGCGCGCCCAGGCCGACCGCGCGGCCGCCGAGAAGGCGACGCGGCGCAGTCAGTTCCTTGCGGAAGCGAGCCGAGTGCTGGGGGGATCGCTCAATTTGAGTTCGATTCTCACGGGACTGTCGCGGCTCGTGGTGCCACTGCTGGGCGACGTGGGCGCGGTCTTGTGGGCGGACGAAGCTCCCGAGCAGGCGCAGATCTTTTTGGCCTGGCGCCAAGGCGACGGCGGCGAGATTCACGACCGCCCGGCGCCGCGCGCTGCGCTGCACGGCGAGTTAGCCGACGCCGTCGCCCTCACGCTGCGCGATTCGCGCAGCCGAGCCTTCGGCCCGGAGCCGGCGGGGGTTCCTCTGTGGGCGGAGGGCGCCGCGCCGGAAGGTTGTTCGGCGCCCCAGCTGGTGCTGGGCCACGGTGCCCTCTTTCCGCTCTCCGCACGGGGCCGAACGCTGGGCGTCTTGCTGGTGGCGCGCGAGAACTCGGCGACGCCGCTCGCGGAGAACGAACGCGATCTGGCGCAGGACCTCGCCAACCGCGCCGCCGTCGCACTTGACAACGCCCGGCTCTACAACAACATTCAGGAAGCCGATCGCCGAAAGAACGATTTCCTGGCCATGCTGGCGCACGAACTGCGAAATCCCCTGGCGCCGATCCGCAACGCGATTCACCTCCTGAGGCATCCGTCTGCCCAGCCCGCGCAGCAAAGTTGGGCCTACGATCTCATCGATCGCCAGGTGCAGCACCTGGTGCGCCTGGTCGACGACTTGCTCGACGTCGCCCGGATCACGCGCGGCAAGATCCAGCTGCAGCTCGAAACCCTCGACCTGGCCCATGTGATCGCCAGCGCCGTCGAGGCGAGTCGGCCGTTCCTGGAGGCGCGTCAGCATCAGTTCGTTCTCTCGAAAACCCCGGAGGCGGTGCTCGTGCGCGTCGACCGCACGCGTTTCGCGCAGGTTCTCACGAATTTGCTGAACAACGCCGCCAAGTACACGCCGAAGGAAGGCCGAATCGAACTCGCCGTCGAACGGGTCGGCGCCGAGGTTCTCATCCGCGTGCGCGACAACGGCATGGGCATCCCGGCGGAGATGCTCGAGCATGTCTTCGACATGTTTTTCCAGGTCTCGCGCTCCCTGGACCGGTCCGAAGGAGGTCTGGGGATTGGCCTGACGATGGTGCACCGTCTGGTCCAGATGCACGGCGGCGAGGTGCGTGCGTTCAGTGAAGGAGCCAACCTGGGGAGCGAGTTTGTCATCCGCCTGCCGGTGGCCAAACCGTCGCCCGCACCGGCGCCGACGCCGATCGCTGCGGAGCCCTCGGCGGCGGCGGCGACGTGCCGTGTTCTGGTCGTTGACGATAACCGCGACGCCGCCCAGTCGATGGCGCTGGTGCTCACGCAGATCGAGCACGATACGCGGGTGGCGTTCGACGGGCCCAGCGCCTTGGCCGTCTGCGAGGTCTTTCAGCCGCACGTCGCCATTCTCGACATCGGGTTGCCCCTCATGGACGGCTACGAACTCGCCCGGCAGATTCGCAAAAAGACCTGGGCGGCCGGGACGACGCTCGTCGCGGTCACGGGGTACGGCCAAGAATCGGACAAGCTGCGCGCGGAGACCGCGGGGTTCGCCCATCACCTGGTGAAGCCGGTAGCGCCCGCGGTGCTGCTAAAATTGATCGCCGATTTGCAGCGGCAGCAACCCGTTAATGCCGAATCCAAGAAAAATGCCTCGGGCGGCGCGGTTTTTGCGGAGTAAAATCAATCGCCCGAGTCCTCCGCCGCCCCACGAGACCAGCAGTTTCGTTCCGCGTCCCGAGGGGATCCGCAGCACTTCTTCTCCCGGTAGGCGGAGGTTGGCAGGATGGTTGCCATGAAATCCACCGTTCCCTTCTCGATTTTGTGCGTTGACGACAACGACGATAATCGCATTTCGCTCGCTTCCATCTTGCGTTTCGAAGGGTACAACGTCTGCGAAGCCAGCAACGGCAGCGACGCTTTGCGCCTGGCGCGCGAAGTCGATTTGGCCGTCCTGGACGTTCGGCTCCCGGACGTCAGCGGCCTGCACGTCTGCCAGCAGATCAAGGCGAACCCGGCGACCGATCTTGTATCGGTAATTCTACTGTCGGGAATCTTCACGCACAGTAACAACCGCGCCGAGGGGCTCGAGAACGGCGCCGACGCGTATTTCGTGAAGCCGGTAGAGCCGCGCGAATTGCTGGGGCAGATCAAGGCGCTCCTGCGCATTCGGCAGACGGAGCTGGTGCTGCAGCAGCACGCCCGAATCATCGATCATATTCACGAGGCGGTGATCGCGTTCGACCTGGACGGACATGTCACGCGCTGGAACCAGGGCGCCGAACGGCTTTTCGGTTACTCCGCCCGCGACATGCTCGGCGCCCATGTCGGAAAGCTGTACCCTTCCGAGGAGCGTGAACGGATTCTCGAGCAGATCTTCGCCGAGGTCCGGCGCCGCGGCGCCCACGAAACGGAAGAACGGATGCGGCGCCGATCGGGCGACGAACTCATCGTGCACACCGCGCTCTCGCTCCTGTACGACAGTCGCGGCGAAGCGGCCGGCATCATCGGCTATTCCATCGACACCACCGGCAGACGACGCGCGGAAGCGGCGCTCAAGGCCAGCGAAGAACGTTATCGCCAAATCGTCGAGACCGCGGCCGAGGGGATCTGGATCGTCGATTCCAAATGCCGGACCACCTTCGTCAACGACCGCATGGTGACGATGCTCGGCAGCACCGTCGCGGACGTCTCGCAACGCTGTATCCTGGATTTCACCGACGACGAGGGCAAGCGCTGCCTCCAGGAGCTCGTCCTCGAGCATCCGGCCGAGTCGGTGCAGCAGCATGAATTTCGCTTCTATCGCCAGGACGGCAGCAAGTTCTGGGCGTTTGCATCGACCAACGCGCTAAGGCCCGAAGCGGGCCAAGATTTCGGCGCCCTCATCATGATCACCGACATCACGGAACGCAAGCGACTCGAGGAGCAATTTCGCCAATCCCAAAAGATGGAAGCGATTGGCCGACTGGCGGGGGGCATCGCGCACGACTTCAACAACCTACTCACCGTCATCAACGGCTGCAGCGAACTCGTGCTTCAAAGGCTTTCTCGGGACGACCCGACCTCGGAGTTGGTGCGTCAAATTCGCGAGGCGGGCGATCGGGCGGCAGCGCTCACCCGCCAACTCCTGGCCTTCTCGCGGAAAACGATCCTCGAGGCCAAGATCCTGGACCTCAATCAGGTCATGAGCCGACTCGAATCGATGCTATTTCGGCTGATCGGCGAGGACATCGAGTTGGTCGCCACGCTCGATCCGCACCTGGAAAAAATCAAGGTCGACGCCGGGCAGTTGGAGCAGGCGGTGGTGAACCTGATCGTCAACGCCCGCGATGCGATGCCCCAGGGGGGACGAATTTCGGTCGAGACGCGCAACGTCGATCTGACGGATCTTGACATCGACGGCGATTCCGATTTCAAGCCGGGATCGTACGTGCTACTGACCATCGCCGACAACGGCGTCGGCATGGGGGAATTGACGAAGGCGCAGGTGTTCGAGCCGTTCTTCACGACCAAGGGCCCGGGCAAGGGGACGGGATTGGGTTTGGCGATGGTCTACGGCTTCGTCAAACAGAGCGGCGGACATATTCAGGTCGACAGCGAACTGGGCAAAGGCACGACGTTCCGCCTCTATTTCCACAAGGTCGCAGAACCCATCCCCGCGCGCGCGACGCCAACCGTGCTCGATCCTCCGAAGGGGGGCTCTGAAACGATCCTGGTGGTGGAGGATGAAGACCGCGTGCGCGCCCTGGTGTGCAACGTCTTGAAACTCAGCGGGTACGCCGTGCTTTCCGCGGGGGACGGAGTCGAGGCGCTCAAGATCGCGGAGGCGCATCCAGGGCAGATCGACCTGCTGCTGACCGACGTCGTCATGCCGCTGGGCATCGGCGGCCGGCAGGTCGCCGAGGGGGTGCGTAAACTCTATCCGCAGATAGCCGTGTTGTTCATGAGCGGCTACACCGATGACGCGGTAATGCGGCAGGGGAAATTCGAGGCCGACACGCACTTCCTGCAAAAGCCGTTCGGCCCCTCGGTTTTGTCGCAAAAGATCCGCGAGATCCTCGACAGCGTGCGCCGTGGCGCCAGTGCGTGACGCAGAGGGCGCCTGGAGCGGTTAGCGTTTGTATAGCCCATCTGTCATATACCCAAATGCGACGTTACTTGCCGAGACTGAGCGCCTTCGCGGTCGCCCGGATTGCGGCTCGCTGCTTGTCGGTGATGGTCGCGGTTCGGCGTTCTTCGCCGACGGGGGTGTACATAAAAGTCTCGAACTCGTGATCCTCGACGTCGAGGCTCGTATTGAGCAGGGCATGGCCCAGTTCGTGCCAGAAGCAATCGACGGCGACGTAACTTTTCGAGACGAAAATCGTCGGCGACGTCTTGTGCGCCGCGGGGTTGAAGGTCACGCCGACCTTGCCTTGCACGCCTTCGGGAAATGGCGCGATGAAGAACGCGGTCACTCGGTCCTTGCGATTGAAGAGCGTGAGCCGATTGAGCTCGAGCGTCCGAATGCTCCCCTGAGCCGTGAGCGTCGAGAGTTCGCTGCGCGTCGCGCCAGGGATGATTTTGCCATCCTTGCGATTGATTTCGAACGCCTTGTTGGCGAAGTCATCGCTGTCGAGCGGCTTGGTTCCTTTGCCGCCGGGGAGGATCTTGTCGCCGAGAGAAACCTTGATGTTCATCCGCTTGAAGACTTTATTGGCGATGGGGAACATCTCATTCATGCGCCATTTTTCGGGGCCGTCGCTGAAGTAAACGATGTCCACGAAGATCTCGATCAGCTTGCCGTCGTCGTCCGGGGGCGGCGGGGGCGGGGGCGGCGGTTTGTTCGGCGTGCTCACGAGCTTGTCCATTGCTCCCAACGTTAGATCACCCAGGATGCCGTCGGCTGCCAACGGTTGACCGTTCGCGTCTTTGTTCGCGCTCTGATAGCGAATCAGCGCGTCTTTCGACTCCGCGCCGAAATGCCCGTCGGCGCCGAAATTGGGCAACAATTCGAGAGGGAGAAGATGCACTTTCCGCCCCCAGTAGACGAGCGTTTGCTGCATCATGCGAACAGCGTCGTTGGGGCCCGCGTCCTTGGCACCGATCTTTAGTTCAAGTTGATGGGTGCGTACCTTTTTCAGAGTGGAGTTGGATTGCCAAGCATTGGCGTCGGGGAGTTGAGGTTCGCTGGCCATGATCGTTGTTCCTGGAAAAGGAATGCTCGGGAGTCGTCCGGCGCCGCTCGTCGACGCGACATAATATGCATGGTTGCGATTGCGAAATCCTTTCACCGTTTCGCATGCTTGTCGTTATATCTTTGAAGGGCATAAAATGCTCCCGGGATTCCACGGCCAAGCGATGCAAGCATGTCGACGACCTCGCAAAGTTTGTTGGGACAGATTCAGGGAGGCCCCGAGGGAATCGCCTGGCAGCGCTGGCACGCCATCTACGAACCGCTAATTCACGGCTGGCTCGCCCGGCATCGCCTGATCGCCGCCGACCGGGACGACGTCGTGCAAAACGTGCTCGCCGTCGTCGTGCGTCGGATTCCGGAGTTCCACCACAACGGCCGGGTGGGCGCTTTCCGGAACTGGCTGAAAACGATCAGCGTCAACTGCCTGCGCGACTACTGGAAGGCGCAGCGCAATCATCCGCAAACGGGTGCGGCGCTGGGCATGCTGGACGAATGGGCGGACGAGAAGAGCACGCTGAGTAAGGCGTGGGATCTCGAACACGACCGCCATCTCGTGCAGAAATTGTTGGCGCTGCTCGAGCCGGAGTTTTCGCCGGAGACGTGGTCGGCGTTTCTCAAGTTGGTGGTGGAGGGGACGCCCGCGGCCGAGGTTGCGGAATCGCTGCGGATGTCGGTGAATGCCGTCTACATCGCCAAGTCGCGCGTGCTCGCCCGGTTGCGGCACGAAGCCGCCGGGCTCGTGGACGATCCGCATACGCCGTGAAAGGTTTCGACTCAAGCGTCCATCTTCTTGAGGAGCATTCCCGCGAGGAGCCCCCATGGTGCGCGATCAGAGCGAACATCCCAGCGATGCCGTCATCCAGGCGTTTGGGCAGGGCCGAACGTCCCTGGCGGACTCGGCACGGCTGGAGAAGCACTTCGCCAGTTGCGATCGCTGCGTCGAGAAGATGGGCCGCGTCGGCATGGACACGTACAGCGAGTTGATTCGCGCCGGCGCCGTCACTTCCGCGCCCACGTCGGCGGACGTCAATCCCTTGCATGAGATGCCTCGGGAACTGCGCGAGCACGATCGCTATGCGATCCTGACGAAGCTCGGTTCGGGGGGCATGGGGGTCGTGTATCAGGCGACGCATCGCATCATGAAGCGATCGGTGGCGCTGAAGGTGATTCGGCCCGACCTGGTGGCGACGCCGCTCGCCGTCAGCCGATTTCGTCGCGAGGTGCAGGCGGCGGCCCGGCTTTCCCATCCGCATATCGTGACTGCGTACGACGCGGAAGAAGTTCGCGGCGTTCACTTTCTCGTCATGGAGTTCGTGGACGGCTGGAACCTCGAGCGCTGGGTGCGCGAGCGCGGTCCGCTGCCGACGCCGCAAGCGTGTCGCCTGGCCCAGCAGGCGGCGCTGGGGCTTCATCACGCGCACACGCAGCAGATGATTCACCGCGACGTCAAGCCTGCCAATCTCATGCTCACTCGGGAAGGCTCGGTCAAGATTCTCGACTTCGGTCTGGCATGCTGGACCGCCCCGGACGAGGGACCCGCCGGCTCGATCACGCAATCCGGGGCTCGGCTCGGGACCGTCGCATACGCCGCTCCGGAGCAATTTCCGGCGACCGATCGAGTCGATGCACGGGCGGATCAGTACGGCCTCGGCGCCACGCTCTACTTCCTGCTGACGGGGCAGGCGCCCACGGCCGATTCGCTCGTGTTCTCGGCCAACGTTCCGCCGCAAGTCGCCGCGATCGTCCGGCGCATGATGGCCGTCGCGCCGGCGGATCGCTTTGCGTCGCTCAAGGAAGTCGCGGTCGCTCTGGAACCGTGGTGCGAACCGCCGGCCAAGAAGGTTCACTTACGTAGAAGTCTGCTGATCGCGACGGCTGCGTTCGCGCTGCTGGCGCTGGGCGCATTCCTCTGGATGAAGCGCAGTCCCGCGGAGGATCCTCCGCCGACCTCCGCTCGGCTCCCTGTGCTGTTCCTGCTCCCCTCGCGCGGACTGTGGTACGAAGACTACGATCCAGCTCGCAAGGCGCTCGAAGCAGCGGGGCACAAGGTGATCGTCGCTACCCCCGGCGGAAAACCCGCGTCGCTGGACAAATCGAGCATGCTCGGCAAGCCTCAGCGCCCCTCGTCAGTGGCCGCGGACATGGATTTGGCCAGCGTGGAGCCGCACCATTTCGACGCGATCGTCTGCGTCGGCTTCGATCATTCGGAGTTCACTTCGGAGGGCGACGACGTCCTCTCCAGTCAGCAAGCGATGCGGCTCTTACGCCTGGCGGATCGCGCGGAGAAATGCATCGTCGGCATCTGTGCCGGGCAGCACGTCCTCGGCTCCGCAGGGTTGTTGCATGGGAAGAAAGCGGCCCGCGCGTCGGAGTACGTCGATCCCGCCGGCATGGGAGCGGCGCCGCAGCCCGACCGCAGCGTCGTGACCGACGGCCGAATTGTGACCGCCTCGACCCCTCAAGACTCCGCCGACGCCGCTCGAGCGTTGGTTCAGCAACTCAAGTAGTTTCACAATTTCGAATTCGCGCGAAAGGTTCGCCCTGCGCGGTCCATGTCTGTTGTGTTCGGCGTCGCGAACGCCGATTCTTCCACACAAACTTACCGCAAAAGGTGATCTCATGAATCTCTGGAATCGTTGGTTTGGTTCGAAGCGCGCAACGTCCCGGCCCAGCCGACGGGCCTCGCTCGGTCTGGAAAGTCTGGAAGCCCGCGACGTGATGAGTGCGACGCCGCTCCCCGTGCTCTTGGTCATCGCAGACGGACAGGATTTCTACTACAAGGAATACGCCGACACGCGCAACGAGCTGATCAAGGCGGGCGTGGGCGTCGCGGTCGCTGCCACGACGACGAACGCATCCACGCCGCACCCCGACTCCGGACAGGTCGAGGCGGGCGTCTCGGGCGTCGTCACCCCCGACCTCGCGCTCGCCGACGTCGATGCCAGCGATTACTCCGCCATCGCCTTCGTCGGCGGTTGGGGCTCGTCGATGTACCAGTACGCGTACAACGATCCCAACGGCGACGGCGTTACCGATAACTTCTACTGGAACTCGGCCTACAACGGCGACGACGACCTGAACGACGGCGTCATCGCGCCGCAGAAAGTGATCGTCAACCAGCTGATCAACGACTTCCTCGATGCCGACAAGCCCGTCGCCGCCATCTGCCATGGCGTCACGGTACTCGCCTGGGCTCGGGTGGACGGAACCAGTCCGATCGCAGGGAAGCAGGTCGCCGTACCCCTGACGGTCGCCACGCCCAATCAGAACTACGGCGGCGACGAACTCACCTACCCGAACTACTCCGGACAGTTCGATCAGATCGTCGCCAACGGCGGCATCGCCAGCAACGTCAGCGGATCGCACGGGACGAATACTTCCTCCGCCGTCGACGACGTCGTCGTCGACGGGCGGATCATCACGGCCGAGAACTACGAATCGTCCGCCCATTTCGGCTTCGTGATCGCGCGGGAAGTGCTCGCCAATCTTCCAGACGAGCCGGCTGCCATGGTCGACGGCGAACTCCACCTGAACGGTACTGCCGCGGATGACGTGATCTATATCTGGAGCAACGCCGCCGCGAACAGCGTTTCCGCGTGGATGAACGGCGTCAACTACGGCCCCTTCGTCGTGGCGCCAGGGGGACGGGTCGTCGTCCACGGCGGCGACGGCAACGATCGCATCTTCGCCACCGATCTGCGTATCGCAGCCAGCATCTTCGGCGAAGGCGGGCACGACCTCATCACCGGCGGCTCGGCGAACGATTCCATCGACGGCGGCGCGGGCGTCGACCGCATTTCGGGCGGGTTCGGCGACGACCTTCTCCTGGGCGGCGACGGCAACGACTTCCTGTATGGCCAAGAAGGCAACGACATCCTCCTCGGCGGCGCCGGAGACGACTACCTCGAAGGGTTCGACGGACGCGATCTCCTCATCGGCGGCCTGGAATCCGACAACCTCCGCGGGCATGGCGGAGAAGATCTGCTGATCGGCGGCACGACCAGCTACGACAACGACGCGGCGACGCTTGCCGTCATTCGAGGGATCTGGGCGCAGCCGACTCCGACCGCTTCCCGCATCGATCAACTGGCGACCCCGACCGCCGGCATCCGCTTGCGAGCGGGCGACACGGTCCACGACGATTTCGCCAGCGACGTCCTCGTCGGCGGCGCCGACAATGACTGGCTCTTCACGCTGGCGAACGATCTCGTCTACTCGCTGGAAGCCGGCGATCACGCGTCCGTCTAGATCCGTAACAAGGTAACGCTCTTGCCACGCCGCGATCGCCAGGGAGCAGATTCAAGCCGCTCCCTGGCGGTCGCGGTTTCTTGATTCATCGGGGGCCGCGCGAGGTATAATACCGGAAATGCCCTGGAGGCTCGACATGCCGTTACGCGATCACTTCCGCTCACCCTTGATGTAAGCCAAACGCGAGTGTTGATTTGGTAGAGCAAAGGATAGCGGACGTTCATGGTCGGACTCCGTCATTTCAAGGAATCGTTTTAAGCAATTCTCTCCTCGTGTTTCAGGTTTCTGCTGATAGTCTGTGGTGCGCCCCTGAGGCTGGACCAGAACGATAATGAATCCTGGACCACCCAAGGGGAGATTTCATGTCACGCCAACGTCGTTCCTTCTCGGCCGAACTCAAAGCTCGAGCCGTGCTGGACGTTCTCACCGGTTCGCATTCGGCCGCCGAGGTCTGAGCATGGCGGCCGTCGGCGAACCGCGCGAGAACGGCTCGCCGAACGCCTGGCCCGCACGATCAAGGAAGAGGAGGTCGATCTCTCCGACTACCGCGACTTCGACGACGCACGCCGCAACCTCGGCCGATTCTTGGACGACGTCTACAATCGCAAACGCATCCACTCCAAGCTCGGCTATCTCACCCCTCGCGAGTTCGAGCAGCGCTGGCAGGCCAGCCAGCGCGACGCTGCCAACCCGGAGAAGCCAACCTGACGACGCCTTCCGAATCAAAGCTTTTCCCCTCCCTGCTCTCGGCCAACGAACGAGCTGGGTCGAGAGCGGGGAGGGGAAAAGCGAACCCGCCAACCAACGTATCCAGCCATCCGGACTCTTACTTATTCATTAAAGTCCGCCAAAAATCGGTCCAGTTTTAGGGGCGCATTACACCGCGTGAGCCGCGACGCGAATGCGGGTATATTTCCGTTGTGAGCTGCCTGAACTTCTTTCGGTTCGAGCAATTGGAGATCTGCGCTATAAAACTCCGCCGCGAAGTCGGCGTACGCGGGTCATTACTTTGATGCCATCCGGGATAGTTTCCTCGATGAATGAACGAATTCCGCGGCGCCAGACCATCACCCATCGTGTGAACTTCCGGGCGATTTCCAGATTTACCAGATGTATGTGATGTGCCGAATTGATCGATTGCGTGGAATGGGGCATGTCCATCTCGTCAGGAAATCCACTTGCGGTCCCATTGATACTGGATATTGGGCTGGATTTTTGAGATCCTGAATTAATAGCGGTCGCCCGGTTCCGCGCCCGGCTGATTACAGTCATGAAACGAACCGATTGGTGCGGCGACACAGTCGCGAGCGGCGATTTGATATGTGACGCACGTTTCCTTGAGTCGCTAATGAAAAAAATTGGGCTCGCACTTTCCGGCGGCGGATTTCGCGCGACCTTGTATCATCTCGGTCTGGTCCGCTTCTTGCGCGACGCAGGCATTCTTCAGCAGATCACGCACATCACTTCGGTCTCTGGCGGCAGCATCATGGCCGCACACCTGGTGCTCAATTGGGACCAGTACACCGGTTCGCCCAAGGAATTCGACGAAGCGGCATCGCGATTGATCGAATTCACCCGTTTGGACGTCCGCAACCGTATCTTAAGGCGTTTTCCTCTGGGACTTTTATTGCGTTGGCCGAGACGGTTGCTGGGATTGTCGAATAGACTGTTGACGCGAACTGGATTACTTGAAAGCCAGTACGAAAAGTCACTTTACGGCGATAAGAGTTTGTTTGAGTTGCCGGAACGGCCGCAGTTGCATCTTCTCACCACCAACCTCAGCGAGGGATGCCTTTGCTCGTTCAATCGCGATGGGCTGTGGAAAATGGAGGTTAAAGCAGCGCGTTCGCAGATCGAACGCGTTCGCGTCGGTTTGATGACCGTGTCGATGGCCGTGACCGCGTCGTCCGCGTTTCCTGGGTTCTTTCCGCCGTTGGAATTGACGGGTCGCGACGTCGGCGCCCGCGGCGGCGAATTCGGACAGCAGGCGTACACGGACGGAGGCGTCTTCGACAACCTCGGCGTCCGAATGTTCCGTTGGCTGACACCGCTATTGACCGGGGAAAATGCACTTGATGGCGTCATGGTCAGTGACGTCGGCAAGCGAATTGTCGTTCAGGGCGCTCAGCGCGGCGGATTGATTCGGGCCGCCTTGCGTTCTAGCGACATCCTCATGGACCGCGTTTGGCAACTTGAAAGCGAGAACTTTCAGGACACTTTCGGCTTCGTCTTCGCGCGCATCACCGACGTCGTCGGCCCGCACCAAGATTCCACCGCCTTGCATCCGGAGTTGCAACGACAGGTGGCGAATATTCGTACCGACCTCGATGCCTTTTCGTTACTGGAAATCAGCACCCTCATACGCCACGGTTATTGCATCGGCCGGCAGGCATGCCGGTCGAGAGCAGACTTGTTCGGCTCCGAGTTGCCGAACAATCCCCCATGGGACCCCGTTTCTCCTGCGAGTATTGCCCACGGCGCCTCAGCCGATTCGCGAACCGATGGCGCGCAGCAGGAGACGACTCCTACTACGATCCAGGCGCGACAACTGCAAAGTTCGGCCTCGCGCCGGATCTGGGGAAATTTGTTGGATTTCCGGGACTGGGCCGAATGGCATCAAGTTAAGCCGTAAGCCGTTGCCTTTTCTAGCTTTTGAGTTTGATTGCAGTTGAGGAAAATCCGGCCTCCTGTCAGAATACGGGTGCTTACTACCTCTTCCGACAGGAGGCCAAGGATGGCTCTGAGTAT
>JBBQPM010000137.1:0-18041 GCA_038217425.1 Gemmatales bacterium
GAGATACCAGTTGATGTACTCCGGGGTCAGCGTGCGGAAGCTGAACAGGAGGAGGTCGCGTGCGCTCCAGCCGTTACGCGAGGCGAGGTTCATGATGCTGTCGCCGTTCACGTAACTGACCTGGACGGGCTTGCCGTTTTCCGGCGGCCATTCGGGACGTTCCCGCAGCGGCGGAGTGGCGATGCGAAACTTATTCTTGGCCATGACGGTTCACCTCGTGTGCGATCGTTGCTTAAGTTCGTATCGACTTATGAGCTTCCCGACCGATCTTTGGACAGAGCACGCTGATCTTTTCACAGAAGATTCGCTCCGTCCATCGCAAACGACGCAAAAATCGCCGCAGCTGACGCTGCACAGACGGCGCAGAAGGAGAAAATCGCCTGGCAACTCGCTTCTGCGTCAGGGAATTTACGCAAAACTCCTTTTTTTCTCAGAATTTCTCTTGCGTCTTCGCAAATCTTTGACGATAATTACACAAAACCGTTGCACAGCGCGAAAAGTCCGTTCGTCCGTGGGTCTATCTCATAATTCTACGTGCCCCCGGACAGCCTTCATTTTCAATCTTTCGTGGGGAGGGGTATCATGGCCCGTACTCGCAGCCGTTCGGCGTTCACACTCATCGAACTGCTCATCGTCATCGCCATCATCGGCATTCTCGTCGCCATCATCGGCGTCGCCGTCACTAAAGCCAAGGAATTGAGCAACCTGGCACGCTGCGGAACTCAATTGCGCGACCTCGTCGCCGGCGTGCAAACATTCCATTCTCAGCACAACAGCTATCCCACGTATAACGGGATCTTCCCAGGCGGGACAACCACTACTGCGTACTCGAATAACTCCCGAGCCGTTTACGGCGGCTGGTACACCCACCTTCTCCCCTATGTCGGCGGTAAGACGCTGCACGATCGCCTGCGCTCTGAATATCAAAGCTTCGGCAATGGCGGCGGCAACGTCTCCCTCGGCGGCGGTACGCTCATCACCCCCGGCGCCGCCGCATATTGGGACCCGCCGCAACAAGTTCTGACGCCCGGCCAAAACGTCCCGAACCCCAATGCGGGCAACACCACGCAAACCACCATCAACGGCAACGGCTACACGATCGTCACCGGCACGCCGCAACCCGCGACCATTTGGCAACCCGCCACATACGTCCCCGGCACCGGCACGTACCACCCCGCCGTCACCGCAGTCTATGCGGCTCCTGGAGCTCCTTACAACGGACCGATCGGCGTCTGGAAGTCCGACGTTCGCTCCGCCACCTTCCCGCACCTCATGTGCCCCTCCGACTCCCCCGGAGATGCCAGCAATGCCGGCGGCGGGCAAGTTTACAAGGCCTCGCAGACCTGGGGCGCCACCAATTACGTCGCCAACTGGAACGCCATCACCAATGGCGATAAATCCAAAGGATACCAGGCTCTGCCCAACCGCGAAGAAAACATCGCCAATCGCGACGGCATCGGCAACACCATCCTCTTCGCCGAGGCCTATTCCTGGTGCGAAGGCAAGGGCCGAACCGCGCTCGTTGCGTGGCATTCCCACGGCAGCGCCTCGTGGGGCGGCGTGCATAACTTCGGTCTGACCTACTCCCTCAACAACGCCAACGTCACCTACAACGGCTCCAGCCAAATCCTCACCGGCGGCAACGGCGTGCAGAATCCTTCGAGCCAGATCAACTTTGGCTTCCAGATTCAGCCCCATCCGACCCGCATCGGCAACGGCGGATGCGTCGCTCTCACCGTGCAATCTCCTCACAGTTCCCTCAACGTCGCCATGGGCGATCGCTCGGTCCGCCGCGTCAATGAAAAAATCTCGAATGCACAGTGGCTGTCGCTCATGCTCCCCGAGGACGGCGGCGCCGTTCCCGAACTCGACTAATCCCGGTAGTATCTGTTTCGCGCTCGCTTGAATCCTGCGAGCGCGAAACGAGGACACAAGCTCGTTCGACGTCGTCGGACGAGCTTTTTTCGTTTCCAGAGGAATCCATCATGATTTCTTTTCGCCTCCTGGCCTTGGCCTTGCTCCCGCTGCTAACGCTTCAATCCCTTCAGGCCCAGGACAAATCGAAGCGTCCCAACGTCGTCTTCATTCTCGTGGACGACATGGGCTACGCCGACCTTAGCTGCATGGGAGGCAAAGAGCTGGCCACGCCGAACATCGATCGCATCGCCAAGGAGGGGGTGAAGCTGAACAACTTTTACGCGAATGCTCCGGTCTGCACGCCGACGCGGGCCGCGTTCATCACGGGTCGATATCAACAGCGCGTTGGCCTGGAATGGGCACTCGGTTACTCCGCGGAACAATATCGCCGCGTGGGCGACCGTTGGGAGCCCGAACCCGACAAGCACGCTCCGGGACTGCCGACCACGCAGATGACGATTGCCAGGCTCCTCAAAGGGCTCGGATATCGCACCGGCATCTTTGGCAAATGGCATCTCGGCTTTCGCCCGGAGTTCAATCCAATTCGCCATGGCTTCGACGAATATTTCGGCGTCCTCACCGGACATGCCGACTACTACTCGTACAAGTATTTCGACGGCACCTACACGCTGCGCGAGAACGAGAAGGAAGTGAAGGCCGAGGGGTATCTCACCGACCTCTTGAACCGCAAGGCAGTGGAGTTCATCGAGCGCACGGGGCTCGAGCCGTTTTTTCTTTATCTGCCGCACCTGGCGGTGCACTTTCCGTTTCAGGTTCCCGATCGTCCCGGCCAGGTGCTCACGCAGGCGAACTCCCGCGACGGCACCCGGCAAGATTACCTGGCCATGCTCCAGCGCGTCGATCACGGCGTGGGCATGATCTTCCAGGCACTGGAAAAACGCAAGATTCTGGACGATACGCTGATCATCTTCTCGAGCGACAATGGCGGCTACCAACTCTCGGACAACGGTCCCCTCTTTCATCACAAGTCGAGCCTGTGGGAAGGGGGCGTGCGCGTGCCGTGTCTGATGCGTTGGCCCGGCCAACTCCCCGCGGGCGCCAACCCGAAGCAAGCCGGCATCACCATGGATCTGACGGCGACCATCCTCGCCGCCGCCGGCGCCGACTTCACGCGCCCCGACGTCCAACTCGACGGCGTCAATTTGCTGCCGATCCTTTCAGGCCGTGCAAAGGAGACCGAGCGGACGTTCTTCTGGCGCATCGACCGCTCCGACCGCAAACAAAAAGCCGTCCGCCACGGCAAGTGGAAGTACCTGAAAGACGGCATGATCGAGCTGTTGGTCGATCTGGAGGCGGACGAGGGGGAACGTAAGAATTTGGCTTATCGGCATCCCGAGATCGTCGCCCGGCTGCGTCGGCTGCACGCGGAATGGGAAGCGGAGGTCGACAAATCCCGTCCCGCTCTGGTGGTGAAGTAGGCCGGAATTCGTTTGAGCTTGCGAGCCCGAAACGGGGAGCATCGGGCAGGCCGATTCACTACAACAGTGGCATCGACTTCACTGTCAGGGAACGCCTTATGCCGGCTCCGATCGTCGTCATCAATACCGTGGGACTCACGTGTCGGCATGTCGAAGAAATGGGCGACTCCCTGCCCAAGATCGCGGCTCTCGCCAAGGGGGGCTGGTATCGTCCCTTCCGCGAGACGCTCCCTGCCGTCACTTGCACCGCGCAGGCAAGCATGCTCACCGGCGTGCCGCCGAGCGTGCACGGCATCGTCGGCAACGGTTGGCTTTTCCGCGATACCATGGAAGTTCGCTTCTGGCAGCAGGCGAATCGGCTCATCCAGGCGCCCCCCGTTTACTACACCGCCCGGCAGCGCGCGGCCGCGGCGGGTCGAACTTTTCGCTGCCATAAACTCTTCTGGTGGTTCAACCAGGGCGCCGACGTCGATCTGAGCGTCACTCCCAAACCGCACTACGGCGCCGACGGCAACAAGGCGTTCGACATCCAGACCACGCCCGACGATTTAGCGGACAAACTCAAGAAGAAGCTCGGCGCCTTTCCGTTTCAACACTTCTGGGGGCCGATGGCTGGGCTGCCCAGTTCGCAGTGGATCGCGCGCTGCGCCGCATACGTGCTGCGTGAGGAAAAGCCCGCGGACCTGACGCTCGTCTATCTGCCCCACCTGGATTACGAGACGCAGCGCGTGGGGCCGAGCCGAGTGAACTGGAAGCAGCTGCTCGGGGAACTCGACTCGGCCTGCGGCCTGGTGATCGACGCCGCCCAGGCCGCAGGCGCCCGTGTCTGGATCGTCAACGAATGCACGCACGTCGACGTCGATCAGCCGATCGCGCTCAACCGCATCCTCAACCAGGCCGGATTCCTGAAAACTCGCCCCGGTCCCTTCGGCGATCAACTCGATACCAACGAGAGCCGGGCGCTGGCAGTGTGCGACCATCAGATCGCGCACATTTACCTGCGGCGGCAGGAAGACGTCGAAGCGGTCTACAAGCTGGTCTCGAATCTACCGGGGGTGGACCGCGTGGTCGGCGGCCCCACGCTCGCGGAGTTGGAACTGCTGCATCCGCGCTCGGGGGACCTGGTCGCCCTGGCCAAGCCGAGAGCCTGGTTCGCGTATCCGTTCTGGAAGGACGACCGCCAGGCGCCCGACTACGCCCGCACCGTCGACATCCATCGCAAGCCGGGTTACGATCCCTGCGAACTCTTCTTCGATCCCGCAGTCGCCCGGCCGAAGTTCCGCATGTTTCGTCGGCTCCTGGGCAAAAAGCTCGGCTTTCGCACGCTGTTCGACGTCACGCCGCTCGATCCGCAGCTGGTGAAGGGGAGTCACGGCCTCTCGGCGGCCGACTTGCATGATCGCCCGATCTTTATCGGCGACGGTTCGACGAACGTGCCGCCGGTCGAGATGTCGCAGATGTATGTCCACAACATGATCCTCGAAGCGCTCGAGCTGCTTTGAGACGGTTCAAAAAAATGCGTGTCGGCTGCGATCGATTCGGCGTGTAAGTGACGTTACTTGGTTTCAGGCCGCTGCCGGTTTTGCGGTTGAGGTTCCGTCTGAGTGGTCCGCATGCACATCGAGCGCCGTCGTCTTCTCGTCTGCTTCCTGCGCGGCTCCGCGCTCATCCTCCTGGGTGCGTTGCTTGCCTCTTTCTTTCCTCACGCCTGGATGCAGACGATCCACCAACTCATGGGCCTGGGAGATTTGCCCGACACGCCGATGGTGCAGTATCTGGCGCGCTCCGTCGCCGCCCTTTACGCGCAGCTCGGGCTCTTCTACTGGTTCGTCTCTTATGACGTGCCGCGCTACGCTCGGCTCCTGCGATTCTCGGCCTGGGTAAAGTTCGCGTTCGGAATGCTGGTGCTCGGCGTGGACGTGTTCGTCGGAATGCCGGGGTTTTGGATCGCCATCGAGGGCCCGTTCATCTTGACGTGGTCGTTGACCCTGCGGCTGCTGCTAGGCCATGACGGGGATCTGCGCCAGTAGATCGCGCACCACCGTCGCGGTGGTTCGGCCCTCGACTTCCGCCTCGGGCCGTAAAATCAGGCGATGCCCCAGCACGCTGTACGCGATCGCCTGCACGTCCTCGTGCGTGAAGTACGTTCGGCCATCGAGCAACGCCTTGGCCTTGGCGCAGCGCAAGAGACAGAGCGAGGCGCGTGGGCTCGCTCCCAGCGATAAATCGGGATGCTTGCGGCTCTGCTCCGCGAGCTGCACGATGTAGCGGTACAAATCTTCCTTGCCGAACACCTGACTGAGCTGGCCCTGCATCTCCAGGATCGAGTCGGGCGTGAAGAGTTGCGGCAACGACGCCGTCGGCTGACTGAGGAGCTTGAGCATGGTCACTTCATGCTGGGCGCCGGGATAGCCCATTTCGATGCGCAAGAGGAAGCGGTCGAGCTGCGCCTCGGGGAGGCGGTAGACGCCTTCCTGCTCGACGGGGTTCTGCGTGGCGAGCACCATGAACGGCGGCCGCAACGGCAGCGTCTGCCCTTCGATGGTGACTTGATATTCCTGCATGGCTTCCAGGAGCGCGGACTGGGTCTTGGCGGGGGCGCGGTTGATTTCGTCGGCCAGGAGAAGCTGACAAAAGATCGGGCCCTTGCGGAGGACGAAGTCATTGGTCTTGCGGTCGAGGATGAAGGTGCCGGTGACGTCGGAGGGGAGCAGATCGGGAGTGAACTGGATGCGGTTGAACTGGATTCCCAGGAGCTGTGCGAGGGCTTTGGAGAGCGTGGTCTTGGCGACGCCGGGGACGCCTTCGAGGAGGACGTGTCCGCCGGCGAGGAGGGCGATGAGGAAACGATTGACGGTTTTTTCCATGCCGACGACGGCGCGGGCGATTTCCGTCTGAGTGCGTTGGCGAAGGTCTTTGATGCGCTCGGCCCAGGCGTGGAGGTCGGTCGAGGCGGGTTGCACAGGGATGGACATGAGCGGGAGATCTCCCAGGAGTCACAGCGCGGACCACGCTCTGTTTTATAAGGGGAGCCGTCGGACGTCGCCCCGTCACGCGCGTTTGAAACGAAGCACGCCCTGGGCGAGTGCTTGCGTGAGCGCCTGGAAATGTCCCTCCAGCGCCGTAAATTCCCTGGCGGTCACTCGGCGATCCGGCGCGCGGGTGGCGATGGCCCAGACCATTGCGAGGCGTTTGGCGAGTTCGCGCTTCTGCCAGAAGCCGCCCGTCAGTTCGTGCGCCGGCAGGGGGCCGCGCGGAATCGGAAAGGGGAGATCGACGTGCGCGTGCCTGCGGAACCAGTCGCCGATGAGCGCCTGGGCGGGTTCCCAAAACTCCCGACGGTCCAGCCGCTGCAGCAGTCGCTCGCGCACCAGGTCGGGCGACAAGGACAGACTCGAAGCGCCGACGGTCAGCGTCGCCGACTCCAGATTGCGCCGGGAGCCCATAAATCGCTTGAACGCGTACAGGCCTACAAACAGCGTGATCCCACAGACCAGGACGGCCCAGATCGGCGCCGCGAATGTGGTCTGCAGTCGAGTCAGCAAACTGTTGAGAATCGCCAGCGGAAAGTCCCCCGGCGTGGGAATCGGCGGCAGCGCCGCCCGGCGGATCGGCAGCCCGATCTTGTCGATCAACTTGCCGTCGTGCAGGAACAGCACATGCTGGCGGCGCTGTCCGTCGCTTCGAGTCTGCAGCCAACGCACGACATTGTCGGCCAACTCAAAGTTGTCCAGATCTTCCTGCACCATCATGCCGTTGACGAATAAGCCATGGCCGCCGAACAAGAGGACGCGGCGCGGATCGGGGAGCCTCAGATTGCCGATGACTTGAACGTGCCCCTGCGGCCCCCATACCGCTTCCTGCGAGGTCTCGTGGAAATACGCGAGCGGAACCAGGCGATCCGCGCCGGCGGGGCGCAGCGCCGCCGGCATCTGCGCCGGACAGTTGCTGGCGATGCCCACCTTGACGCCGACCTGGTTTAAGAACAATCCCTTGAAGATCGGATGCTCGTGCGCCGGTTCGCGCACCATTGGGCAGAGCCGATTCTTGTGAATCCAGCGGTAGTTCCTGGGCAGGAAGTCGCGCCGGCCGGTGAACTGCACACCGAAAAGCGTCTCCTGATAACGGAGATTGGAAGCCAGGAGCAAGCCGCCGCGTTTGCGGACGAAGTCCTCCAGCGACATGCCGAGCGCCTGCTGAATCTGCGGCACGGCGGAGGCGAGGTCGCCGAAGCAGACGATCAAGAGATCTTCGGGCGGGATACGGTTGTCGGCGACGTCCTCGAGTTTGGGCACGATCTTGAGCCTGGCCTGGGAGAGGACGTGGCCAAAGACTTCCGAGCCTTCGAAGAAGACCTGGACTTTCCGCTCAGGGGGTTGGCCGCGAAGCGAAGCGGCGACGAGCAGCAGGCAAAGGGCAGCGGCGCGGGCCATGTCAAACCTCCGCGCGGAGTTCGGAAAGCCAGCGCTGCGCGAGAGCGGCATCGTCGGGGGCGAGATCGTCGCCGGGGGCGTAGCGGGCCTTTTCGTAGAGCTGCGCGAGGACGCCGACCTTGGGCCAGGTGCCCGCGACCATGCGATGGTTCCACGAGCGGGTTTCGCCGCCTAGATGCTTCTGCGTAAGGATCTCGAACGCGGCGACGACGTCCGCGCGGGTGCGGATCGAATTGGGAAGTTGCCCCAGGATCCGCGCCGCGACGCTCCCGGCGCCGAGATCTCCCACGCGCAACGACAGCGTGCGCAGAATCCAGAACGCCATCCCCGCCAGGCAAACCGCGAGCAGGATCCAGCCGAATGCCGCTCCGCTCGGCGCTCCGAAGCCTCCCCCGCCGCCGCCGAATCGCGGCAAACCGATGCTCGGAAGCCGCGGGAAACGAAGGCCGGTGTTCAGCGAAAGCTTGGGCGCCCGCAGCGAAACTTTCGGCAGCGAGGGGAGTTGGCTCAGCAGCCCGCCCTCCAATTTCGGCATCTGCGGCAGCCAGGAATTCCTCGGCGTCCACCGGTTCGCGTCCCAGTTCTGCGCCGGGACGTCGAAAGAGTCCATGCCCTTGCTGAAAATGTCCGTGAGCGATTCGTGCAGCCAGGGCGAATCGCGCAGCCAGGCGACGATGTCTTCGCTCACGCCGTCGGGAAGCTCTTCCATTAACTTTGCGAAAAACTCGTTGGTCCGATCCTCCCGACGCAGCCCCTCTTCCGGCAACGGAATCGGTTGCCTCGCCGGGTTCGAAATATTGGGCGTCTGCCCCGGCGGCGTCGGCGGATCGATCTTCGGAATGGGAAGGTTCGGATTCGGTTGGAGCTTTTGTTCCTCGATCAACTTCTTGAACTGCTGAATTTGCGGCGACAGCGTCATCGGGTTCTTGTCCTCGAGCATGCGCTGCAATTGTCGAAGCATCGCGGGATTGTTCTCGAGTTGCTGCAAAAGCCTGGCCTGTTCCGGGCTCAGCTTGTCGCGGATGCTGTCGAAGAGTTTGGCGAAGGGATCGTTGCCGCCGTGCGAGAGCAAGCGGCGCTGGACGAGGTCGGAGAGGTTGTCGCCGCCCCAGGTAATTTCCACGAGCGTCTTGGGACCATCCTGAGCATGGACCGAAAGGGCCGCGAGACACAGCACGAGCGCCAGACGTTTCATGGGCTTCTTCCTCCCCCCACATCCTACCGGACCGGACGGGCGACGCCAAAGGGATATTTGGCCGGCCCGGATTTCCATAAGATGCCAACCCACGACCCGCCCTCCCTTTTCACGACGAACCTAACCATGCGCACGCTTCTCTCGATCGGACTCCTCGTCGCCCTCGGCGCGCCGACTTACGGCCAAAACGTCCTCATCGTCAATGCCGAGGGGAAAGAGACGAAGGCGAAGAACGCCAAATTCATCGTCGGCGCCCGGCATCTGTCCTGGCTCGCGGACCCGAAAACGCCGGTGCCGCCGGCGGTGAAAGGCAAGCCGCCGGCCGTCGGGCCCGAATATCTCGAGATCCGCGAGGGACTTTTGTTCCAGGTCAAGGAAGGCGTGACGACGTTGACGCCGATCGCGAGCCTCAAGTCGCTCGATTTCGACAAGGTCAAGAAGACCGTGACCGCGAAGGTGCTCCTCGAAGGAGGAGGAGAGGTTTCTCTCATCGGTTCGACCGAGTATCTGAAGATCAACAAGTTTCAGCTCGAAGCCGACGTCGATCTCGGGCAACTCGGCGCGGCCCGCAAGACATTCAAAGGCGGCGAAGCCAAAGAGGGCGTGCAGTCCATTCGCTTCCCCGATGCCGTGCCGCTGGCGAAGCGCGATCTTGGCACGAAGACGAAACTGGTCACCCGCGAGAAGGACGAAGTGACGCACGACATCGGTTCGCTCGAGCCGTTGTACACGCTGCAGGGGGGGATGATTCGGACCTGGCCATTCCTTTACTTCCAGAAGACGGTGAAGGCGGAACTGGCGAAGATCAAGGGAATGCGGGCGGTATCGGCCGAGGATTTGAAGCAGGGGACGGTGATGGAAGTGACGCTCGGCGGCAAGACGGCGCCGCTGGTGGTGAACGAGACGCCGACGCTCGCGGAAGACCTGGCGCCCCCGCGGCTCATCGGGCTCGTCGGCAAGACGGCGGTCGGGTATCAGATCGTGCCGCTGGCGCGGATTCACGAGTTCGTGAATCCGTAGCCCGCCGCGCAAGCAAGGATGAAATGTTTGGAGCCCGCAGCGCAAGCAAGGATGAAATGTTTGGGGCCCGCCGCGCAAGCAAGGATACAGCAAGCCCTTGCTTGCGCTGCGGGCTCCAAACGCTCACTTCGGGCCCACGCCGATGTACTTCTCCAGCCAGCCGAACACTTCGCCCGTCCAGAGCTTCGCGTTCTGGGCCTTCAGAATCCAGTGATTCTCGTCGGGAAAGTAGACGAGCCGCGACGGCACCCCCTTGATGCGCAGCGTGTTGTAATACTCGAAGCCCTGCGACACCGGCACGCGGTAGTCCTTTTCGCCATGCGTCACCAACGTCGGCGTCTTGAAATTGGCGGCGAATCGCTGCGGCGTCTGCTTGTCGATCAGCGTCAGATCACCCCACGGCATCGCCCCCAGCGGACGTTCTCGGCTCCGCACGTAGTCCGACGCCATCATCGAGTGCCAGTTATAGACGCCCGCGTGGCAGACCATGGCCGCGAAGCGATCGGTGTGGCCGTTGAGCCAGGCCATCATGTAACCGCCGTAACTGGCGCCGACCGCGGCGAGCTTCGTCTTGTCGATGTACGGCTCGTTCACCATGTAATCGGTCGCCTTCATGACATCGATGAACGGCTTGGTCGCCATGTCGCCGGTGATGGAGTCGGTGAACTTTTGCCCGAAGCCGCTGGAGCCGTGAAAATTGGGACACGCGACGACGTAGCCCTTGCTCGCCAGCAGATGGAAGTTCCAGCGGTAGTGGAAGTCGGTCGCGATGCCGTTGTGCGGTCCGCCGTGGACGAACATGACGAACGGGTACTTCTTCTTGGGATCGAACTGGGGCGGATAGACGATCCACATCTGCACGTCGTCGCCGTCGGCACCCTTGTAGGTGACGTTCTTGGTGGGGCCGAGGTCCCACTGGGCCGTGAGGTCGTCGTTGAACTTGTCGATGCGGCGCTCAACCGTTCCATCCAAGACCCAAACCTGGGCGGGGATGTCAAAGCTCGCGCGCAACATGGAGACGATTCCGTTGGCCATCACTGGCGACGTGTCCGAGAAACCCTTCGTTGCATATCCGGAGTGTTTCTCGTCGACGGTCGAAACATAGATGCGATGATAGCCCATGTCTTCCACTTCAAATAGAAGATGTCCCGGCCAGATGTCACGGGCGCGAACGATTTGAAGAACGCCGCAGGAGCGGTCAAGGCTGCCCGTTCGTTCTCTGAATTCCGATCCGCCCCCATGCATGATCCGAATCCGGTCCGCGTAAAAAAACTTCGTGGTTTGACGCTGAAAAGCGATCAAACGATCCGTGACGTAGAGGGGATTCATATCATTTCCCGGATTGTCGCTCGTGATATTCTTCGGCTCGCTCGCCTTCACGAGCGACATCGTGTAGAGATCGGTGTTGAAGTCGGTGCCAATCTCCTTTGTCGTCTCCGACGTGAAGCAAATCTCCTTGCCGTCCGGCGAAATGTCGTAGCTCGACGCATCGGCGCCGGTCGCGGGGAGCGTTCGCTTCGTGTGCGCGAACACGTTCGTGTGCTTGCCGCTGGCGAGATCGACGCGATAGACGACGGGGCGTTTGCCGTCCGCGATCCACGAATCCCACACGCGGTACATGGCGTCGTCGATCACGTACGCCTGCACTTTGTCGTCCTTCTTCGCTTTCTCCTTCTTCGTGTACGAAGCGTCGTCGGGCGTGTCGGCCCAGGTATTTACCAGGCAGAAGATCGACTGCGAATCGGGCGCCCACTTCAGGCCCGACATCGCCATCGGCAACTTCGACACCTGCTTCGCCTCGCCCCCTTGCGGCGAAATCACATGGATCTGTGCGATGTCACCGGTACGCTTCGACGTGAACGCGATCCATTTGCCGTCGGGGGACCAGATCGGCCCGGAGTTTTTGCCCGCGAAGCTCGTGAGCTGCTTCTGCGTCTTGCCGTCGGTCGAGAGGATCCAGATCTGCGACGTGCTCGAGTTGTCTTCAAGCACGAACGACGACACCTCGACCGCGACCCAGCTGCCGTCGGGGGCGATGGAGGGTTTGCCGAGCCGCTGGACTTTCCAGAGATCTTCGAAGGCGATCGGGCGTTTTTGGGCGTGGAGTTGGGGAAGGAAAGCGAGACAGAGGACGAGCGTCCCCAGAAGTCGGCGGAGCATGCGGTATTCCTCGGCGTTTAGCCGCCGCGCCCTCGCGGCGCGGGTGCGTGCAACAAATGGATTCGGCCGCCGCGACACGTCCGCGCCGGGAGGGCGCGGCGGCTAAACACTATTGATCCTTGCGGTCGACCATCGTGAGCTGGGCGTTGAGCGTGACGTCGAAAGCGACCATGGCGCTGTGCAGCGCCCGGTACGAGCCTTCGTCGAACGCGGTGGCGGGGCCGAACTTCAGGCCGTTGCTCACCATGTATTCGGTCAGATCCTGGATCGACTTGCCGCCGGTGACGAACGCCTGCCAGCTGTTTTGCGTCTGCACTTCGCCGCGGCGAACGGCGACCAGCGCCTCGTCGAAATCGTTCAGAAATCGGCGTGCATCGAGGTACTGCATCGTCGGCAATTCGTTCATCTTCTTGATCAGGGATTCGCGCAGCAGCTTGGTTTCGGTTTCGACGCCCCCCAGGAGGATGTTGTCGATCTTGCCGTTGACGGCGTCCTGCATGATTTGCTGAATCTTGGCGTTCATGGCGCGTTGTTTTTCGGTGCCGAGCAGGTCGTTGAGCGACTGCGGGAAGCTGAACTTGGTGGGATTGCGGAGCACGCCGAGCGAGCCGCTGGACTTGGTGACGTTAATTTGCCTGAGGATTTCTTCGGTGAGCTGGATCGGCTCCATGGCGACTTTTTTGCTGGTGAACTTACGAAGATCGTCGAGGAGGACGTTGAGAGCTTTGCCGCTGACGATTTCGGTGGGACTGGAGTTGGTCTGGATGCGCATGAGGGTGCTGCGGGCGATCTTGTTCTGTTCCTCGGCATAAGTCGGGGTATTGGCGCGGACCCACATTGCGAACTCGAACTGTTTCTTTTTGGTGTCGATGCGGGCTTGCAGCGCCTGTTCGCGGAGGATGCGGGCGCGTTCGGCGTCATTCATGACGGTGCCGTAGGCGCGGGTCAGGTCGGCCGAGCCGGAGAGATAGCTGCCGGCGCCGAGGTAGGGATTGGAGTAGGGCAGGAAGGAGCTGGCGTAGGGATCGACGCCCGCGCCGGCCGTGTAGGGGTTGAGGGTAGCGCCGGCGGCGGGCGTGTAGGGATTGAGCGTATAACCTGGATTGACGACGGGAGCGACGCCGCCGTAGCCGACGCCGTTGCCGAAGCCATTCTGGTAGGGGGTGTAGAAGCGCGCGTTGTACGAGCTTTGCAGGTTGTAGTAGTACTGCGCCGGAGTGACGCCGAGCTGCGCGTGCAGGGGAGCAGTCGCCAGGAGGAGGGCCAAGAGCGGAAGGTTTCGGAAGTTCATAGCGTGCCTCGTCCAGGGAGGAAGCGATGGAGATGGTGCGATCTCCCTTATGGTAACTCGTACGGCGCGCGGGTTCAAGCAAAAGCCGGGGGTTGTCGGCCGATTTGTGCGCGGACTTGAGAAAATGCGCGGACGGCCGCCGCAAAATCACCTAGAAGCGGGGGGCGAAGTCTCGCAGGAAGGATGGGAATTATCTCGTTCGCATGGGATGCTGGCCCGCTTCCTAACGGGCGCGGCTCGGTAATTTTGCGCGTCAATCAGCAAGCAGGAGGGCCATTCTTCGTCGCGTGTTCATTCGATAACGTTCCGCGAGCACCCTCAATTTCGCCATGCGTACGCTCCAGGCCATTCTCACAAACGACGCCGAATAAAATAATCTCGTCAGAAGTCTGGTATGTTGGGCGATTTTGTCCGATAATCACCCGGACCGACTCTGTTTGCCCCCCGCCGACTCGTTCCTGCCCCTTGAGGTCAACACCCGTGTCAACTGCTGCCTTGCCGCCCGTCGAAAAGAAGGACAAGAAGAACAGCACCGCTCATCTCAAGGCTGTTCCGCAGGAGCGGGCCCAGCGCGATCAGGTTCGCGCCGCCGCGTTCGAACTCGCCAAAACCTTCGATCGCGCCAAACAACTCACCAAACCCGTCCTGCAGAAGATGGCCGAGGATCTGCTCGTATCGCTGAATTTGGCCGAGGAGAATCTCGGCTTCGCGATGGTCTGTCTGTCGAACGAATTTTGGCGCGACCAGGTCAGCGCCATCGATTTCAAACGTCGGCTCCTTCTCTTGCCGCACTGCCTCAAGAACGCCGAGGGTTGCCCCGCGGATTACGACGAGTTCGGCCTGGATTGCAAGAAGTGCGGGCAATGCGAAGTCGCCGACTTCAAGGTCACCGCGGAAGATCTCGGCTACAAGGTGCTCGTCTCCGAAGGGACGCCGATCGTTCTCAAGATCATCGTCAGCGGCCACATCGACGCCATCGTCGGCGTCGCCTGCCTCAACGTGCTCGAGAAGGCGCTCGATAAGATTCTGCTCGCGGGCATCCCGTGCGTGGCCACGCCGCTCCTGTCGAGTAACTGCCGAAATACTTCGGTGGACGACGACTGGGTTTCGGAGATGATCGCGCTGAAGACGGCGCCGCCGCCGCAGGTGACGAAGTCGTACGTGCATCTCATGCGCGCCGCCAACAGCATGTGGGAAGATCCCGAGCTGAGCCGACTGGCGCCTCGCTCGCGGCAGAAAACGGGCGTACAAGATCCGCTTGCGCAGCACGAATCGATCGCCTACGATTGGCTCGCTCAAGGCGGCAAACGTTCGCGCCCCTTCATCGTACTCGCCGCCTACGATGCCCTGCGCGGCGGCAAGGGAACGATCTCGCCCGAAGGCATCGAGCTGACCGATTCCGTCAAGCGAGCCGCGATGGCGATCGAGACGTTTCACAAGGCGTCTCTCGTTCACGACGACATCGAAGACGACGACACGTTCCGCTACGGCCGGGCGACGCTGCACCGCCAGTACGGCGTCGGCACTGCGATCAACGTCGGCGATTACCTCATCGGCCTGGGCTACCGTCTGGTGAGCCGCGATCGCAAGGCGCTCGGCGCCGAGGCGGCGGCCGACATTCTCGACAAACTCGCCGAGTCGCACCTGAAACTTTCCGAGGGCCAGGGCGCCGAGCTTTTGTGGCGCGATGCCCGCGATAAATCGATCACGGCCCTGGAGGCGCTCAAGATCTACGCGCTGAAGACGTCGCCGGCGTTCGAGGCGGCGCTCTACACCGGCCTCCGCCTGGCCGGGCCGACCGACGCGTACGACAAGATGATCGTCGATTTCAGCCGGCACCTGGGCGTTGCGTTCCAGATCCTCAACGATCTCAAGGACTGGGAAGGAGACGCCGACAACAAACTGGTCGCCGGGCAGGACGTGCTCGCCGGTCGGCCGACGCTTTTGCTGGCGCTCGCGCTCGAAGGGTTGCAAGGGTCGGCTCGTACGGAACTGGTCGAGTTGTTGCACCGCGATGCGCCGGAGTCGAACGAACGGACGCAGTCGGTCGATTTCGCCACGCTCGGACGCATCCGCAGCCTGTTTCACCAGGCCGACGTCTTCAAGAAGGCGGAGAAGCTCGTCGAGAAATATCGCGCCCGCACCGAGGCGCTGGCCGACGAGGTCCAGCCGCTCGAATTGCGCGAACTGCTCTATTATCTCGTGGACACGGTGCTGCAACCCGGCGCCCCGTCTGCCGAGTCGACGCCCGAAGTGCAGATCGTTCCCCTCAATCTGGTCCGAGCGTAGTCTCATGCATGGCCCTGACCTGGCGACGTTCTTCGCGATCTTCCCCTCGGATGCGTATCTGGCCAGCTACGCATTCGTGGACGCGGGCGCCGTTCCCGAGCCTTATCGCACGCTGCTCGTGCACGAACATCACATGACCGTCACCGTCGAGGACCATCATCATTCCCTCGTCGACGTCGTCGTGGAAGCGGAGGATTTGCAGGGGGACGCGTACTCGCGCAAAATCCTCTTGCGCCTGCAATCGACCGGCGAACTCGTGATGTTCGGCCTCGTGCGGATTCATCTGCAGTTCTGCAGCGCCGAGGTACGGGCGAAGATCCTGTCAAAGCAGGTTCCGCTGGGCCGAATCTTGATCGAAAATCAGGTCATGCGCCGCATCGAACCGACGGCCTATTTGCGGATCGAGCCGGGGCCGGAAATGCAGGCGTGGTTCGACCGCTCCGCGTCGACGTACGGCCGGCTCGCGTTTATTCACTGCGATGGGCAACCCGCGATCGAGTTGCTCGAGGTGGTGCGGCCGGAACTCCCCGTTTAGCTAGCGCGCGCTAAACGCAGAAAATACGAGGAGCACATCCGTGAAACGCTTTCGCTCGTGGACGCTGACGGACATCCAGCACGACATTTGGCTCGACACGTTCGCGGTGACGAGCGCGCAGGCGCCGACCACCCCGGGCGCCGACTGGTCGATTCGCAAGCGCCGACTGCACGGCGGGCCGCGCGACGGCGTCGATCTCGTCGAAGTTCATAACGGGGCTTTGTCGTACACGATTCTACCCACACGCGGCATGAGCCTCTGGCAAGGACACTACAAGGGCCTGTACCTCGGCTGGAAAGCGCCGGTGCAAGGCCCGGTGCATCCGCAACTCGTCAACCAGGCCGAACGCGGCAACACCGGCTGGCTCGCCGGCTTCGACGAATGGCTGTGCCGTTGCGGCCTCGCGTCCAACGGGCCGCCCGGCGAAGACGTCCATGTCGACAAGCACGGCAAGACGCGCCGCGATCTCCTCGCGCTGCATGGCCGAATCGCCAACACGCCCGCGCATCACGTCGAGATCCGCGTCCATCTCGATCCGCCGTTCGAACTCAGCGTCATCGGCGTCGTCGAGGAAGGGGGCCTGTTTTCGCCGCGCTTGCAGCTGACGACGACGTACACGACCATCCCTGGCTCCAATCGCGTGGTGATTCACGACCGCGTCGAGAATCGCGGCGCCGAGTCCGCGGAGATGCAGCTCTTGTATCACTGCAACGTGGGTCACCCGTTTTTGGAAGCGGGGAGCCGAGTGCTGGCGCCGATCCGCGAGGTGTCGCCCATCAATGCGCGGGCGGCGGAGGGGATGAACACGTTGGAGACGTACCAGGGCCCGACGACCGGTTTCGCGGAGCAGGTCTACTGTTACGAGCCGCACGCCGACGCCGCCGGACGCACGCTGGCGATGCTCACGAATCACGCGGCGGACAAAGGTCTGATACTGCGGTTCAATCGGCAGGAGTTGCCGTGCTTCACGGTCTGGAAGAACACCGGAGCGCTGGAGGATGGATTTGTGACGGGACTGGAGCCGGCGACGAATTATCCGAACTTCAAGACGTTCGAGCGCCAGCAGAATCGCGTGGTGCAGCTGGCGCCGGCAGGACACTGGGAGGCGACCTGGAGTATGGAAGTCCAGGACCAGAGCGCGGGCGTGCAGAACGTGTTGCGCGAGATCGTCAGCCTGCAATCGCAAGCGAAGGCGATCCACCACGCCCGGCCGCACCCGCGCTTTTCCTCGGCTGCGGTTAGTTGATTCCCTGCACGCTCTGCTGGTAGGAACGATTCGCGTCCTCCAGGCTCTGCACTTCCTTGGGCAACGGGAACTGCGGCGACGGCGGAATATAGGTGGGAGGATGGCGCAGGTAATGCCCGGTCGGCAGCGTCACGCCGGCCTCGGGCACCCAGGTCTGGCAGCCCATGATCATGCCCATGAGGAACCCGACCGCCAGGCAAAAGAACCACCACCGCTTACGAATACCGCCGTCCATGGCCGACCTCCCGCGCATGTTTCAAGGACTCCGAGGTATTATCGGCACAGCTTGCCCAGGAACTTTAATCGGAATCACCGGTACTCGAATTCGGGGTGTTATCAGTTATTTTCTGGGGAGCGACGATACCGGACGGCACCCCTCTCCCGGCGGAGGGAGAGGGGAGAAGATAGCGCTGTAGTGTTAACACTACAGCGCTAGAAACAAGCAAGGCGTTGCAGTAACTTCTAATACACGAAGCATTTACTCCCCTCTCCCACCGGGAGAGGGGTTGGGGGTGA
>JBBQPM010000138.1:0-18022 GCA_038217425.1 Gemmatales bacterium
GGCAACGCAACCGTCGTAAGACCACGGAACTCAAGCACACAGCCGAGGTCGTCACGTATCACCAGGAACGAAACCGCGCCGCTCGAAAGTCGCGCCAAAAGTCGCCGATGCAGTTGCTAATTTAGCGCTGTAGAATTAAGATGCCGCCCAAGGGCAAGGTCGACGAGGCCGTCATCGCGGATTTCGTTCAGTGGGTGCAGGATGGGGCATTCGACCCGCGGGGCACGGCGACCCAGGCCGACAAGCAGCCCTCGAAGACTCAAGCCAGGGATCTGTGGTCCTTACGGCCCATCGCCCGACCGCCGGTTCCCGTGGTGAAGGATCGTGCCTGGCCGCGATCGGACATAGATCGTTTTGTGCTGGCGGAACTTGAGGCCAAGGGAATGAAGCCGGCCGGGGATGCGGAGACCTACGTCCTCTTGCGCCGACTTCATTACGTATTGACCGGGCTGCCTCCCACGCCGGAGCAGGTCGAAACCTTCGAAAAGCACGCCGACAGGAACCGCTCAGCTGCGGTGGAGAAAACGATCGACAGCTTGCTGGCTTCGCCTCATTTTGGCGAACGCTGGGGCCGGCACTGGCTGGATCTGGCTCGCTACACCGATGTGAACGGCTCGACGGCCCCGGTCGCCTATCCGCAGGCCTGGCGGTATCGGCAATACGTCATCGACGCCTTCAATGCCGACAAGCCCTTCGATCGCTTGGTGCGCGAGCAGATCGCCGGGGACCTCTTGCTCGCGAAAACGGCGGAGGAAAAAGCGTCCAACCTTATCGCCACCGGCTATCTGGCCCTGTTTCACATCGTCGCCGCGGACCGTGATCCCGAACGGCGCAAGCTTGACGTGATCGATGACCAGCTCGACGTGCTGGGCAAGAATTTCCTCGGCATGTCGTTCGGCTGCGCCCGCTGTCACGAGCACAAACTCGACCCCATCTCGACGCGCGACTATTACGCGCTGGCGGGCGTCTTCCGCAGCACGACCAACGTGAAGGGCGGATTCGGTTCCAGCGAACCGGAAGCGATTGCGCTGGGCCCGGTCGCGGCGGCGGTCCCCTTCTGGATGAAGGGGGACAAGGTGAAGGTGCTGGCCGTCCAGGAAGAAAAGAGTCCGCAAGATGTTGCCATTCGCATTTGGGGAGACGCGGACAACAAGGGCGCCGTCGTGCCACGCGGCTTCCCCAGGTTCGGAACCATGCAGCATGCACCGGGCGTACCCGACGGGCAAAGTGGCCGACTTCAATTGACGGATTGGCTGCTCGATCCGGAAAATCCACTCGTTGCCCGTGTCGCTGTCAATCGACTTTGGCAGCATGTCTTTGGCCAGGGACTGGTGCGCAGCACCGATAACTTCGGCACGACCGGCGATCCTCCGAGTCATCCCGAGCTCCTGGATTACCTGGCCCGGCGGTTCCGCGAGCATCATGGTTGGTCGTTCAAATCGCTAATCAAGGAGCTTTTGCTGACGCGTGCCTGGCAGCTCAGCGCAAGGGCCGACGAGAAGGTACGCCATGTCGATCCGGACAATCGCCTGTGCGGCCGCGCCAATCGCCGCCGCCAGGATGCCGAGGCGTTACACGATGCGATGTCCTTCGTTGCCGGGCGTCTGGATTTGACTCCCGGCGCATTCACGGCGCCGAAGTTTGGCGGCGGCAATCAAGCCAGCACGATCAACCTCGCGATTCCGGAAGAGACCTTGCGCAAACGCGCCATCTATTGGCCCGTCTTTCGCAAGGACATCCCAGCCGGCCTCGACGCGTTAAGCCTGTTCGACATGCCGATGGCCTCAGCGCCGTGCGGCACGCGCGCGGTTTCAGTCGTGCCGGCGCAAAGCCTCTTCTTGCTGAATAGCCCGCTGGTCCAAGGCAAGGCGGATGCGCTGGCAGCGAAAATGCTCGAAGACCCGCGTTTGAAGAACGATCCGGATCGAGTGAGTCAACTCTACGTTGTGTTATTCTCACGCCCGCCCACGAAGACCGAGAAGGAACGAACTGCGAGCGTCTTTGAAACGATGGTCAGGCGTCTTGGGCAGTCGGGCAATACCGCGATGGAGACACGCCGGATGGCGTGGAGTCATCTGTGTCAGGCCTTGCTGATTTCCAATGAATTTCTGGTGGTGGAGTAACATGGTACGCCGCGACGAATCTTGGTGTGGTCAGGCAGCGCCGCCGGCACAGTCTCGGCGCGATTTCTTGAAGCAGGCAGCACTCGGCTTCGGCTCGGTGGCGCTGGCCGCGCTGGTGGCGCCGACGGCAGGCGCCGCGGGTCCCCTGGCTGCCCGAGCTCCGCACTTCAGGCCGCGCGCCAAGCGAGTCATCTTTCTGTTCATGGAAGGGGGACCGTCCCACGTTGACTTGATCGATTACAAACCCGAGTTGTTTCGCCGCCACGGCCAGCGCTTGCCGTTTGATCTGCTGCCTCGTCAATGGCGTGAAGGCCGGGGCGAGTCGCCGGACGACTTTGGCCCCATCATGGCGACGCCGGTGAAGTTTGCCCGGCACGGACAATCCGGCCTCTGGCTCTCCGACGCCATGCCGAACGTTGCTCGCCATGCGGACAAGTTGTGTGTCATCAACGGCATGGTGTGCGACAGCCCCGAACACGGCACGGCGGTGCAGCAGTTTCACACAGGCCTCTTCGTTCCGCGGCCTAGCATGGGAGCCTGGATGCTGTATGGACTGGGAACGGAAAACCAGGACTTGCCCGGATTCGTGGTCATCGCGCCCCCCGCCGGAAGCACCGTCAACTGCGGCAGCGACTTCTTGCCGGCCATCTATCAAGCGACGATCTTACGCGATGGCGGCGCGGCGACCGAGGAAAGGATTCGCTATCTGAATGCTCCCCCCTCGTCCGCGCTGATCCGCCAGGAGCAACTGGAGTTCTTGCGCGATGCCAACCGCGCACATGCGCAGCGCAGCGGGGCCGACCCGCGCCTGGAAAGCGTCATCGAAGCCCACGAACTGGCGTTTCGCATGCAAGCGCGAGCGCCCGGGGTGTTCGATCTCACCCAGGAATCCGCGGAAAGTTTGGCCTTGTATGGGGTAGATCAGCCGGAAACGCAATCGTTTGGCCGACAGTGCTTGCTCGCCCGACGCCTGGCGGAGGCCGGCGTGCGTTTCATTCAGGTCACCAGCAAAGGTTGGGATCACCATGGCACAATGTACAGCAGCTTGACGCGGAGTTGTGCCCGCGTCGATAAACCCATTGCTGGTCTGCTCACCGATCTTGAGCGGCGCGGCTTGCTGGAAGACACACTGGTGATGTGGAGCGGGGAGTTTGGCCGCACGCCATTGGTGCAAGGGGTTCGCGGCCGCACCGAGATCAACTATGCGGCGCTGGGCCGGGGACATAATCCCTACGGCTGGAGCCTGTGGATGGCGGGCGGCGGTGTGAAAGCCGGCTATCGCCACGGCGCTACCGACCCCTTCGGCTTCCAGACGGTCGAGGGGCGTGTTCACGTACATGATCTCCACGCCACGATGTTGCACCTGCTGGGGCTGGACCACGAACGCCTCACCTACCGACACGCTGGCCGCGACTTCCGCCTGACGGACGTTTACGGTCAAGTTGTGCAAAATATCGTGGCCTAGCTGTGCCATCAGTGAGGTTCTTTTTTCCTCGACCCGGACGGAGAAGGGCTGCAATGGGAACGCGATGTTTTTGCCTCATGGCTGGATGGCTTCTCCTGGCCGGTGCGGCGACCGGGCAACAGAAACGCCCCGCCAACATTGACCCGACCAAGGTGGATGAGGACTTTGCCGTACAAGGGGAATATGTCGGCACGATCATGGAGGACGGCAAGCAGCAGCCGTATGGCGTGCGCGTGGGTATCACGGCTAACGTGGGGGAGTTCAAGGCGATTGCCTTTCGTGGCGGGTTGCCCGGCGCGGGGTGGGACAAGAAGCTATCCGACGAGAAGAACAAGCGACTTGCCGAGTGGACAGGGCAGACCAAGGATGGGTTGACCAGCTTTCCCAAGTTTCTGCGCGGCAGTGCTTCCTTGCGCGACGGCACTTTGACGATCAACACAGCCGGTGACAAGATCGGCCAACTGAAACGCGTCCTCCGCGAGAGCCCGACGCTGGGGGCGAAACCGTCGCCGGGAGCCGTCGTTCTTTTTGACGGCAGCGGCCTGGATCATTTCGTGGCGCCCAGGACCAAAATGACCGAGGACAAGTTGCTGACCGTGGGAGCGCGGACCAAGCGAAACTTCGCCGATTTTCTCTTGCACCTGGAGTTCCGTGTTCCCTACCTGCGCAGCCCGGGACATAGCGCGGTCTTTCTGCAAAACAGCTATCATCTGGCGGTGGCCGGCAGATCCTTTGGCACGGGGACCCTCTCCGATCTCGGCTGCGGCGGCATTCGCTGGGTTCGCGCGCCCGACGAAAACATGTGCTTCCCACCGTTGACCTGGCAGACGCTTGACGTGGATTACACCGCTGCCCGCTTCAGCCCCGACGGCAAGGTCGTCCAGAAACCGATCGTCACCATCCGTCACAACGACGTGGTGATTCACGATCGCGTAGAGTTGCCGGAGATGCCGCCGGTTTATCGTGGCGGCGGGACCGATCCACTGTCTCCGCAGGGGGGACCCTTGCAATTTCAAAGCCACGCGGACGACAAGCACTATGTCTTCCGCAACATCTGGATCATGGAAAGGAAGTAACGGTGAAAGGATTGTCATACGCTCGGCTCTCAGCAAGGATTCTCCTCTCAATCATTGGTGTGGTTGCAGTTTCGCTCTCAGTACGGTCGGCGGAACCGATAGGTTGGCGAACCGACGGCACGGGAAGTTATCCCAAGGCCCAGCCGCCGGTGGAGTGGTCAACCACCAAGAACGTGGTCTGGAAAACGCCAATGCCGGGCGCCAGCAATAGTATTCCCGTGCTGCTGGGGCATCGCGTCTTCATCTGCTCGGAACCATGTATGCTCTTGTGCTTGCACAAGGAAGACGGCCGCATCCTCTGGCAAAAGAACAGCAGCCTTGCCGAAATAGACATCGAGCCGGCACTGCGCGAGAAAATCAAGCTGGAGCAAGCCGAGGCGGCTCGACTGGACAAGGAAGTCTCCGGCCTGGGCCGGGAATCGGAGGCCCTGCGGAAGAAACTCAAGGAGTTGCCCACGGCCAAGGCGGATATCGAGAAGAAACTCGAAGAACTCAAGGGTAAGTCTGAATCGCTGAAGGAGCGAAAGCAGAAACTGACTCTGGCCGCCCACTACACCGAGCGAAACAAACAGCCGACCGCGGGTTACTCCTCGCCGACTCCCGTGACGAATGGCAGGGAGGTTTTCGTCGCGTTCGGCAACGGGCTTGTTGCCTGTTTCGATCTCGACGGCAAGCGCAAATGGCTCAAACTGATTGAGCAATCGACCGCGCCCTTCGCCCATTCCAACTCGCCCGTGCTGGTCGGCGACAAGGTTTTGATTCATTTCGCCGACCTGGTCGCTCTGCGCGCCGCGGACGGCTCGGAAATCTGGCGGCTTAAGAAAACCCCGGCCCACGGAACTCTTACGCTCGCTCGCATTGGCAATACTGACGTCGCCATCACGCCGCATGGTCTGATGGTACGCGTGGACGATGGCGCCCTACTCGCCGATGGACTGGGAATGTGCGGCGCCAACTCGCCGATCTTGCACGACGGCGTGGTGTACTTCGTGCGCGGCTCGGCAACGGCCGTGCGCTTGCCGGAAAAGCTGGCCGCCCCGGCAAAACTGCAGCCTCTCTGGAAGGGCAAAGTCAAAGGCGGCGGTTACTGGTTTCCTTCTCCGGCGCTCCACGATGGCCTTCTATACGCGATCGACGATCGCGGCATTTTCTCGGTGCTCGAAGCGAAGTCGGGCAAGCTGATCTTTGAGGAACGCATCGAACTGGACGGCACCCACTATCCGAGTGTTTCCGTTGCAGGCAATAAAGTTTTTTTGAGCACCGACAAGGGAAACACACTCGTGGTGAAGGCAGGTCCGAAGTTCGAGGTCGTCGGACGAAATCAACTGGAGCCGTTCCGCAGCTCACTGGTGTTCGAAGGCAAACGAATGTACGTGCGGACCCAGAAGCACTTGTTCTGCATCGGCGAGTAGATGGCAGAAACGTGGGAACGATCGACCTGCCGTGATTTCACAAGAATAGCGTTACCTTTTTCACTGTCAGGGAACATGTAGGCATGGTATATTCTGGCTGACCTGCCCGCTTCGCCGCCTTCGCTTTCCTGCCGTTTGTTTCAAGGGTGTCGTTCATGACGCGCCTCTCCATCGTATTCCTGACGCTGGTTGGATTTGGGTTCATCGCACCCCAGGCTTTGGCGGTGGAACCGGCCGTGCCCGCGGGGCCTCTGTTCAGCCGACACGTCGTGCCGATTTTCAGCAAGCTTGGTTGCAACGCCGGTGCCTGCCACGGCGCCGTGCAAGGGCAGAATGGTTTTCGCCTGAGCCTCTTCGGCATGGAACCGGTCCTAGATCACGTGCGGCTTCTCCGCGATAGCGGTGGCCGTCGCATCAACACGATCGATCCCGATGCCAGCTTGTTGCTCCTCAAGGCCTCGGGACAGTCCACCCATCGCGGCGGCATGCGGACCACGCCGGGCAGTGCCGATTATCGGATACTGCGTGACTGGCTGGGCCAGGGTGCAAAACTCGACGCGGTGGAAAAATCGCTCATCAATCGCCTGAGGGTTTCGCCCCAGGAAAAACTCGGCAAGGCGGGCGAAACCTATCCGCTCAAGGTCGAAGCGACCTTCGCTGATGGCACCGTCGAAGACGTCACCGCGCTCTGTACGTTCGAGTCCAACAATAAGGACGTCGCTGATGTCGATCGAATGGGACAGGTTCGACTCACGGGCGTCGGCGATGCGCCGATCGTGGTCCGCTATCGATCGCAACCCGCGCTGGCGACGGTGCTCGTGCCAGGCAAGCCGCTGGACAAATTTCCCGCCCTTGTCGAGAAGAACTTCATCGACAAGCACATCTTCGCCAAGCTGCGCAAGCTGAACATCGAGCCGTCCGATGAATGCGATGATGCGACTTTTCTGCGCCGCGTCAGCCTCGATGTCACGGGGGCCTTGCCGACGCCCGACGAGGTACGCAAATTCCTCGCGGACCCTGATCCAGCCAGGCGTGCAATAAAGATCGATCAACTGCTGGAGCAGCCGGGCTACACCGCCGTGTGGGCGACGAAGTTCGCGGACCTGCTCAAAGCCCGCATCAGCTACGAAGATTTCACGCATCAACCCGCGCAGGCCAGCATCCGGCAGTTCTACGATTGGACGCGGGCTCGCCTCAAGGACAACACGCCCTACGACGAGATGGTCGCACGCATGGTGCTCGCCACCAGTCTTGACGGACGATCGCGTGAGGAATGGATTGACGAGGTCATCGAAAGCTACAGTGACACTTTTTCCGACAAGATCGGCAAGAGCCGCTACGTCGATCGCAAAACGCTGGACCTTTTCTGGCATCGTTTCGATTCCGTCGGCGTCAAAGGGGCGGTGCAGTTCGCCCATTCCTTCCTCGGATTGCGTTTACAATGTGCTCAGTGTCATCGGCACCCGTCGGATGTATGGACTCAGGACGATGTGCTCAGTCTGTCGAATTTCTTCATGCGGACCAAGGCCAACACCGGCGTGATGTCGGTCAAGGAGGCGGGGCAAATCAAGAAGACCCTGGGCACGGGCCTCACCGCGACCGAGAAGAACAAGCTGACCGAGGCAGCGAAGAAATTCGCTGACGGAGGCAAAAAACTGCATGACCAGGCGAAAGCAAAGAAGGGCAACAAGGCGGATGCGGATCGGTTGCAGGCGGAAGCCACGGCTCTGGCTCAACGCGCTGGCGCGATCACTCGTGCGATCAAGATTCTAGAAGTTTCCTACGTCGGTCATGTAAAGGGAAACGCGTTTGGTTGGGCCAGCGTCACCAGTCCACTGGGAACGCAAAATTCGGAGACGTTCCGCTTGCTCGGCGAACGCGACAATGCGAAGATCGCCGATGAGCAGGACCCGCGTGATCTGCTCGTGAAATGGATGCGCAGTTCGGACAATCCGTTCTTCGCCAGAGCAATCGTGAACCGCGTCTGGGCGCATTACTTTGGCCGCGGCATCGTCGATCCGCCGGATGATCTGTCGCCGCTCAACCCGCCGACGCATCCGGAGCTATTGCAGGAGTTGGAGGATTCCTTTGTCAAACAACAGTACGATCTGAAATGGCTGCATCGCACGATCATGAACAGCGCGACTTATCAGCGTTCGAGCCGCACGAGGCCGACGAATCAATTCGATAGCCGCAATTTCGCGTCGTTCCATCCGCGGCGCATGCCGGCGGAGATACTGGTGGATGCATTGGGCCAGGCGACGGGCGTGCCGGAAGTATTCAAGGCGGGTGGAGCGCCGGTGGCCAAGGCGATCGAGATTCCGGGGACGATTGCCGATCGCATGGTAGGCAATCCGTCGGTCGAGCTTGCCTTCACCATCTTCGGCCGTCCGACACGCAACGCCGAGGCGCTGTGTGACTGCGACCGCGAAAACCGCCCAGCGCTCGTGCAGAGCCTGTACCTGGCGAATCATCCCGATTTGCTGAAAAAGATCAGTTCGCCCAAGGGACGATTGACGGAGTTGCTTAAGTCGCAATCGGACGATGCCCGGCGCATTGACGATCTGTACCTGTGGACGCTGAGCCGCCTGCCGACGGACGCGGAACGTCAAATCTGTGTCGAGCACGTGCGAAAAAATGCGTCGGTGATTCGTGGTTTCGAGGGGCTATTGTGGAGTCTGCTGAATACCCGCGAGTTTATTCTGAATCATTGAGACTGAAGGGGAGACAATCCATGAAACTCCATTGCCAGTCGTTTCAACAAAACGTTAGCCGGCGTGCCTTCCTTAAGCTCGGAGGCGCTGGGCTTTTCGGCTTGACCTTTGCGGAAGTGCTTTGCGCCCAGGCGAACGGTCGGCAGCCGCGTGCCCGGCAGGCGATCTTCATCTTCCTCGCGGGCGGGCCGCCACAGCAAGATATGTTCGACATGAAACCCGATCAACCCCTGGAAGTGCGCGGTCCGTTTCGCCCGATCCGCAGCAATGTGCCCGGCCTTGACATCTGCGAGCACCTGCCGCGGCTGTCGCGGTGCGCTCACCAATACACCGTCCTGCGTTCCGTGACCTCGCGAGGCTATCCCCTTGCGGGCGACCATCACGCGGGCCTGGCCTGGAAGACCGGTAATCCGCGGGCTCTCCGCGGCACGCCGAAGTATCCGATGTATGGCAGCGTCGTCGCCAAGCTGCGCTCCGGGCCGAGCGACATGCCCAACTTCGTGGCCATGGGCGACGTCGCCAGCATGGCCCAGGGATTGCGCGAAAACTATCTTGGCCCGGCATACGATCCGCTCTACGTCGAGATGGGATCGCGCGATCCGCGGCAGGTCGATCCACTCACGCAGATCATCGTGCCTCAGGGGATCGCCCCCGCCGAGTTCAGCCGCAACGCCGAGTTGGTTCGCAGTCTCGACCAGCAGTCGCGCCAGTTGGACGCGGCCGGCCCGGTCATCAGCGGCATGGATCAGTTTCAGCAGCAGGCGTTTGACATTCTGCGTTCGCCGCGATTGCGTGAAGCGCTGGCGTTGGACCGGGAACCACGGCAAATTCGCGACCGCTACCTGGTCGAGATGCAAGGCTATGGCCGACTGAATTACACGAGTCGAGTGCTCGCCGCGAGGCGTTTGATTGAAGCGGGCGTCCCGTATGTGTATGTCGATTTCCCTTACTGGGATTGGCACGGCGGCGTCGCGGAGAACAACAGCGCCGGCATGGCGAGTCTCGCGGGGCTGGACGCGGCGCTTTCCGCGTTGCTCGAAGACCTGCACGTTCGTGGCCTGTTGGACACCACGCTGGTGATGGCCCTGGGCGAAATGGGTCGCACGCCGCGCATGAATCGCAACGGCCCAGCAGCGCGCGATCACTGGGGTGCCTGCCAATTTGCGATCATGGCCGGCGGCGGCGTGCGTGCGGGGCAAGTCGTCGGCGCGACGGATGCCCAGGCCGCCTACGTGCGCGACGCCGAGTACAAGGTCGCCAGCCTTGGCAAGACGATGTATCATCTGCTCGGAATCGACCCCGACACCGAACTGCACACGACCGACAACCGCCCGCTCAAGCTCATCACCGAGGATGTGCCGCTCATCCGCGAAGTGCTGTAAGACATCCGGAGATTGACCATGCGCCGAGTCCTATTCGTATTTCTGGCCGTCCTTTCGATGACAGTCGCGAGCAATTCACGGGTGCGCGCACAGACGCCCACGGAGCCGCTGTTCAGCCGCCATGTGGTCCCCGTGTTTAGCAAGCTCGGCTGCAACTCCGGCGGCTGTCACGGCATGGTGCAGGGACGGGGCGGTTTGCGTTTGAGCCTGTTTGGGGCCGATCCTAGCCTGGACCACGAGCGGCTGCTGAAAGAGGTGGCCGGGCGGCGCGTTAACGTGCTGGAGCCGGATGCGAGTTTGTTTCTGCTCAAGGCTGCCGGTCAGGTCCCGCACGAGGGGGGACAGCGCACGGCGCTCGGCTCTTCCGATTATCAGATTCTGCGCAACTGGGTCACGGCGGGCGCCAAACTAGATCCCGTGGCGAAATCGAACGTCAAGCGAATGGTCGTGACGCCTGCCTCGCAGACGGCAAAGCCCAAGGATCGCATCGCTCTGAAGGCCCAGGTCGAGTTCGTCGACGGCTCCACGGAAGATGTGACCAACCTGTGCTTCTTTGAGGTCGGCAATCGCGAGGTCGCCGACGTTGATGTTCATGGGAACGTGGAGGTTTTGGGCGTCGGCGACACGTCGATCATCGTGCGCTATCCCGGTCAGGTGGGCATGGCCACGCTGGTCGTCACGCCGGCCAAGGCAGCCGCCAATTTTCCTGTCGTGCAAGAACATAACTTCATCGACAAGCACGTCCTCAATCGGCTCAAGGTACTCGACGTTCATCCTTCCGAGTTGTGTGATGACGCGACTTTTCTTCGCCGTGTCACGCTCGATGTGTCCGGCGCGTTGCCGACCGCCGACGAAGTCCGCGCCTTCCTGGTGGACACGAAAGCCGACAAGCGGTCCAGGAAGATCGACGAGTTGTTGAGTCGGCCGCGCCACGCGGCTCTGTGGGCCACCAGGTTCATGGACATCCTGCGCGTCACGGGCTTCACGCCGGGGACGTTCCCGCCCAACACCTATGAGGAATACCGCGCCTACGAATGGCTGCGGTCGCGCCTGCTCGAAAACGTCGCCTACGACGACATGGTGGAGCGCATCCTCACGGCCACGTCGCGCGACGGCCGCTCGCTCGATGAATGGGCGGCGGAAGCGGCGGCCGACATGAAGGACGAAATCAACCGCCAGCAGCCGAAAACCTACTCTGCGCGGAAGTCTCTCGACGTGTTTTGGAAACGCCGCATGACCACGGATGTCGATCATGCCATTCGCGTCGGGCACGCCTTTTTGGGTCTGCGCTTGCAGTGCGCCCAGTGCCATCGGCATCCGAACGATGTCTGGCCCCAGGAGGATCTGCTGAACTTCGCGAACTTCTTCATGCGCGTGCCCCATTTCACGACCATGGCCGGCCCGCGCAACAAGGCGGACGCGGAGGTCGTGGCCGCCCTGAAGACCAAGGCGAAGGATCTTCCCGCCAAGGGCCTCCAGGCAATCCCCAAGCACTTTGGCGACCGCGAAATCTTTGTCATCAAGAACAAGGACCTCGCTGAGAAGACCAAGAAAGCCGGCTCGTCGTTTTTTAGCAGCGGCGCCAAGAGCACGGGGTTCGCCACCGTGACCAGCCCGCTGGGCACGCAGTCGTCGCGGCAAATGCGGTTTCTGGGCGACTCCGAAGCCGTCACGGCGAACGACGACCCTGTCGATCGTCGCGCCTTCGTCATGACCTGGATGCGTCGCCCCGAAAATCCGTTTTTCGCCAAGGCCATCGTCAACCGCGTCTGGGCCCATTATCTGGGACGCGGCATCATCGATCCGCCGGACGATCTGTCCCCGCTGAATCCGCCGTCGCATCCGGAATTACTTCAGGAACTGAGCGCTGGTTTCATCGAGAACAAATATGATCTGCGCTGGCTGCACCGGACGATTCTCAACAGCCGCACGTATCAGCAGAGCAGCATGACCAACGCGAGCAATCGCCATGACCGGCGCAACTTCGCATCGTTTGCGATCCGCCGGCTGTCGGCAGAGGTGCTCTTGGATGCCTACAATCAGGTTGCCGGGGTGGATGTTCTGTTCGGCAAGGACCGGGTGCCGCCCGCCATGCCCAGTGGCATCAGTCTGTTGGAAGGCGCATCGATTTTCTATCGAGGCGACTCCAGCACGACGTTCGCCCTGAACACCTTTGGCCGGCCTGAGCGCGACGTGGAAGTCGTCTGCGATTGCGAACGTGACGACCAGGCCACCATGCTGCAGGCGCTCTATCTGGCGAACCATCCGCAGGCACGCAAGAAAATCTCCGCCTCCGAGGGACAACTTGCCAGGATCCTTCAGCGCCATGCCTCGATGGATCAGCGCATCACCGAAATTTTTCTCGCCACCGTGAGTCGCCCGCCCACGCCCAACGAGATGAAAATCACGCAGACGCATGTGCAGAAAGCAGTCTCGCCCCAAGTGGGCTGCGAGATCCTTTTGTGGAGCTTATTGAACTCGAACGATTTTATTTTCAATCGGTGACGCGGGTCGTAGAGCAAGCGTCTCGCTTGCTCAGGAACAAGCGAGACGCTTGTTCTACGGGAAAACTCAATAGGAGATCTTATGAATGCCACCACTCGCCGCGACTTCCTCCGCATCGGCGGCACGACGCTCTTCGGTCTGACCTTGCCGGACTTCCTGCGGGCCCAGGCGAGTCCGCGCGGCGGCGCTCAATCGCCGGCGCGGCAGATGATCTGCATTTGGCTCGGCGGCGGACCGCCGCATCGGGATTCCTTCGACCCGAAACCAAACGCCCCGATCGAATTCCGTGGCTCCTTCCGCGCCATTCCGACCAACGTCGCTGGCATCCAGGTTAGCGAGTTGCTGCCGAGGATGGCGCGGCTTGCCGACAAGTACACGATCATCCGCTCCTGCACCACCGGCGACGCCCGCGCCGATCACGGAAAGGACACCAACTACTGGTTGACAGGCAATCGCCGGCGCGTGCCGCAGACGCCGAAGTACCCGACTTACGGAAGCGTCGTGGCCCGGTCGCGGCCGGCTCCGGTCGGCGTGCCCAGTTTCGTGGTCGTCGGCGGCAGCGACAGCGAACTGCTGATGGACAGCTACCTGGGAGGTGGCTACGCGCCACTGATGTTCTCGCAGCAGCAAGGGCGCGATCTGCAAGACATGCTGACGATCCCGCAAGCCCGTCTGCCCGTCTTCAATCAGGAAATGGATTTGATCCGTGCCCTGAATCAGGAACGTCGCCGCATCGACCAGATGGAACCGCTTCTGGAAGGTCGCGACCAATTCCAACAGCGTGCCTTCGACATGCTGCGTTCGGCCCGCATGGCGGAAGCGCTGGACTTGCGCCGTGAGACGCCGCGGAATCTTGAACGCTATGGCGCCGTCGGCTCTAACCGGGCCCGCGGCGGCAAGACCTCGTGTGAATCGGTCCTCATCGGTCGCCGATTGCTCGAAGCCGGCGTCCCCTTCGTCCATCTGCGCATGTTCAGCTGGGATTTCCACGACAACAACGACGACGGTTGCCGGAATAACTTCCCCTCGGTTGACAACGCGGTCGCCAGCCTGATCGAGGACCTGGAGCAACGCGGGCTGTTGCGCACTACCATCGTCGCGCTCCTGGGTGAGATGGGCCGAACCCCGTGGCCTCAAGGCGGCGGCGGACGCGGCAGCGATCACTGGCCCACGCAATTCGTGGTTCTCGCAGGCGGCGGCTTCCGGGGCGGCGCCGTCGTTGGCGCCACCGACTACCGCGCCGCCGAGATCACCGACCGCCCCTACCGCGTCGAGAGCTTCGCCCGCACCATCTACACCCAACTCGGCATCAACCCCGACCACGAATTCCAGACCACCGACGGCCGCCCGATCAAGACCATCATCGAAGACCGACCGCTGATTCGCGAAGCCATCGCCTGATCCCCTCGGACATGTTGTCCGCCGAAACGTCGGCCACGCGGTTTTACTCGTGTCCGGCGTTGTTGCTTGGAGGTAGGTTCCGTGACGCGATGGACGTTCTCTTTCCTTCTGGTTCTTACGTGCACTCCAGCGGCGAACGTCGTCGCGCAGGAGAAGCCAAAGCCCTCGCGTCGGCGACGTCGGCCTTGAAGTTGATGCCGACCGACATAAGGGCCTAGAATGGCTTCGCTTCCCGTTTTTCCCCTTTCTGGAGACGATCCCGTGCCCTCTCTTATGATGCGTGTCGGCTCTCTGCTTGGTTTGGCGATTTGGGGCGTTTCGCAATCCATCGCCCACAGTCAGGAAGCGAAGTTGCCAAAAGTTCGCGCCATTACGCAGGGGCCCAAGTTTCACTGGTTCGGTTATTACGATCATTTGCAAATCGATCCGACCGGCCGATACGCCCTGGGCATGGAAGTCGACTTCGAACATCGCTCGCCTCGGCCGGACGATGTCATCAAAGTCGGCATGGTCGATCTTCAGGACGGAGACCGCTGGGTCGAATTGGGCGAAAGCCGGGCGTGGAATTGGCAACAGGGCTGCATGCTTCAATGGATTCCCGGATCCAAAAGCGAAATAATCTGGAACGACCGGGTGGGAGAAAAATACGTCGCCCACATCCTGGATGTAACGACCCGAAAGAAGCGAACGCTCCCCGCTCCCATTTACGCCCTCAGCCCCGATGGCCGCTGGGCGGTCTTTCCCGACTTTCGCCGACTGCAAAACACGCGGCCCGGCTATGGATACGCTGGCATCCTGGATCCGCTACGGGAAGTCCGGGCTCCGGAAGAAGTCGGCATTTGGCGCATCGATCTAAAGTCGGGCGAAATTCGGCTTCTGCTTTCCTTCGCCGACGGAGCGAGAATCCCCAGCCCCGTCGGCGAACCCTCGGCGGCGATGCACTGGTACAACCATCTCCTCTTCGCCCCCGATGGGAAACGCTTCGCATTCCTGCATCGCTGGCAAGGGCCGAAAGGAGGCAAAGGATTTTTCACCCGGCTCATCACATGCAATTTGGAGGGCAAGGAACTTTACGTTCTCGATCCGCACGGCAAGACCTCGCACTTCATTTGGCGCGACCCTGAGCACATCCTGGCCTGGGCGCACCATCCGTCTCAGGGGAACAAGTTTTATCTCTACCGCGATCGCACCGACAAGGTCGAATCGGTCGGGGCCGACGTCATGACGGAGAACGGCCATTGCACCTATCTGCCGGGCAATCGCTGGATTCTGAACGACACCTATCCCGATCGTCAGCGGTTGCAGCATCCTTATTTGTTCGAAGTGGAGACCGGGAAGCGCTATCCGCTGGGCCATTTTCGCTCGCCGCCGGAGTATACCGGGGAATGGCGCTGCGACACGCATCCGCGATTCAGCCCGGATGGGACGAAGGCGATCATCGATTCACCGCACGACAAGGGCCGACAGATGTATCTGATCGAGTTGGAAAGCATCGTCAAGAAATAACGTTTGATTTCACGGCGGCTTTGTCCGTTTGGCGAGTTGATTCGACTCTGGCGGTTCATAAGAGGCGCCGAATTTGGGGAGTTACGAGGAAGGCTCAGCGGCACCTGGACAATTCGGCTCACCGCAGAGCAAGATCGTGACGAGGTCGGATTCGGTGGAGAAAAACTTTCGCACGATTCCACCTGCCTGATACCCACCTTTTGGAGGATCGACTGATGTTGACTTTCTGGGGAGCAAAGCAAGCCCGGTTGTGCGATGGGCTGACGCGCCGTGATTTTCTCCGGGTCGGTGCCCTGGGTATGGGCGGGCTGACGCTGGCCGACCTGCTGCGCTGCCGATCCCAGGCCAGCCCGCCGGCCCGGCCCAAATCGGTCATCATGGTTTTGCTTGACGGCGGGCCGTCGCACATCGACTTGTACGACATGAAGCCGAACGCCCCGGTGGAATTTCGCGGCGAGTTCAAGCCGATCCATACCAACGTGCCCGGCGTCGACATCTGCGAGTTGCTGCCGTTGCAGGCCAAGATAGCCGACAAAATGGCGATCCTGCGCGGCGTCAAGTTCGACACCGGCCCGGCCCAAGCGCATGCGTTGCGGCAGTTGCTGACCGGGTTCCCGCAGAACGCGCCGCACCGGCCGGCGTTCGGATCGATCGTCAGCAAGGTACGCGGCCTGGCCAACGGACTGCCTCCCTACATGAGCACGTCGGGCCAGGCCAACGCCTCCCCCCATTCGCGCGAAGACGCCGCCTATCTCGGCCCCGCACACAACCCTTTTACCGGGAACGGCTCGGGTCTGTCCCTGTCCCCCGGCATGACCCTGGAGCGTCTGAACGACCGCCGTTCGATGCTCGAATCGTTCGACGGCCTGAAACGCGAAGTCGATGCCAACGCCGCCGGCCTGGACGACTTCACCCAGCAGGCACTGGCGCTCATCAGTTCGGGCAAGGCCAGCGACGCCTTCGACGTTACCAAGGAGACGCCGCAGACGAAGGCCAAGTATGGCAATGCGACCTCATTCCTCCGGGCCCGTCGGCTTGTGGAGGCGGGCGTCTCGGTCGTGACCCTGAAGGCCGGCAGCTGGGACGGGCACGAGAATAACTTCAGGCTCCACCGGCAATACGGCCCTGAGCTGGACCAGGCCCTTTATGCCCTCATCACCGATCTGCACGAGCGCGGCCTCCACCAGGACGTGGCCGTCGTGGTCTGGGGCGAGTTCGGCAGGGCCCCGCGCATCGACCGCGAGCGTGCGGGACGCAATCACTGGGCCGACGCCGGTTTCGCCCTCATGATTGGCGGCGGCCTAAAGATGGGTCAGGCGATTGGCGACACTGGTCCGTGCGCCGAAAGATCCAGAGGCATCCCGTACACGCCGCAGAACGTGCTGGCCACGCTCTACCACGTGCTCGGCATCGACCCCGAATTGACGTTTCCGGATCACCAGGGCCGGCCAATGTACCTTCTCGATGAACGCGGGCGGATCAGCGAGCTTCTGTGAGCAAACGGCGCTTGTCAATTGCACCATCAAGTCTTTATGGAGATTTGCATATGAATGTCCGCATGTACTTCGCGGTAGCTGGGCTCGTATCCATGTCTTGCGCGACCATGGTTGCCGATGCCTGGGGACAACAACTCGCCAAGAAACTCAATATCACGCTGGCTTCCATCGCGACCGACAAGGCGGTGATATACGACTATGACATCGTCTATGTCCGAGCACCCCGCAAGGGAGACAACAAACAGATCGCCTGGGCCGAAGTCTTCAGCCCTTTGCGCGGCGAACCGGGTTCCGACCTGATGCTGCTGCATCCTGATGGCACCGAGGAGGTTCTCGTGGCAGCTGGCGACGATGCGATCACCGATCCTTTCGTCTCCTTCGACGGCGAATCGGTTTACTTTGCCCGCTATCATAACGTCAAACGACCGGGCAACGATCGGCCGACATCGCAGAGTTCCGACATTTTCAAGATCCATGTGAAGACGAAGAAGGTAACGCAGCTTTCGCGACAGGAGTTCACGCCGAACACTGGGGTTGCCGCAGCCGGCAAGAATCCGCCCGGCGTCTACAACCTCGGCCCCTGTCCGCTTCCGGGTGGACGGGTGATGTTCACCAGCAATCGCAATGGCTTTGCTCCGACCAAGGGTTATACGCCGACGACGCTTCAACTCTTCACGATGGACGACAACGGCGGCAACGTCGAGATGGTCGGCCATCTGAATATCAACTCCGCCTTACATCCGACGATCCTCAAGGACGGTCGAGTCATGTTTACCACCTATGAATCGCAGGGCCTGCGCGATCTGCGGAATTGGGGCTTGTGGACCATCCACCCCGATGGCACCAACTGGGGACCGCTGGTGAGCAGTTTCGTGGGTGCGTCGGCTTTTCACTTCATGACGCAACTTTCCGACGGCCATGTGGTCGTGGAAGAATACTACA
>JBBQPM010000139.1:0-17998 GCA_038217425.1 Gemmatales bacterium
TACCGGGGGGCTTACGTCCCCCGCTCGCCTTTAAGGGTCACTTCTTGCCGTGCGAGCGCGCCACGGCATCGCGGTAATGCAGGTACTTCGAGAGCACCGCATCCAGGTATTCCTTCGTGTGGATGAGTTGATAGTCGACGCCGCGCTTGACGCAGCCGCGCCGCACCTCCACCAGATATTCTTCCAGCGCCTCGAGATACCCGTCGCGCAGTTGTCTGGGCTCGCACAGCACTTCTTCCATCAACTCCATGCCCTCGAAACGCGTCATCCCCGTGAACGGGAAGGTCAGCTCTTCGTGGTCCATGACGTGGAAGACGATGATGTCGTGCCGGCCATGGCGGAGCATTTCCAGCCCGCGGAAGAACGGCTCGCGCTCCACCAGGAGATCCGAGATGATGACGATGAGCCCGCGCGAGGGGGCGTTCTCGGCCACGCGCCGCAGGATCTTCTCGATGTCGGTCTTTTCACGAGGCCGACTGACGTGCATCGCCTTGAGGATGGCTTCCAGATGCGTCGTCTGACTTCGAGCCGGGACGACGTTGCGGATGTCCTCGTCGAAGGTCATGATCCCGGCGGAGTCTTGCTGCCGCAAGATCAGGTATCCAAGGCAGGCGGCCGCAGTGCAAGCGTATTCGTACTTGTTCATCGCCCCGTTGCCGTAGGCCATCGAGGCGCTGACGTCGAGGATGAAATGGCTGCGGAGGTTTGTCTCGGCCTCGTACTGTTTGATGTAGAATTTGTCGGTCTTGGACCAGACTTTCCAGTCGAGATGGCGGATGTCGTCGCCGCTGGTGTAGTCGCGGTGCTGGCGGAACTCGATGCTATGGCCGAAAAACGGGCTCCGGTGCATGCCGGAGATGAACCCCTCGACCACCTGGCGGGCGCGGAGTTCCAGACCGGAAATGCGGTGGACCGCATCGGGATGCAAAAAGCGACGCGGGTCGTCCTGAGTGGGTATCGCCAAGGGAATGCCTCATGAGGAATTACCGAGCCGCGACCGTTAGGAGTCAAGCACTTCCTCACGGCCGTCGGCTCGTTCATAGTTAGCGAGCGAACATCGGGGCAAAACGGGGATCGCGCTGCAATTCCCCTTCGCGCGCCGGCGTCTCGCGCAGCAGCCGTTCGACGACCACGTCGGGGTTGATGCCTTCCGATGCCGCGGTGAAGTTGGTCAGGATGCGGTGCCGAAGTACCGGCGTGGCGAGCGCCTGAATGTCGTCCGTCGTCACCGATTGTCGGCCATAAAGCAGAGCCCGCGCCTTGCCGCCCAGAATAAGGAACTGCACGGCTCGCGGACCGGCGCCCCACGACAGCCAATCCTTGATGAACGTCGGCGTCCCCGGTTCGCTCACACGTGTCTGCCGAACCAGCGCCAGCGTGTACTGAATTACATGATCCGACACCGGCACACGCCGCACGAGTCGCTGAATTTCGAGAATCTGCGCTCCCGAAAGCACCTGCTGGATGTTGTCCTGCATGATCGACGTGGTTCGCCGAGCAATCTCAAACTCTTCTGCGAACGTCGGATACTTCACAAACACCTTGAACATGAAGCGATCTTGCTGGGCTTCGGGCAGGGGATAGGTGCCTTCCTGCTCGATCGGGTTCTGGGTGGCGAGGACGAAGAACGGGTCGCTCAGTTTGTGTCGAACTCGGCCGACGGTGACCTGGCGTTCCTGCATGGCTTCCAGAAGCGCGGCCTGCGTCTTGGGGGGCGTGCGGTTGATTTCGTCCGCCAGGATGACGTTGGCGAACAACGGCCCCTGGATGAACTTGAACTCGCGCGAGCCCGTGGAGCGGTTCTCTTCGATGACTTCCGTCCCGGTGATATCCGAGGGCATCAAGTCGGGCGTGAACTGGATACGGCTAAAATCCAGCGACAGGCAGCGTGCCAGAGTCGCGATCATGAGGGTCTTGGCCAGACCCGGAACGCCTTCGAGGATGCAATGGCCTCGGCTGAACATGGCGATGAGCAGTTCTTCGATGACGTTGTCTTGGCCGACGATGACCTGGGAGAGTTGCTGTTTGACGCTTTCGAAGGAGGTCTTGAGCCGTTTCGCCGCTTCGAGTTCGTTGGTTCCAAGCGCTTCGAGGGGCTTGGTTTGCGACAACACCATGGGGGCGGGAGCGCTGGACTTGATGCCTTCTTGCGGATTCATGCGTTTCTCTCGGGTGAAAAGCGGGAGATCGGGTTATAGGGAGGCGCGTGCTCGGCCCGTGCAATCGGGAGAGTCTCGCCAATACGACGATCTTAACCGGATTTTCTGACAACGGAAACGAACTTCGCGCGGAAAATGGGAAAAAGCCGGGAAGTTAAACGGTTATGAAAGATGTGCAAGATGTGCGGGGGGGACGCAAAAAAGGCGACCGGAGGACGTTAGTCCCCCGGTACGTGATATAAAATGAAGGGGTGATGCACTTTGCATTCGCGTGACGCACCGGGGGGGCTAACGCCGCCCCGCTCGCCGAATTCTCCTACGGGAACATCACCAGGCCCGTGCCGATCGCCAGCGATTGGCCCACGAGCCCCGTGAAGCTGAGCTTTTCGCGGTACCAATAGAGCGGCGTGCGGTCGCCCGGCAAGCACTTGCCCGCACTGCATTCGAAGACGTCGCAGGGGTCCGTCCAGGAGTGGTAGGGGAATAGCACCACGTCGTACAGGAAGACGCCGCCGCTAATGAACGGCTGGAGGTAGCCGAGTTCCCAGCCATGGCGATCGAAGTTGGGCTGCTCGAAGAAGACGCGGCCGTGGCAGACCACGCTGGGGGTGACTTCGCGGACGATCGACGCGAAGACTCGCGGTTGGTACGGTTCGTTGGAGACCTGCGGCTCGGGCGGGAAGGCGATGCGTTGGCCCGTCCGGTTGAATTCGAGTTCGAGTTCTTTCTGGAACGTCTTTTCCGACGTCCGCTTGAAGAGGCGCAATACGCCGGGGAGTTCGGTATTGATGTAGAAGCCGGAGTCATCGACGCCGGGGCGCTGGAAGCCAGTGCGCTGGATCGGGGGCCCGGGTTGCGGTTGGAGAGATTGGTTGGTGACGCCCTCATTGGGATTTTGGGCCTGGTCTTGCTGGGGGACCATCGTGAAATTGATGGTGCGCTGGATTTCGGGCTGACCCATGGCGACGGCCTGGAACGGCAGCGGCTGCTGCGCGCAGGCCGTCAGCGCGGCCAGGAGCAGGGCCAGGCTAGCCGCCGTCGGTATGGACCGGGTCGGTGCGGGTCTGGTAGTTGGGCGCTTCCTGCGTAATGAGAATGTCATGCGGATGACTCTCCTGCACCGAGGCGCCGCTCACCATGATGAAGCGGGACAGGGTGCGTAATTCTTCGATATTCCGAGTACCACAGTAGCCCATGCCGGCGCGTAAGCCGCCCACGAGCTGATACATGAAGGGCGCCAAATCTCCCTTGTAGGGGACGCGTCCTTCAACTCCCTCGGGTACGAGCTTCCCCTTGGGAGAATCCCCTTGCCGATAGCGGTCGCTCGAGCCCCCGGCCATGGCTCCCAGGGAGCCCATGCCACGGTAGGTCTTGAACGTTCGGCCCTTATAGATCACCAGCTGCCCGGGGCTTTCCGCGAGCCCGGCGAGGAGCCCGCCTAGCATAACGACGCTGGCGCCGGCGGCGATCGCCTTCGTCATGTCGCCCGAGTAGCGGATGCCGCCGTCGGCGATGATCGGCACTCCCGTGCCCGCCACCCCTTCGGCCGCCTGCATCACGGCAGTGATCTGCGGCACGCCCACGCCCGAGATGATCCGCGTCGTGCAGATCGAGCCGGGGCCGATGCCCACTTTGATTGCGTCGGCGCCGGCGTCTAATAGCGCCCTTGCTCCCGCCGCCGTCGCCACGTTCCCGGCGATGATGTCGATCGTGTGCCGTTTCCTGATCTCGCTCACGGTTTCGAGCACGTTGCTCGAATGCCCGTGCGCGGAATCGACGACCAGCACGTCAACGCCTGCCTGGATCAGGGCGTGCGCACGCTCGTAATCGCGCACGCCGACCGCGGCTCCGACCCGAAGCCTGCCGCGACCGTCTTTGCACGCCGACGGAAAGTCGGTGAGCTTGTCGATGTCGCGGATGGTAATCAGGCCCCTCAGTTTATTCTTTTCGTCAACCAGCAAGAGTTTCTCGACTTTATTTTCCGTCAAAATCCGCTCGGCCGCTTCGAACGTCGTATTTTCCGGGGCCGTCACCAGCTTTTCCTTGGTCATTACCTCGGAAATCCGCACGTCGTTGCGCGATAGAAACCGCAGATCCCGACGCGTGATGATCCCCACCAGCGTGCCGTCCGCAAGCACGATGGGAAGTCCCCCAATGTGCTTCTCTTCCATGATTTGCCGAGCCCGACCGACCGTTTCCGTCGGCAAGAGCGTCAGCGGATCGGTGATGATGCCGTTCTCGGAGCGTTTGACCTTGGCGACGTGGGCCGCCTGATCCTCGATCGGCATGTTCTTGTGAATGATGCCGATGCCCCCCTCCTGCGCGAGCGCAATGGCGAGCTCGCCTTCGGTGACGGTATCCATCGGCGACGAGAGGACGGGGATATTGAGGCGAATGTTGCGCGTGAGCTGGGTGCGGACGTCGACGTCGCGGGGCAGCACTTCGCTGAACGCGGGTTCCAGCAGAACGTCGTCGAAGGTGATGCCCTGGTATGCAATGCGGTCGGTCATGGCGGATCCTCATCGTTTGATTTGGGAGCATTCTATGGAAGCTCTGCGAAAGGGTGGGAGCGATTCGCACGACGCTCCTCGTGGGGCACGTTTGTAACGTGCCGTGACGCTTTCGCGGCACGTTATCAACGTGCCCCACCTCAGAAAGCGGAGCGAACTTCACGCCCACCTCCAACGTGGGGCACGTTTGCAACGTGCCATGTCGCTTTCGCGGCACGTTATAAACGTGCCCCACCTCAAGAATGCGGAGCGAACTTCACGCCCATGTCTCTCCTCGCTCTGCCTCGGAGCCGATAAAACAACCCTCTCCATCCCCGACCCCGCACTCACAGGACTCCCCGCATGTTCACCATCAGCGCCTTCGCCGACGAAATCTCGCCCGATCCGCAAATCCAGATCGACATCCTCAAAGGGTCGGGCGTCAACCACATCGAGTTCCGCTCCATCCTCGGCACGAACGTCCTCGCCCTCTCCGATCTGCAGATCCAGGAGTTCAAGTCGCTGCTCGAAAAGCACAACTTCAAGCTCAGCGCCATCGGCTCCCCCATCGGCAAGATCCGCGTCGACGAACCGTTCGCCCCGCACCTCGAGCGTCTCAAACGCGCCATCAGCCTCGCCAAGCTCTTCGGCACCCCCAACATCCGCGTCTTCAGCTACTATCCGCCTGAAGGATTCGACAACGACTGGGCCAAGCACCGCAGCGAGGTCATGAATCGCATGACGCAGTCGTGCGAATTGGCCGAGAAGGAAGGCGTCCGCCTCATCCACGAAAACGAGCACCGCATTTTCGGCGACTCCCCCGACCGCGTCCTCGACATCATGGCGACGATGCGGAAGCAGTTCTCGCCGGCGGTCTTCGGCCAGGCGTACGACGCGGCCAACTTCGTCTTCTGCGGCTACGATCCCTGGGAGGGTTGGCTCAAATTGCGCGATCACGTCGTCCATTTCCACATCAAGGACTGGAAGACCGGCGCCCCGCACGGCTCCATGCCCGGCGAAGGCGAAGGCCGAATCCCCGAATCGACCGCCGACGCGGTGAAACGCGGCTACGTCGGCTTCGCGACCATGGAGCCGCACCTTTTAGGCGGCGGTCCCACGGGGGGCGTCACCGGGCCGGAGCTATTTCCCAAGGCAATCGCGGCGTTCAAGGCGATTCTTGACAAGGCCGGAGCCCAGTACCAGTGACCCTGCAATCGGTCCACCTGCGCGTGACGGATGCCGGCAAGCAGACGCCGGTCCGTCTGCGCATCACCGACGCCCAGGGGACGTATCACGCGCCGCTGGGCAGACGCGCGCATTTCCCCGAGAACGCCGACCTGGGCGGCAACACGAGGATTGCCGGCCAGGCGTGGGCCTATATCGACGGCGCCTGCGAGATCCGGCTGCCGCCGGGCGAGTTGCGCGTCCGCATCGAGAAAGGCCTCGAATATCGGCCGATCGACGCGACGACGCCGCTGGCGCCGGGCAAACTCTCGATGCGTTTCGAGATCGAGCGGCTCGCGGATTTGCGTTCTGAAGGCTGGTACGCCGGGGACATCGCGTGTCACGAGTTGGCACCGCACGCAGCGTTGCTCGAAGGCGCCGGCGAGGATTTGGCCGTCGTCAATCTGCTCGTGCAAACGCCGACGCTTGCGAACATCGTCGCCTTCTCCGGGCAGAACGCGATCCTGGAACAGCCCGGCACGCTCGTCGCCGTCAACTCGCGCAACCGCAGCCCTCTCGGCAATCTCTTGTTGCTCAACTGCCATCGCCCCGTCTATCCGCTGGCATTCGAACTGGGGACGGACGTCTGGACGCTCGCCGACTGGTGTCAGCAATGTCACCGTGTGCGAATGAATCCCGGCCTCGTGATTGCCGACAACTACTTCTCGTGCAGCGCGCCGGAGGAGTTGACGGCACAGATCCTCCTGGGCGGGATCGACGCGCTTCGCTACGAACCCGGCGCGAGCCTGGAGCTGTGGTTCACGTTACTGAATGCGGGGAGGGATGTGCCGTTGGTCGCGGGAAGCGGCAAGGACGCGAACGTCGGCACGCTCGGAGGCTGGCGGACGTATGCGCAGGTACCGGAGCCATGGAGCTATCGCGGCTGGATCGAAGCGATCCGCGCGGGGCGGACGTGGATCACGAGCGGTCCGTTGCTCACACTGCGTTCCGAAGGGAAGCGTGTAGTCGCCGAGATGCGTGGCGGCGACGGCGAGTTACAGATCGTCGGTAACGAGGGCATGTTGGCGTCGCGCGTCGGTCTGGGCGTGCTGGAGATCGAGGTCGCGTCATCCTGGGTCTGCGCCCAAGTTCTCGATCACGACGGTCGGGTGGCGGCGATCACCTCGGCGCTACGTTTAGACGACCGCGTGCAGGACGTTGCTCGACAAAGAATTCTATCCCGGTTGGACAGGAACGATGAAGCGATGCAAAGCGGAAATCGGAAGCAACGGCAGCAGTATCTAGCGACGTCTGCCGCCGCCCGCGAACGGTTGGGGACGGTTTAGCCGCCGCGCCCTCGCGGCGCGGACCGGCCGTCCGCGCCGCGAGGGCGTGGCGGCTAAACTCTCGAAACATTACCTCCGATAGCAGTAGTACGAATCGCTGACTGGCACGGTGCGCCCGCCGCTGCTGACGAAGCCCCGGTACGAAACGAAGATCGTATTGCGACCATCAACGGTGACGGTGATGGAGCCCCAGCCGCGGAAGTTGCCTTGTTGATTTTGGTAGCTGCCGTGGAAGACGGTCGGGCCGCCGCTGAGCGCCACGGAACCGGAGAGGGTCGAGTTATTGGGGCCTCCCCAGGCGGGACCGCTGAGCGAGGAGCCGCGATGCGTGAAGGTCACCTGGCTGCCGCCTTTGCCGACCCAGGTGCCGGAAAGATTGACCTGTGCTTGGGCCTGTTGAACGGAGCCGAGGAAACTGACGAACGTGAGTGCGAAGCCGCAGAGGATCTTGGCGAACATGATATTGCCTGCTATTGGAGAATGAGGTTCGAGGTTGACGTCGGCCAACTTGGTCCGACGTCCCACGGGCAGGAATGGTCGAACGACTTCGAAGCCGGACAAAATTCGGTTTAGCCGCCGCCTCCTGGCGGCGCAAACGCTTTCGGCTCGTACAAAAAGATACAAGAGCCGCAATTCCAAGCGGAGCACCTCATGAGCGATCTTGCCGACCAACCGGATTCGACGAAAGACTACGTCCCCGCCGAGGGGCCCGGCACGCGTCTCGGCGCGTACAAGCTGCTGCAACAGATCGGCGGTTGTACGAGCTACTCACCGGTTCGACGCCGCTTCAGCGGCAGCGCATTAAGCAATCGGCATACGACGAAGTTCTGCGATTGATCCGCGAAGAGGAACCGCCGCCGCCGAGTTCGCGACTCAGCAGTTCGAAGGATACGCTCGCGGCGATCTCGCAAGAAATGCCGCTCGGCGGCGGTTCGCTGTCGTTACTTGATCATTTTGAATCTCTGGATGGGACGCAGCGCTCGCGACATCCAACGAATGCTCTTGGTCCATAACACCACGGCGTACCGCGTGGCCAAGCTGACTACGGCACTCATTTCAGGGACTCGCACTTCGAGGGAGGGATCGACAAGCGTCGCTGCGACATCTACTTCGGAATCGGATCGCTGCGCCGGACGGTCTTACCTTCCCAAACCGCTTCGTCGGTCTTGCGGTCGTACGTCAAAATGCGGTGAAGGCTGCCGGCCGCAGGAGGCAGGTCGATCTTCGGCAGCCATTTGATGTGCTCGGCAATCGACGCGGCGTGTTCCTTCTTGTCGGCGAGGTTGGTCCACTCGTGGGGATCGGTCTGGTGGTCGTAAAACTCCTGGCTGCCGTCAGCGTAGCGGATCAGGCGGTAGCGTTCGCTGCGAACGCTGTGATTGCCATGATTGTGCGTGGTAATTGCAGGCCGATCGCGTTTGGCCTGGGCGTTCTTGAGTTGCGGCGCCAGGCTCAGGCCTTCAAGATTTTTCGGCACGGGGAGCCCGCATAGCTCCGCCAGGGTCGGATAGAGATCGAGAAGTTCCGCCGGCTGCGTGCATTTCCCCTGGGCCACGCCCGGCCCGGCGAAAATCAACGGCACGCGGGTGGAGCGCTCCCAAAGGCTGTTCTTGCCGGTGATGCCCTTCTCGCCCAGGTGAAAACCGTGATCGCTCCACAGGACGATGATCGTGTTGTCGGAGAGTCCTTCCTGGTCCAGGGCGTCAAGGACGCGTCCGACCTGGGCATCGACGAAACTGATACACGCGAGATAACTCCGGCACAGGTTGCGCCACTGATTCTTCTCCTTGAGCCATTCGACGCGTGGCTCGGGAAGATGCCAGTGCAGGTACCAGGAGAACCGGGGCGTGTCGCTGCGGTCGTCCTGCTTGACCTTGGGCAGGACGCGGTCATCCTCGGGGTAAAGGTCGAACCACTTCTGCGTGGCGTAGCACGGTACATGCGGCAGAAAGAAGCCGACGCCCAGAAAGAATGGCCGATCTTTCGGCGCGGTCTTGATTTGCTCTACAGCCCAGCTCGCCGCCTGGTAGTCCCCCTTGTCTTTATCCTGGTGTGGAAAGAATCCCCAGTCCATGAGGGGGTTGTTCCCCATAGGGGTGTCGCCGATGAGTTTCTTGTCGGGCTTGACGCCGATGCCCCCGGCGGCGTCGGTGAACTCGAACTCGCGCGGCCCGGCGAAGTTCTTTGCCTTGACGCCCGGTCCGCCGGGGCCGGTGTGAAAGAGCTTGCCGACGCCCAGGGTCTTGTAGCCGTGGGCGGAGAAATGTTGCGGCAACGTCACGCGGTCGCGCCACTGGGGGAGCGTACGAAACCACGGCGCCAGGCCGTAGACGCCGGTGGTCGAAGGCCGCAAGCCGAGCATGATGCTGGTGCGCGACGGATTGCAGAGCGGGGCCTGGCAGTGCGCGTTCAGAAAGGTCGTGCCGCGCGCCGCCAGGCGTTTCAGGTTCGGCGTCTTGGCGAGAGGATGTCCGCCGAGCGGCTCGACCCAGTCATTCAAGTCGTCGATCGAAATGAAGAGAACGTTCGGTTTCTTCGCGGGGGGCTCGTTCGCAACCAGAGGCACTGCGATCAGAAGCAGAGCAAATAGCGTTTTCGAGATCATGGAAGTCGGCCTCCCGGACGTTTATTCTTTGCCGCGGATCTGCGCCTTCAGGACGTGCTTGAGGCGGTCCTCGATCTTTTTGTGTGCCTTGTCGATCTCCTTGTCCGTGAGCGTGCGGTCGCCGGCCTGGTACGAGAGGGCATAGGCCAAACTCTTACGCCCCGCCGGCACGCTGTCGCCGCGGTAGACGTCGAACAACCGGATCTGCCGCAGCAGATCGCCCCCCGCTTGCCGAATCTCGATCCCCACCTTCTCCGCGGCCAATTCCTCTTCGACGACCACGGCAATGTCGCGCAAGGCGGCCGGGAACTGCGGCACCGGCGCGTAACTGTACCGGGCCGGCAGACTCGCTTGCAACGCCTCGAGATCGAAGTCCGCAGCGAGCACGATGCGCCCCGCCAGCTTGAACGCTTCCGCGATCTGCGGATGAAGTTCCCCGAACGAGCCGATCTCCTTGCCGGCGACCGTGAGCGTCGCCGACTTGCCCGGATGCAGGAACGCGGCCTGCGCCGGCTGGTAGCGGACGTTCGCGAGGTGCAGATCCTCGGCCAGCACCTCGACGATCCCCTTGAGATCGAAGAAATCGAGCGGCGCGTTCGCCGCCCCGGCGTCGTTCCAGTTCTCGACGCGCCGGTCCCCGGAAAGCACGAGCGCCAGCCGACGCGATTCGTTGGGGAGCTTGGCGCCGGTCGGCACGTAAACAACGCCGACCTCGAACAGCCGAACGTCGCCGGTATGTTTGAGATTGCTGGCCGCGACGTCGAGGACGCTCGCCAGGACGCTCTGCCGCATCGCCGTTCGTTCGCTGCTGATCGGATTCTTGAGTGTGACGTAATTCTTGCCGGCGCCGACGATCGACTCCTCGCGTTCGGGGGTCGTGAGCGAGTAACACATGACTTGCTGCAGGCCGGCGCCCACGAGGATGTCCTTGACGCGTTCCTCGAAGATCATCGGCACGTTGGCGGATTGCCGCGGGAGTTCATCGCGGAGCCGAGTCTCAGGGAGTCGATCGTAGCCGTAAAGCCTTACGAGATCCTCAATGAGATCGGCAGGCCCGGCCTGGATATCGAGGCGATGCGTCGGGGTCGTGGCCACGAGCGTGTCGGCGTCTTTCTCAACCACGTCGAATTCGAGCGTGCGTAGGATGCGAATCGCCTCGTCGCGGGGGAACTCCATGCCCAGCAGGCGATTGACGTGCGACAGTTTCAGCTCGACCACTTGCGGCGGCAGCGGCCCGGGATACGCGTCGACCAGTCCCTGGCAGATCGTGCCGCCGGCGTGCAATCGCATCAGTTCCGCCGCCCGCCGAGCCGCGGGGAGCACGGTCTCGGGATGGATGCCGCGACTGAAGCGCTGGCTCGCTTCGCTGGGGAGATTGAAGTGTTTGAAGGTCCGGCGAATGCTGACGAAATCGAAACTCGCCGACTCGAGCAGGATGTTCTTCGTGGACGCCGTCACTTCCGTCTCGAGCCCCCCCATGACGCCGGCGAGCGCGATCGCTCCCTGGGAATCGGCGATCACCAGATGTTCCGGCGCCAGCTCGCGTTTTTGGCCGTCGAGCGTGACCAGGATCTCGCCCGGCTTGGCGGAACGCACCGTGATCGTCGGCGCCTTACCGCCGGCCCGCTTAACGAGAAAATCGTAATCGAACGCATGTAGGGGTTGGCCCCATTCGAGCATGACGTAGTTGGTGACGTCGACGATGTTGTTGATGGGTCTCATGCCGGCGTAGAGAAGCCGGCGCTGCATCCAGCCCGGCGACGGTCCGATCTTTACGCCCTGGATGAGCGCCGCGGCGTAGCGGGCCGAGAGCTTCGCATCCGCGATTTCGACATGCACCTGTCCCGCGATCGCCGCGCCCGACGCTTGCATTTCGTCGGCGGGGAGCTTGAGTTTCTGCCCGGTGAGCGCCGCGACTTCGCGGGCCACGCCGAGCATCGACAGGCAGCGGGCCATGTTCGGCAGCACGTCGACTTCGATAACGACGTCCCCCATGAAATCGACGAGCGGCATGCCGACCGGGGCGTCGTCCTCGAGAATGATGATCCCTTCGTGATCGGCCTTGTTGTCGGAGACGCCGAGTTCTAGCAACGAGCAGACCATCGCGTCGCTGGGGATGCCGCGGATCTTGGTCGGCTTCAATTCCTTGATGACGCGTTCTTCGGAATGGCCGTCGTAAAGCTTCGATCCCGCGAGGCCAAGGACGACCTTTTTGCCGACGTCGCCGACATAGACGTTCGGAGCGCCGGTGACGAGCAGCTTCGAGGTGCCCGGCCCCCAGGTGACGGTGGGGAGCTTCAGGCGGTCGGCGTCGGGATGTTTGTCGACGCCGGTGATCTCGGCGACGACGATCTTGTCGCGATCCCACACCGGCCCGCGGTCTTCAGGTTTGACGCGCACGCCTTCGGGGATCGGCAGGCCCAGGACGCGCGTGCCGGCAACTTCGAGCCCCGCGAACGTGAGACGTTCGATGAGCTTGGCCGGCTCGAGGGTGACGTCAACGTAGTCGCGGAGCCAATTCAGCGGGATTTTCATGAGAGAACCGTCTGCGATCGAAGGAAAAGCGGGAGATCATTTGAGGGGGCGGCTCCCGCCCCCGGCACATCGAAGGGTCAATATATACACCACCCTGCGCAGGCTCCACTGCAATGCCCGGAGGGCAACTTGCAATTTTCATCGCTTTTTCCAGATCGAAGGTTCATGGCTCCATCGGTTCCGGCAGGCCAAGCATCGTTCGTATCTCGTTCCACGTTTCCTTGCGCAGATCCTGATAATTCTTGCTCGCCAGGGGATCGACGGCTTCCCAGATTTCCTGCAAGAGGTCTGCCTGCTTCTCGAGTTTCTTGGAGATCTGGCGCACCTCCTTCAGCGTTTTCGCTTCCGCGGGCTCCAGTTTGCCGGTCTCGATTTTGGCCATCTGTTCGTCCAGGGTCTGCACGAACGTTACGATGGTCGCCAGGATCTGTTCCGCCTCGGCCTGTTGGTAGGTTTCGTGTTCGTACGCATCCGCCAGCAGGCCGAGGTTGAGATACGACTGGTACAAGTGCATGGCGCTGAGCGAGCCGACGCATTCGAGCAACGCTTCCCGCTGCGGATCGGAAGCGATGACGGCCTCAGGCGGCGCGACGTTCTTCGGCTTTTGAGCGACTCCCACCTGCGGAAGTACGAGATTCTTGCTCGGGGCGAAGACGGACGATTTGGCTTTCGGCTTCGGCGCTTCTCCAGACGGGACCGGCTTGGTCGATGGGGCGACTTCCAGTTGAGGCATCGCAACCGCGGGCGACTCGCGGAGGAGATTCCAAGCGACGACCATCGCTACTATCCCCGCGACCATCAGCAGTGCCAGGGCGGCGAGCGCGAGCGGCATTTGCGACGCCGGCTGCCGAGTTGGTTTCGCAGCGACGGGAGGCACATAGGCCTTGGCGATCAAGCGACTCTTGCCGGGCGGGGTCGAATTGGCCATGAGATCCTCGGTGAACGCGTCCACGAATAGTTCTGTAAAAGAGAGGAGCGAGCGAGACCGGGTCGCTCGCTCCGGAACGATTATTTTTTGCGCCCTGCTCCCGCTTTGCCGCCGAGATTTCCCGCGACGGCGAAGAACTGGGGAGCGCGTTGGGCCATGACGTTTTGTTGACCGCCGCCGCCCGGTCCTTTGAAGGGCGCTTTCGCGCCTTGGAATTTCTGCTGCATGCCGCCGGGGCCAGCCTTGTTTGGGGCTTTGCCAAATTGCATGTTTTGCGGCGCCTGCCCTGCTTTTGCGAACGCGATCTTGGGTTGCATCTGCGGCGCGTTCATCGGCCCGGCCTTCTTGCCGCCCTGCATGTTTTGCGGCCCCTGGCCTGCCTTGGCGAACGCATTCTTGGGTTGCAGCTTCGGCACGTTCATCGGCGCGCCCTTCTTGGCGATTTGCCCGCCCTGGCCTGGCTTGCCGGCGCCGTTCTGAACGGCGTTGTTTGGGGCAGGCTTCTTTCCGCAGTTCTTGCCGGCCTGTTGACCGACATTTCCGCACATCATGCCTCCTTTGCCGCCTCCTTTGCCCGCCTGGCCCTTGCCTCCCTGACCGCCGCCTTTTTGTTGACCTTGCCCCTTCTTTCCAACCTGGGCCATGCCTTTGCCCATGTTCCCCTTCGCATTGTCGTTCAGCACGATGCCGAGGAGTTGTTGAAACGCGCGTTCGAGTTGCTTGAAGTCCTTTGGATTGTTGTCGAGTTTGGCAAAGAGCGGCAACAGATGTTGCAACTCCAGCAGGATCGCGTTATCGACGCCTCCCCCGCCCCCTTTGCCTTTCCCCTTACCCTGCCCGCCGCCTCCTTTGCCTTTGCCTTCGGCGAGGACCGCATCAAGGGAACAAAGCAGCACAATGGCGACGACGCCAAGCAGCAGGAACCAACGCGCGCACCGCGTACGCACCGAATTCATGACCGACCTCCGAAACAGTGATGGGATGGAAATTACCTGGATCGAATGCGAACTACTTCTTCTTGCCCTTCTTCATCCAGCCGGGCATCTTGCCTTTGCCCTGGCTGCGATTCTCCGTCTCCTTTTTCGCCTCCTGGATTTTCAGTACCGCCTCCTTCATCGCCGGTTGATCCTGGGCTGCAGAAGTTTCGAGCGACTTTTCCGCGCTGCCGGCCACGCTCGACGCTTGCTGCGAGAGCAACTCGACCTCGGCACTCTGAGGCGAGTTCGCAGGGACCTCTTGGTGAGCTTGGCGGAGCGTCTCGCCCACGCCTTCCACCAGCACCAACTCCAGATATTGGCCGTACGATGTCGCACGTTTGACTTCCCCCTTCTTGGCGGAGTCTTGAACTTCGCGCGACATCCGATCGGCCAAGCGCTGACAGATTCGAGCGCGGACCAATGGGTCGTCGGCTTCCGAAAGCTCCAGTGCGGCGTCGACCAATATTCCGACCATGCCCGGCATGCTCGGAACCGCTGTTTCCGCTCGCGAGGAATCATCGAACCAACTCAGCGCGAGACAGGCTAGACCGAACGCAAATAATATGGAGCGTTTCATTCTGCTCCCTCCTTCGAGAGGTCGCGAAGCCCGCGGGCGCCTTCGCGCGAAGCAAGTGCGATTTGACGCATCGGTTCCGCCAACTCCGCGCCGACCGTTTTCGCGAGGGCAGTCGACGCACTGGCGTGGAGCTCGAGTTTCTGGGCCGCTTCGAGCAACGTCTCCCGGCCGTCCTCGAGAACTTTGGCGCGACCCAGAATCCCGTCTCGGATTACCTTGCCGTACAATTCTGCGACCGCCCTCAATTCCGTCGGCTTCCCGGCCTTCACCAGACTCGCCGACGCGCCGCTCAGGACGTCGGCTAATTTCCCCAGGATCTCAACGCGCGTCCGCGGGTTCTTCGTCTGCGCCAACTCCAGGTTGCAATCGAGCACCTTGAGGACCAACTCATGATCCTCCTCCAGGGCAACCGGCTTGACGGGTTGCTGCACCAGCACGTCGTTCATTTTGGTTGCCGGGCTCATCCGGCGAACCGCCCAATCGCCGAGTATCAGGCCCGTGGCGATCAACACGCCCAGAGCGAGCGCCGCCATGAAGTATTTTCGCACCCGCCGAATCGGGCGAGTCGGCGCCGGCGCGGGAGCTGGCTCAAGCGGCAGCAGGAATAACCGTTTCAGCTGGTCGTCGCCTTTCGACGCAGGAACTGGCAGCAGCGGCACGTGACGTTCGATGGTGAGCAATTGCCCGTGCCAGGCCTTGCACGCGGCGCAGAGGCTGAGGTGTCCCGCGCACTCCGGGTCGGCGTCCGAAGGATTCTCGGCGAGCAACAACCGCTGCCTGCAATCGGCGCATTTCACGGCTTATCCTCCGTCTGCAAATAGGGCTGCATGACTTCCATCAACTTCTGTCTCGCCTTGTAGACGCGCCAGCGAGCCGTTTCTTCCGTCAAATCGAGGATCTCGGCAATTTGCTGGAACGACATCTCTTCCTCCACGCGAAGCAAAAACGGGCCGCGATATTCGCTCGGCAACCGACCGACGCCGCGCGTAAGCTGAATCATCGCCTCCGCGGCAAGCATCGCATCGGCCGGGTCTTGTTCCTTGCTGAGCCACTCTTCGGGCAGAGTTTGCCGGACCAACTTCTTGGGCCGATGCAAACTCGCAAAGGCGTTGTAGGCGATGCGAAACAACCACGCTTGAAAGCCTACCTTCGGCACGAATCCGGCAATCGATCGGAACGCCTTCAGAAAGGCCTCCTGCGCCATATCCTCCGCTTCATGCTGATTGTGCGAAAGGTGATAGAGCCAGCGATACAGGCGATTCCAATAGCGATCCACAAGCCCAGCGAACGCCTCACGATCGCCGCGTTGCGAGCGCTGGATCAGGTCGGCTTCGTCGTCTGGAACCACGTTGGCAGCCATGAGCTTCACACCGATGAAACGCCGAGACCAATGGTTCGTTGGCGCGGCAGGAAAAATTCTTTTCAGAATGGGCTTAGCGGAGTGCCTGTATTCAAGGAATAGCGGATGACAAGCACGCCGGGATCTTTTGGGGGTGCGCCAATGGATTCTGGCGAGCCAGGTCGCGTAAGCGCCTGGAGCACAGCATCCGGTGCGGTTACTCCAGGCGCTTACGCGACCTGGCTCGCCGATTATGCCGGGACGAGTGCCGGAAACCATTGGCGCGCCCTCTTTTGGTATTTCGAGCGTTTTCCTCTTGTCAAACGATGTGCATTTGACCATGATAAAAGTCGATATTAGAATTGCCCACCTGCCTCCTCCCGCCTCGGTCTCTCTTCTTCCTGGAGTCTCGCATGAGTCGTAAAGCGGACGCGTCTCGCGGATGTGCCGATATGCAGCGCAGCGTGCTCAGCCGACGCAGCTTCGTCAAAGCGGGCGTCCTTGGGACCGCAGGCCTGTCGCTGGCGCAGGTGCTCAAGGCGGAAGATCAACCGGGCCGCGGCTCCCGACAGACCTCCGTCATCATCCTCTGGATGCGGGGCGGGCCGAGCCATATCGATATGTGGGATCCAAAGCCCGACGCCCCCGACGAATATCGCGGCGAGTTCGGCGTCATCAACACCAAAGTTCCCGGCGTCCTCGTCTCCGATATGCTCCCCATGTCCGCACGCATGCAGGACAAATACTCGATCATTCGCAGCCTGCACCATCACGACGCCGGCCATTCCACGGGCGATCAGATCTGCTTCACCGGCTACAACACCGGTCGAAACCCCGACGAAAACATCCATCCCAGCTGCGGCTCGATCGTCTCCCGGCAGATCGGTCATCTCACGCCCGATATGCCCTCCTACGTGATGATTCCGCGGCAGGTTCCCGGCACCGGTTCCGCCTACCTCGGCGTCGCGCACAAGCCGTTCGAAACGCAAGTCGATCCCGCGCAACCGGGGCCGTTCGTGCTCCCCAACTTCAGCCCGCCTCAGGGCGTCACGCTCGAACAGGTCGGCGAACGTCGGCAGCTGCTGGCGAGCTTCGATTCGATTCGCCGGGAGATCGACGGATCGGGTCAGCTGACCGCGCTGGATCGTTACACGCAGCAGGCCTGGAATATTTTGACGTCGACGAAAGCCCGCGACGCCTTCGACCTCGACAGCGAGCCGCGACACATCCGCGAACGCTACGGCTTCCAGCCGGCGTTCGACCCGGGCGCCGCCGATCGTTGCGGCGCCCCGGCGTGGAGTCAACGCATTCTCCTGGCGCGTCGGCTCGTCGAAGCCGGCGTGCGCCTGGTCACCGTCGATCTGCGCTGGTGGGACACGCACGTGCTCGGCTTCGATTCGCTGCGCCGGGGATTCTTGCCGCGCTGGGATCGGGCTTACACCGCGCTCCTGGAAGACCTCGAACAACGCGGCATGTTGGAGTCGACGCTGGTGGTCGCCTGGGGCGAGTTCGGCCGGACGCCCAAGGTCAACAACAACGCGGGCCGAGACCATTATCCCAACGTTTTCAGCGGCGTCCTCGCCGGCGGCCCGGTCAAGGGAGGCCGCGTCGTGGGTGAATCCGATTCGCGCGGCGCCTTCCCCAAGAATGCGCCGAAAAAGCCGCAAGACGTGCTTGCGCTGCTCTACCGCCATCTCGGGGTCGATTACTCGGTCAACTACAACGACAACACCGGTCGGCCTCACCCCATCCTGCCTTTCGGGGAACCGATCGAAGAATTGTGCTAACTCGAATTTCCGAGCCGGAAGCGTAAGCGACGATCCAGTCAGATCGTCTTGAATTTCCGAGCCGGAAGCGTAAGCGACGATCCAGTCAGATC